>JBCQUZ010000121.1:0-5487 GCA_047173645.1 Rikenellaceae bacterium
TAGCTGGAACGACATTGAGGTGCAATATTCCAGTGGTGAAACCAAAAAGTTAGATGAACATTTCGACTCCCCAGAACACGCAATCAACGTCATTCGAAGAATGCTCCATGTCAGTGGCATCGTTCTTGATAACGCACAACCTGTGGTGCTAGGGCATCTATCTAAAAACATTCGTATTGCTGTGATGAAAACACCCATCGTAGATGAAGATGTGGGCATTGCAGCCTCCATTCGTATTGTAAACCCACAGTCCATGAAGAAAGAGGACTTCACCAGTCGTGGCACTGCCACAGATGAAATGCTTGACTTTCTTGCAACCATCATTCGCTATGGCGTTTCAGTATGCGTTGCAGGCGCAACAAGCAGTGGTAAAACCACAATGCTTGGCTATCTTCTGACCACCATTCCAGACCATAAGCGTGTGTACACCATTGAGAATGGATCACGAGAACTTGACCTTGTGCGAACCGATGAAAATGGTAAGGTTGCAAACTCCGTCATTCACACCCTAACTCGTGAGAGCGATAACGATAAGCAGAAAATAGACCAAACCATGCTACTGGATGTTATGCTTCGTTTTAACCCAGACATTTCAGTGGTTGGTGAGATGCGTGGTCCAGAAGCCAATGCCGCCCAAGAAGCAGCTCGAACTGGTATTGCGGTGCTAACTACCATCCATGCAAACTCTTGCGATGCAGTGCCACGAAGAATGGTATCTCTTTGCAAACGTGCTGTGGATATGAGTGACGATACCCTAATGCAATATGTGACCGAAGCCTATCCCATTATTGTGTTCTGCAAACAACTGGAAAACAAAGAACGTAGGCTGATGGAGATTATGGAGATTGAGATTTCGGGTGATGGCACAAGGGTATATCACAGCCTGTTCCAGTACATCATCACAGAAAACAAAATCGAAGATGGCAAATTCATCATCGAAGGTCACCATGAAAAGTCCAAGGGCATCTCCGATAACCTAGCCAAACGACTGCTAGAAAATGGTATGCCCATGAAAGAAATTGAAAAATTTAAGGAGGTGGCATAGCTTGAACTTTATATTATTACTGGCCTGTATGGGATTTATCACGGGCCTTTTTGTTTTGTTGAAAATATCTCCTATGGATATGACACAAAGCATTTTTAAGGCGTTATCTGAAAAACCACAAACTTTGAAAGATAGCCTAAACGAAAGCACTAAAAGGAAGAAACAATCCTATTTTAAACGTGAGATTGCCGAAACCAAAGCCATCCTAGAGATGACTGGTCGTAGCCACAAGTTCCCACTGATCACTGCGCTGTCTATGTTTCTGTTTGTGGTGGGTGCAAGCCTTGCCATTATGATGGGCAACTGGTTTTTAGCACCTGTCCTTGCAATCGGCTTTATGTTTTTGCCATTTTGGTATGTAAGGCTGACACAAACCCATTTCAAAAAGGATATTTCCTCAGAGCTTGAAACTGCACTTAGCATCATCACCACAGGCTATCTTAGAACCGAAAACATCATGACTGCAGTGGAAGAAAACATTGCCTATCTAAATCCACCAGTGCTATCGGTGCTCAAGAGCTTTTTGTATCAGATCAAGATGGTAAACCCCGACATCATCAGCGCCTTACAGGAGATGAAACCTAAGATTGATAACCCTGTCTTTCGTGAATGGGTAGATGCTGTGATTTTGTGCCAAAGCGATAGAAGTTTGAAAAGCACACTGACACCCATCACCACCAAACTTAGCGATATGCGTATCGTAAATGGGGAGCTAGAAACATTGGTAACAGCTCCACGACAGGAGTTTTTGACAATGGTAGCCTTGGTGGTTTGCAATATTCCCTTGCTGTATTTCCTAAATTCAGACTGGTATCATACCTTGATGTTTACAGTGGCAGGACAGATTGTTCTTGCCATTTGTGGCACTGCAATCTTTGTGTCAACAGCCTTTGTAATCAAGCTGACACAGCCAATCGAGTATAAAAGGTAGGTGAGAAAATGACAATATTTCTATTTTTATTCGGTGTGTTTCTAAGCCTTGGCATTTTCTTTGTCCTTGCAGATGTGCTGAAACTACCCACCATTGCCACTGGAAAGGCGATTATCAATGCCTCTAATCGTGGTAAACAAAAAGCCAGTGGCATAGATGTTGCCCTTGGCAATTTAAGTCTAAAGTTATCTAAGATAATCACTATCAATGAGTACAAAAGAATTCGACTACAAAATACTTTGTCGGCCGCTGGCATCTCTAAAACACCAGAGGAATACATGGCAACTTGCATCGTAAAAGCCATGCTCATGGGTGTGTTTGTAATCCCTTGTCTATTGGTATTGCCGATGGCGGCACCTGTTTTATTGGTGCTTGCGATTTTCACCTATTTTAAGGAACTGGGCAGTGCCGATAAACTACTTGCCCAAAAGCGAGAAAGCATAGAAAGTCAGCTGCCACGATTTGTAGCAACCATTACACAAGAGCTGAAAAACAGTCGAGATGTACTGAAGATTTTAGAGAACTTCAAACATAGTGCCAACGAAACCTTTGCAAAGGAACTTGATATTTTAACAGCTGATATGCGCTCGTCAAGCTATGAAACAGCACTGACAAGATTTGAAGCTCGTATCAACTCGCCTATGCTCTCCGACATTGTCCGTGGACTGATCTCGGTACTGCGTGGTGATGATGGCGCTGTATACTTCCAAATGCTTGCCCACGACATGAAGCAGCTGGAACTGCAAAATCTGAAAATGCAAGCCATGAAGATACCGCCTAAAATCCGAAAGTTCTCCTTTGTTATGCTGATGTGTTTCTTGATGACCTATATCGTGATTATTATTTTCGAGATTATCAGTTCTCTCGGAACACTATTCTAGGAGGTGAAACGTGTTTAAAATACTAAAAAACAAACGTGGTGAGGGATACATGGACACAGTAGTCTTGGTTCTCTGCGCCATGCTTGTCATTGCAATGGCTGTCCGTGTGTTCCCTGCGTATATCGCCAAGCAAAAGGTGGATACCTTTGCAACCGAGATACTCCGTGAGGCTGAAATTGCAGGGCGAATCGGAGCAGAAACCACTGCAGCTGAAAACAAACTTTGTGATGATTTGGGCATCTCACCAACCGTCACATGGTCTGACTATGGATACATTCAACTGGGCGATGAAATCACAGTCACTGTCGTATTGCCTGTGGAAATAGGTTTGTTCGGTGATTTTGGCTCGTTTTCCATTGACCTCCGTTCCGATGCCAGTGGCAAAAGTGAGGTGTATTGGAAATGACCAGAATAAGAAAAATCCTGCGTTCAAAGAAAGGCGAAGGCTTTCCCTTGACCATTGCCATTGTGCTTGTGCTGATTATTCTTTTCACAGGTATATCCGAATATTTGCGTTTGATGATTGTTGCCCAAGGTGTGCGTGATGCACTACAAGATGCTGTCATTGCAACCGTGACACAAAACTATGATGAAGTATATCATGGCATCCGTGAGGGATATTCTGGTGGCTATCAGCCAGTGGCAAATGACTTTGAAGAATCCTTAGATTATGGGAATATATATGGTCGTCTTGCTGACACATTGGGTTTGGAGTATAATGGAATATATGAGAAAATAACAGCTGATGGATCGGTTGAATTTGCTGTATATAGTTTAGATGTGGATGTTAGAAACGCGCCACTTGCCACAAGCGACAGTGCCACTCAGCGTTTTGAAATAGACAGCTACATCACCCTTGAAGTCCCAGTGTCCTTTGGTGGTGAGCTTCTACCATCTATGACCATTCGCCTTAAGACCACAGCAGGATATATACCGAAGTTTTAGGTATGTATACTTTGCAATGCTATATTCGTTGCTATTGCATATAGCTATTTTACTTTACTTGTGGTAATGTTTGGCTTACAAAAAAATGAAAAGGAGTGTGTCCCATGAAAGATACAACAAAAAAATCACTCGTCATTGTGATAGGACTCATCATCAGCGTGGTGCTTATCGTATTGATTGCAAGCAAGTTCCAATCACCTGCAACAGAAGATGTAGGCATCGTACAAAACGAGGTGGAATCCACCGATATTGTAGTGGATGAGCCTGATAGCACAGAAGAAAATCTCATCACTCCACCAGAGATTGAGATACAAGATGAATCCACCTATGAAACCACCAGTGGTGATGATGTGGGTACAGAGCAAACCATTCAGCCAGATGTGGAAGAAAAACCTACCTACACCGAGGAACAGCTCTCTGATCCAACGCAAACACCAAGTGGTATCCCAGTAGAATCACCAACCGAAGAAAATCCAGAACCAACCCCAGTGGAAAATCAAATTGCCACAGAAAGCAGTGGTAGTGGCTTGCCGGGGTTTGATAGTGTGATTGTCGGTGGCGAAAACCAAGGCACCTATGTAGACGATATGTATGAAAACGGAAACAAAGTAGGTATCATGGACTAAATAAAACGCAAGAAAATGCATGGCTTCGGCTGTGCATTTTTTATTTGCAGAAAGGAAAGAAAATGAAGAAAACTCTCTCTGCTCTATGCCTGTGCTTGCTCATGATTTTCAGTTTTACCATGACAGCATTTGCAGTGGGCGATGGAAATATCGACTCTGGTGGTGGTAGCATGGGCGATGGTACAAGCACTAGCTATTGGAATCCCGGTATGGATGGCGTTCGTGTCACCGTTGTAAGAGCTAGTGATCATGCGGTTATGACAACCCCCATTGACCTAACCAACAACACGATATCCTCGTCTATTTATCATTTCGGCAAGGTGTGTAAACTACAATACACTAACGGAGTTTCCCTAGTAGCACACCAAGACAGCTATAATTACTACAATCCATCACAGTCATTGCCCACTATCGTAAGCTCCAGTGGTACAAGCAACATTGATGCAATCAAAAGCTATTTCACAGACGAACAAGTCATTCGTTCCATCGCAGAAATCACTGGCTTTAACTATGACACGTTAATCAATGGTGACTATAAACTGCTTCTCGAACCCATTGCCTATTACTATTTCCAAGGTGTCTATCTTGCAACTACTGCTACGGAGGCCGCCATGTATGATGAACTTGTAGGTGGTTCACTCCGATCTTCAATGGTGTCACTAACCCATAAAAACCTGCCTCTTGCCATGTTTTTAGAGGTCAGCGATTTGGGTTATCCTGCGTGGACTGGCAGCACAACTTCAGCTGCCACGGATGCAGATATTAAGTCGTCTCTCGGCTTGGGTGTTGTTCGTTTTGAAGAAGAACCAGAAACACCACAAATATCGGTGTACGACTATGAATATCGAGTCAATACCGAGGTCATTACCTCTGTCTATGTCAGTGGTGGTCAATCCGATCCAGACGATGATACCACCGTATACTTCACCATTGATGGAACAAGGTACAGCGTGAGCAATGTGTATTACCCTAGCGGCGATGGACAGCTCGTTTGGGTGAAATGGACAACACCCTCAGAACCACAAGAAATGGTGATCAATGTTTCTGTTTCAGGCCCCG
>JBCQUZ010000122.1:0-5482 GCA_047173645.1 Rikenellaceae bacterium
TGCGATCTGTGCAAGGCTCTCTTGATATGTGAGCTGGGCATAGGTATCTTTCAAAGCGTTTTCAGTTCCCCATAGGTATTCGGGTTCTACGTCACCACGTTTGCAATCCACATAACGCTGAGTAGAACCAGCCTCGATAGGTGCAGGGCGATAAAGTGCCGCTGCTGCAATAAGGTCGTTGATGTTGCTTGGGCGCATATCCATCATAAATTTTGTCATACCCTTCGATGAAAACTGAAAGACGTTTTGGGTGTGCCCCTCCGAAAGAATCTCAAAGGTTTTAGCATCATCGAGCGAACCTGTAACGATTCCCTCAAAGGTCAATTCCTCTCCATAGATACGGTTCACCTCCTCGATAGTCTGCTTAATTTTCGATAGCTCCTTGATACCCAAACAGTCATTTTTCAGAAGTCCAACCTCATCAAGTGAATAACCATCGAACTCAGAAACCAAAATATCGTCCACCTTTTTGATCGGTGTATAATCAAAGCACTCCATACTCTCACCATCCTTTGTGTCGGGAGTAATGAGGATTGCCGAGGCGTGAACCGATGCTGAACGTGGCCCACCCATAATACCTCTCATATCTTCGATCACTTGTGGATAGTCGTGTATAAACTTGCGCACTTTTGGAGTCTTAGATGCAAGCAAGAACAAATCGCCCCACGTCATTTTATCATCCTCAAAGATTGCTGAGATGTAGTTGGTAATGTTCAGTGGCACTTTGTGAACACGAGCTACATCTTTGAGGGTAGCCTTGATTTTGAGGGTCGTCATTGTGCCTGCTGAGAATACTCGTTGTTTGCCGTTCACGTTGTATCTACGCTCCAAATAATCTTTAACCTCGCCACGTCGATCAGACTGGTAGTCGGTATCTACGTCTGCAAGTGATCCACCTGCACCCTGCAAATAACCATCCCCGACAATTGTATCGAGGGTGGTTACAGGTGTTGCTGATTGTTTTATTGTTACTCTATTTATTTTCATTTAGTCGTTGTTTTACATAAATTGCTCACACTCGACAATTCAAACAAGTTTGATTGTTCTCACTTAATCGCAATTTTCCTAATTCAAAGTAGTGTTCATCTATCTCTATCCCGATGAAGTTGCGCCCTGTGTTGAGAGCTGCCAACCCTGTGGAACACGAGCCGAAACAGTTGTCAAGCACTGTCATTCCCTCGTTGGTATAGGTTCGTATCAGATACTCCAAAAGGGCTATCGGTTTCTCCGTTCTATGCACACACTTTGAGGGGTGCGGTTTCTGGAAACTCACTATGCTCGTTGGGTGCTTTAGGTCGCTCTTCTCGCTCTCAATGGATTTGTACTCGCCATAGTTTTGGTTGAATAGCTCCTTTGTGAGATGTTTCGTTCCTTTGGAGTGGTTCGGCTTACCGATTGACTTCTGAGGGTTGTAGATTGGTGGTCGCCTATAGAACACCGCTATGCTCTCGTGTCTACGTAGTGGCATTTTGTTGGCATTTAGAAAACCTGTTGAGAGTTGCTTATCCCATACCAAATCATACTTGAACATCTTGCGATTGCTATTCACCAAGTCTACATAGAACTGACCTTGTGCAAATAAAACTATCGCTCCATTATCTGTAATAATCCGATTGTAGCACTCCCATAGCTTGTCAAAAGGCAAGCATTTATCATCCTTATGATTAGTTACACCAAATGGCAAATCACAAAGTATCAAATTGACCTTTATACCCTCAGCAATCAACTGTGGCATAACCTCTAAGCAATCGCCATTATAAAGTTGTATCATTGTCAAAATAGTTTACGTTCCACAATAGGTCTCGATTATCTACCACTAAGGTGTCGTCATCTCTAAGCTCATCGGCATACACCGTTACTTCGCTTTCACCACGCTTGACCAATAGTTGAGCATCCTTATCAAGCTTGATCACTTTACCGTTATCCAGCTCAATCTCTACATAGTTGCTTGACTCCACACCCTCGACAACCTTTGTGGTCTGGGTTGGGTATAGCCCTGCACGTTCTGGCAAAAGGAAACGCTCAAAAAGCAGGTCGTACTTGATCGGGTCAATAAGTGTAATCCCCAGTAAATAAAGCACTAATGAGCCTCCAGCCGAGCCACGACCGCAACCCACAAGAATATCATTCTGACGAGCCCAATTCACAGTGTCATACTGCACCAATAGATAATCCACATTATCGGTACTCTCCAAAATGTAGATCTCCTTGTTAAGCCTCTCTCGATACTGCTCCGTTTGTGATGGTA
This sequence comes from Rikenellaceae bacterium, assembly GCA_047173645.1. Classification (GTDB taxonomy): domain Bacteria; phylum Bacteroidota; class Bacteroidia; order Bacteroidales; family Rikenellaceae; genus Alistipes. Next base: position 2,249 of record JBCQUZ010000122.1, read on the forward strand.
GCACAAGCCTCTCAAACCCATCTTCAAGTAGAGAGAGGAACATCGAGTGCCTATCACCATATTTTTGCTTTTCATTCTCTGTCATATCATACCTCGGCATAAAGTTTCTATCTGTTTCATACTTTGCTGTGGCAGCCTCGGCAATCTCAACCGTGTTTTGACACATACGCCTAAAGAGTTTTGCAACAAAGAGTTGGTCATTAAACAGAGGAGCAATCACACCCCAATGCTCAGTTACATCTTTGAAATATTGCTCCTCACTTTGGCGATGTGCTGCACCAGTAGCGATTTTGTTAAGAACCAACTTACTACGTGCATCATCACGGTCGAGATAGTAGCTATCACATATAAGAATAGGCTCAACCTCGAATGAAGGGGTTAATTGATTGCAGAAATTTTGAAAATAAGTTTTTACAGAGTGTAGAACCTCGACATCTATACGCTCCGCCTTGTACTCTGTGAGATCCACCTGAAAGTAGACTCTATCGAACTTACTCCTGAGCATCGGCACCACATAGCGATTCTGTGATAACCACTCACCACCGAGCTTACCAATCACCAAAGCCAACCCCTCGCTATGCTCCATAAGGGTGTCGAATGAGATGGTGTGAGTATCGGAGTCCACCATTATCGCCTTTTGGATGCGAAGTAGATTCTGCAACCCTCGCTGAGTAATGGCGTAGACCTTTGCATCAACCTTGACATCGAGATGCTCAAAGATGAATGAGTAGCCGAAGATATGCTTCATACCTGCTGCCTTGCACTCCTTTTGAAGCGTGAGCGTTCCTGCCAGCGTGTTGAAATCACATATTCCGATGGCGGTATGACCTAAACATTTAGCCTTGCGGACGAGTGTAGCAATATCCCCAGAGGCATTTAGTAGCTCATAAGGAGTATGAGCCCCAAGGTGCACAAAGGGAATATATGATTGAGGCTCTTTTCGCTTGCCAATATATTTTAGCAGATTGAACTTGAAAGACTTTCGAAGGTCATAGTAGTAATAGTTATCTCCAAATGGAAAGGCAACGTAAAATATTCCCTCTTCGATAAGCACCTCTGGGCTTTCGGGTAGGTTGAACTCATCGTTCTTGATGATGGAGTTGAGCGAAGATATGTCAGCTAAGTACATTAGTCCAAAATCCTCAATCAACACCACCTCCTCATCAACTTGTTTATATACTATCTTATTGGCTTTAAGCCATTTTGTTAGGTTTGTCATATTCTTGAAAGTTTGTAGCTTATCACGCTTTTTAGTCGGTTTGTAAATATCTTATTCACCTCATCAATATCGAGATCATCCCAGTCCATAGAGGGGTCTGAGATGTCGGCAATGAGAACCTTAAAGTATTGCGATAGCTCTGTTGCTATATGTTTTATCGCATCGACAGCATCACCATCAAAGGCGATAATTACGGTGCGCACCCCCTTGGTTTGGAGCTTGTATATTTGGATATGTGACACCTTCTTTCCGAATGTCGCCACCACTGCAATATCCACTCTGTCGTATAGGTCGAGCTTGCGAGTGAGTGCCACCACATCGAAAATTCCCTCTACAATTATCACCGTGTGGGTCTCTCGATCTTTAACTGCATCATAGTTATAGAGCAGCTTGGAAAAGTTATTTTCTATGGAGTTGTTGAACCTGCGAATGGTGTATTCTCCTCTACGTTTTGCCTTTCGGTTGTGGTCGTCAATCATACCTTTGCTCCATAGGTGTCGAGCAACATAGCCAACCGTATCGCTATTATCAATCACGGGGAAAATCACATAATTATCATACTTACAATTCAAACTCCTTGTAACCCCAACAGGGAAATACTCAAAGTCGTCAAATGTGAACCCTCTTCCTTTGAGGTATGGGTGCTGAAACATACGCTTGTAGAAGTCAGGTAGCTCAACCACCACCAAATCATCTTCTATCTCATCCTCCTTATGAAGTGGGAATAGTAGATTTTCCAATGGTGCGTTAAGCTCAACGGTAGAGGCAACAACCAAATCACCTCTACCAATCTCCAACAATAGACGATTAACATCTCGGTGTGACTTACCACACGAAAAGCAGTGCGAGGCGAACATAGGCTTACGCTCAGTGGGTGTACCGATGTAGATTCCGAACTTCTTGCTCTTGCCACAGTAGGGGCAATCACAAATCAGATTCTTACGTGTACCATCTAATTGTGCCGATAGCTCCCTCGCAAGCTCCTTAATTATTAGCTCCCTATCCATAGTGGATAAATTGTTCACACTCGGCAATTTGGAAGTAAACTTCCATTGCTCTCGCTTACTCTCAATTTTCGTTATACTCTTCATCGTCATTTGGATTTAGGGATAATGTTCGGTCTATATCACAGAATACCTCGTTGTCGTAATCTGTTGCTATGCGTATGGTTGAGCCTTTGCGGAAGAAGCGAGCCTTGGCAACGTGTAGGCGCATTTGGTTCTGCACTCTCTCAGCTGAGGTTTGGTTCAAACTGATAAGGTGAGTACAGGGGCGTGAGAGACCCTTTGCCTCTGAGCAGTTGTATTCTGTCAGCACATTCTTATCGTTGTTGAGCCAATCTCGGTTCTCGATGGTGGCTTGATAGGTTACTACCATCCACACTTTCTCATCAGAGGCCAAATCCTTGAGATCGTTAGCCACTGCGATACGTTTACCTCTTTCGTGTTCAGCACCCCAACTTCTGCGTGAGGCATCAGTCAGTAGATCCATCGAGTCGATAATCACAATGTCGGGTTGTCTGCCACTCTTTTTGCGATACTCAGCGATACCATTCTTGATGTCAAGAGTTGATACACGAGCATTGAAGCGTGGGAAGCAGCGCACAGAGATAGAGCCTTTTATCTCTCTGATCATCTTTTCGTGGCTGGCAAGTTCTCTGTCTGATATTGCACCCTTCTCGTAGTGGTAGGCGTTCTTAGAGATGAGACCACCAGAGTAGGCGTTAAGTGCCTCCTCCTCCGAGCCCTCCAACTGAAAGTGCAGTACGTGAAGGCTATCTTCGATGATTGCCCTCACTCCGATATGTTTCACTATATGCGATTTACCCACACCTGTTGATGCGAGAAAACACGATAGCTGCCCTCTAAGAGAGCGACCTCCGTTGAGTGCATCAAGGTATGGGATGTAGAACCTTGAGACCAGAGCAGAATCATCTGTCTCTTGGCTTTTGGCTCTGTTGCTGTGTAGTCGTTGAGTAAATGTCTCGGTAACATCTACAAAGGCAGAAGATTTAA
>JBCQUZ010000123.1:0-5430 GCA_047173645.1 Rikenellaceae bacterium
CATCACCACGAACCTCTCATTCGATAGATGGGGCGAGATTGTGAAGGACAAGGTGTTGGTCACAGCGATGGTCGATCGGCTCACTCACAGAGCAAAATTGGTCAATATGACGGGTGAGTCGTACCGCCTCAAGGAGACGAAAAAGTTGATTAGTGGAAAATGTTAGTAGATAAAGGAGATTTTAGTTTGCAGTGAGATGAAAATTCAAAATAATAACTAATTTTGCAAATATCTAAAGGGCGCGATAGTGGTGTACTTTTCAATTATTTTGGTGGCCCTTTTTTCGATTATTGTATACAATTAGGGGGCTTGAATTTTAACATGCAACAAAAAAGTGCCAAGGAATTATCCTCGACACTGATTTGTTGCGCTCTTTGGTTTTTATCGGACAGTAATAAATTTAAATAAGACATAATTTTAAGATATTAATTTCGCCCCTTATGAGACTTGCCCTCATCTATTCTAAAATTGTGCCAAGCGCATTGCAAATATATATGTACCTGGCATACAATTTAAACATAACGATATGTGGTTAAAACCCACTTTGCATATTTGCGAAATATTCACTATCTTTACAATTATAAAATCGCAATAAATGGGACACAAGGAGATAAATTTTGATGAGTATATACGACAAGGCGAGCCAGAATTACGTGAGAGGGGTATAGCTTGGCGTACTGCTATTGGTTTGCAGCAGGTTGATGGGCTTACTACATCGGAGTATCTTCGTGAAACAGCGTGCGCCCACATTGAGGGCGATATAACTATTGAGGAGGTTAAGGCTCAACTTGATAACTATTACCAAAGCGTTGATAAGCGAGAGGCAAATAATAACAGAACAGAGGAGGCTGATAAGGTAGCAGCGAGAATCACCGAGATACTTTCAGAGCAATCATTCAACCTTTCAGTTATTGAGTATCTTTCTATTCATAAGCGACTCTTCGAGGGAATTTACACTCACGCTGGCAAGGTTAGAGAGTACAATATCTCGAAGAAAGAGTGGGTGTTAGATAGCGAAAGTGTGATTTATGGCAATGCAATAAACCTGCGAGAGACAATCGAATACGACCTAACGCAAGAGAAGAATTTCGATTACCGCAATCTTATGCAGGACGATGTTGTTCGCCATATCGCAAAATTCACCTCTGACCTATGGCAAATACATCCATTTGAGGAGGGTAACACTCGTACAACCGCATTGTTTGTGATTAAATATCTGAGGACACTTGGATTTGATGTTGCAAACGATACCTTTACAGCACACTCGTGGTATTTCAGAAATGCACTCGTGAGAGCTAATTATAAGAATATCCAGAAGGGAATTTTTGCAATACCCAAATTTATCGAGCTATTCTTCCGTAACCTTTTGATGGGTGAGCAGAATGAGCTTAGGAATCGTAATCTACATATATTAGCAGGTGCTGACACTGTAAATGACACTGTAAATAACACTGTAAATGACACTGTAAATCCAGTACTGCAAGCCATAATCTGCAATAACAAGATTACGCTAGATGAGCTAGCCAAAGCCACTAATAAGTCAAGGAGTACAGTAGCAAGAGAGGTAAAGCGACTCAAAGAAGAAGGTAAGATCTCACGACAAGGTTCAGACAAAACAGGCAGTTGGGTAATAACAGAGTAACCCTTACGATCTACACCCCCTTAGCATAGCAGAGATGAGGATCGGCTTTGAACTCCTTGATTGTCACACCATAGTGGCGCTTGAAACACTTTGAGAGGTGGGAGCTATCGGCAAAGTTTAGTCGGTAGGCGATCTCTTTGAGCGAGAGGTTAGAGTGTAGCAGATAGGTCTCCGATAGGCGGATCTTCACCTTGTTGATATACTCCGAGAGGGTCGTTCCGCTGTGTCGCTTGAAGTAGTCGGACATATATCGCTCTGATATGCCAAATTTCTCAGCTATCACCCCCGATTTCAAGAGTGCATTATCGCCAATATTATCATTGATGTAGCGCATAATTTCGCACATCTTACCCCCTTTACACTCCGCTACGAGTGGAAATCTTGCCTCGATATTGCGTGCTAAGATATTGAGTATAGAGATGATAGCGCCCATCTGAATCGAGGCAGAATATTTATCTCGCTTCATATTTTCAGAGTGAATAGACTCGATTGCGTTAATCAACATCTTACGCTCCGCCTCGGAGGAGATTATATCCCCTGGCACACGATTATATGAGGCAAGGATGCAGGCGATTTTTGAGAACCAATCATCATTGTCGGTGAGTTTGTGGCTCTTGAAATAGCTGTCGGTGAACTTTATGAAGTAGAATTTCGTTCGCTTTGCAATCTCGAATGAGTGGCAGTTGAGAGGTGGCAGCAAGAAGATATTTCCTGCGCCATACTCCGCCTTGTGGTAGTTTATACACTGCACACCCTCGCCGCTCTCGATATAGACAATCTCGAAAAAGTTATTCATATGCGGTCTGCCGCTCCACGACTCCAAGTCTTGAATCTCGACCTCGATAAGGTTATCTATTGTTCTTGTCTCCATTGTCTGATTATCATAGTTTATGATGCAAATATAGAGTATTTATTGATATTCTGGTCTTATTGCGGTATGTTTATTGCTATTTTATGATAATTGTACCGATATTTCCAAAAATGATACAACTTCTGAGCTATAAACTTGCACTATCTTTGCACCAGACAAAAATAGTATAAATCAAAACATCAAAAACAATGAATGCAATCGAGATGATTAAAGAGCGCAGAAGCGTTCGCCAATACAAGAATGAGAAGGTTAGCCGTGAGCTAATGGGCGAGATAGTAGAGCTAAGTCGTTGGGCACCATCGTGGGCAAATTTTCAAGTGGCTCGCTACACGATTGTCGACAATGACGAGATGATTAAGGCGATTTATGAGCGAGGTGTAAACGGCTTTGCATACAATATGAATACCCTAAAAAATGCACAAGGTGTAATGGTGTTAAGCTACGTCAAAGGCAAGAGTGGAACGCTTGGTGACTACAAGGTGGCAACTTCAAAGGCTGCAATTCAGTGGGAGATGTTCGACGCAGGCATCGCTTGCCAAACATTCTGCTTGGCGGCACACGCTAAAGGGGTCGGCACTTGCATCTTTGGAATCATCGACGACGCTGCAATCTCCGAGATCGTTGGACTTCCAGAGGGCGAGACCGTAGCCTCAATCATAACCTACGGTTTCGAGGATGGCGACCACGCACAACCAACTGCACGCCACGAAGTCGAGGATATAATAAGAGTAGCAGGAGAGTAAAGATATGAAATTTAGCTGGCAAATAGTTACGATCTTAATGGCAGTAGCCCTGGTCGTATTATCATTCAAAATCGCAACAACTTCCCAGGGCACAGCAGTAGCACAGGTCGACACAGCAGAGGTGGTCTACGATGCAATTATGAGCAGAACAAGTGTGAGAAGCTACACTTCGCAACCAGTTGAGAGTGAGAAAATCGAGAAGCTACTTCGTGCAGGTATGGCAGCCCCAACGGCAGGAAATCGCCAGCCTTGGGAGTTTATCGTGGTCAAGGAGCGTGCAATTTTAGATAAATTCCCAGAGATTATCCCTGGTACACATATGGCAGCAAAGGCACAGGTTGCAATCGTAGTTATGGGCACACCAGCAAAGGCTCTTATGCCTGAATATTGGGTGCAAGATTGCTCGGCTGCAACTGAGAATATCCTCTTGGCAGCTCACTCAATGGGGCTTGGTGCTGTTTGGTGTGGTGCATATCCCAACACTGAGCAGGATCGTGTGGGGCAAATTAGCTCACTTTTGAATCTTCCCGATGGAACAATCGCACTCAGTATAATTGTCGTTGGCTACCCCGACAGCGAGCCGACAATCAAGGATAAATGGGACACAGCTAAGATTCACTACGATAGATATTAGAGCCGATGGTCGAGAGGATAAAATATATAATCAACTTGGCTGTCGTCGTGCTGATGTTCGCCACCATTGCAATCGTTCGTGATGGTAGAGTGGCAGGTGTGGAGGTCTCCGATCTCTTTGCCAACGAAGATAAGACCGACGAGCCAATCGAGACGACCCTTGCCGATGGCGTGCGAGTGATAAATAGCTTGACCCTTGGCAAGGACGTTATCGGCTTTGGTGGTCGCACACCTGTGAGCCTCTACGTCAAAGATGATGTTATTCAAAGAGTCGAGGTTGGGAAAAATAGCGAGACTCCGAGCTTTATGAATCAAGTAGCGCAGAGCGGTCTTTTCGAGCGGTGGAATGGTGTGGCTTTAAAGGATGCTGCAACGATGAGCGTCGATGGCGTTTCTGGGGCTACATATACATCCGTAGCGATTGTCGAGAATGTAAAGCGTGCAGCGCAATATGGTGCGAGTGTCGAGGCTGTGAGTAGCAACCCTCTGTCGAATATCGGACTAAAGGATGTTTTGGGACTATTGGTGATTTTTTCGGGTGTAATTTTGACCTTTGTTAAATCACGTAGCAAACCGCTTGTGACTCTGCAATTAGTGCTAAATGTTGTCGTCTTAGGTTTTTGGTGTGGATCGTTCTTGTCGCTCGCAACCTTTACTACGTGGGTTGCAAATGGGGTAAACCTTTCACTCTCGATAGTCTCATTTGCGATGTTGTGCGTGGTTGTAATTGTTCCGCTATTGGGTAAAAAAGGTTCATATTGCCACCTACACTGCCCAATGGGTTCTGCTCAGGAGCTTATCTCTCGTGTGCCACTCACTAAGATAAAGATTAAACCACAAGTCGCAAAGTTCCTTAATAATTTGAGGTACTATATACTTGCTGCACTCCTCTTTATAATGTGGCTTGGAGTAGGTTTCGAGTTGATGGATTATGAGATATTCTCAGCCTTTATCATCTCCTCGGCATCGACTGCGGTACTCATTATGGCGGCAATATTCTTGATTCTTTCGCTATTTATTCAAAAGCCCTATTGTAGATTTGTCTGTCCCACAGGTGCGCTAATCACAATGGCACAAAAGACGAAATAGGCATAAATCCAGAAATCATTTTTTTGCAAATTACAATAAAAAGCCCTATATTTGAATGCTCTTATAAATAACCACAAAAACAGCTAAATTTGAGCAATAACAGAGAAAATAACAACAAAATTTAACAATACAAACAATTAGAAACCAGGTACATAGGCATCAAATTAAAGCAAAGCAGTGCAAGTGGATATGTAGTTATCCGCTAACAAATAGAAATTTGAGATATAACTCATTGATTATCAATAGCTATAATGCGTAATCAAGTGAGCCTCTCTCTCCGCCAAGTGCGGAAGCAAAAACGACCAAACACCCACAAAATCAGTATATTAAGTGGATCAATCTGAAATTCCAGTGGAGAAAAATAATAAATATTTTTAGCTTTGTGCCATGAAAGAGAATTTAGATCCCATAAGCATCCTTCTACCCGAAGGAATTTTAGAGCATTTTGCACT
>JBCQUZ010000124.1:0-5359 GCA_047173645.1 Rikenellaceae bacterium
ATGTAAATTTGCCAAGATTTTACTCATTTGGAGATAAAAAAGAACAGATATTAACTGAGAATTTTAGACGCATCAATGAAGAGGTTCGATGTATGTGCCAGGAGGTTCTGAATAGTTGATTATATAAAACTATAAATTATGAACGAGTTAACTTTAAGTGTATTAGGTGAGCGATTAAAAGATGTAAGAGTATTCTTAGGTCTCACTCAAGCAGAGGTGGCAGAGAAGTTGGACGAGAGCCAAAGCTCAGTAGCACGATTGGAAAAAGGAGCAGAGTTAGGATCTGTTAAATTGCTTAAATTTCTCGATTTCTACTCAAAGACAGTATCAATAAGTGTTGTTTTTAACGATTTCTATGACAGAACTCAGTTGAGAATGAAAAATGAATATAAGGAGAATTTTGAGGCGGAGCAATTACGGTTAGTTATTGAAAAGCACAAGAACACAATGAAGGAGCAGCTCGAAGATGCCTTCAATAATATGTGCGTCGATATTGGATTAGCAAAGAAGGAAGAGTAGGATCTTATAAAATAGAATATACGAAGAGAGAGCTTTTGAGGGTAATTTCAAAGCTCTCTTTTCGTATAGTTATATTTGCCACATTGTGTCGTGAAGCAGCCATTTATATATTGGTAAAACTTCAATAGTATTACCATCAACTTCTATTATGCGCTCCTCGCTCTTTGTAATGATGATACTTCGCCTAATGGGTAGAACCTTTTGTAGTTTTACTAAGGCTCGTGTCTCGCGTTCATAGGTGTCGCTATCTGCGGTTAGGTCGTAGCATACCTGAATAGCGATCTCTTCGTCGGGGATATAGAAATCAACCTCCACATCTTTGTTGTAGAAGTAGACTGCATTATCTCGTCCATATTTTCGTAGCAGGGTTACAGTAACAAGATTCTCAAGAAGGGAGGTGTTAGTATCTAAAAGTAGCAAGCTAAGAATACCGTTATCAATAAAATAGTATTTTGGATTGCTCTCTTTGTCGACAATCTTACTTGCAATATTCTGCACAGACAGAAGTAGCCACGCATCTTTAGCGAAGTCTACATAGTTGATAACACTTTGAGTGCCTATCTTAACTCCAGTAGATGATATTATCTTTGCAATGCGAGTAAATGATAAAGGTTGCTTTATACTCTCTGCAATCTTCTTGAACATAACACGTAGTGCAAATGTGTTCTCGATTCTATTACGAGCTGCAATATCGCCAAGATATATCTTTTGATAGACACTTGTTAGATAGTCTCGTTTAGCTGATAGAGTTGCACCCTCTGGAAAACCTCCATATTGAAAGTAACTCTCGAATTGACGGAATATGTTTGCACGAGATGTGGTACTTATAAAAGCACTCTCACTGGCATCTGTATTGTTTGCTTTTAAGAACTCGTCAAAACTGTATGGATATACCTCTTGTGTGATATATCGACCTCCAAGAGTTGTTTGCACATCACTACTTAACATTTTCGCATTGCTACCAGTGATATACGCTCTATATTTCGAGTCAGCAAGTCTGCGAGCAAATTTCTCCCATCCATCAATATTTTGAATCTCGTCCAAAAATAGAATAGGACGCTTGTTGTATAGCTCAAGGTGTATCTCCAATAGTAGGTTAAAGTCCTCCTTTTGGAATCCAATTAGTCGCTCATCCTCAAAGTTGATATAAAGCATATCACTCCAATCTAGCCCAGAGGTGAGTAGCTCTTGCATACGCTGATATAGTAAGTATGACTTTCCTGCTCGTCTGATACCTACCAATACATAGTTTGCAAACTCCTCAAATATGAAATGTCTATGATTGATTTCATAGTTTGGAATATCGTTTTGATTATCGCTAAGTACTTGCTTTAGCACCTCTTTATTTACACTCATAATGCCATTATTGTTTTATTGACAAAACAAAAGTAGTGCTTTTTTATTTTGTATGCAAAACAAAATATGAAATTTATCATTAAATGACCTAATATTTACTATCTCTTTCCGAATTAACCTCCACTATGAGCTGCTCTTATAGGCTTAGTGGGTTCGTTCTCCTTGCGGATGCAAAGGTATTTCCAGTCGTTACGGATAGACAAGATCACGCATTGATCTGTTTATCCCAAAATCTCCACGCTCTTATCAGAGGTAGTATTTCAGTATAAAATCTTGTCTTTCCTACTCCTTGCACCTTGTTATGCACCCGAAACGAAAACGACCAACCGATAAGAAGACGCATAAAAAAAATGTCGGGTTAATAAGAGATAGAGGTTTTGAAACTTCAACTCCCTCCCTCCTAAAATCCGCATAAAATTAAAGAGAGATATGGAAATAGCAACAAAATTTGTGAAGTGGGATGTAAGTCCGCTTGAGAGCCTAAAGGAGAGTCGGGTTTACCAACTAAGAGAGAGACTTAACAATGGCGAGTCAATGAACCGAGCCGAGAAGAATTGGTTAGCGGAGAATATTCGTAGTAACTCCTATTTTAGTTGCTGCATTCTTCGTCCACGCTTTTTCTTCTGTTGCTGCTGCATACGCTTGCGGAACGCTGTCTCGTCGGGGTCATCTCCGCCATCGTCGGGTGGGAGATCTAACAATCCTAAGCCTCCACTTATGAAAGAGTTTGACTGGTTGTGATCCTGTTCCTGCGACTGTTGTTGTACCTGCTGTTGCGCTGGTTCATCTGGGTTGTTGCGGAAGAATGAGCATCCCTGCTTCTCATCCGAGTACTTCACGTAGCAATCGTAAACCTGCTTATCTTGCGCAACCATCCCACGTAGGAAAATCGTCTTGCCATAATCGAGAGCAAGTCGTTGTTCGATGGAGAGCTTGACACCTCCAAGTGTAAATGTAATCTTCCTATTTGAGAAATGAATCATCTTTCCATCTTCCGACAATTCGGCAAAGCAACTACGCTTCGATCCGTTGTTCATTGTCATTCCATCAATCCAAATTCTCTTACCTGCGAATAGGTCGTTGTGCTGCTCTTGCAACAACTTTACACCCTTAACAGTGATCGTTTTCTTCTGTTCCTCGTCAATCTTCTTCCACTCCGCCTCGATCGCCTTGAACATAATTTGCATACCTTTATAACTGAAATTACGATCAATTTGAGAGCCTTTGAACGTGCAATTATCCTTAGTAAAGGATAGTCCTTGAATATCCATCGACCCTCTGCGGAACTTATATTCCATCTTAATACCTCTATTTGTAAGGCGTTCACGCAGCTCTGCCATCGTCCTACACTTCACAATCTCCTCACGAACTGCGTGGTAAATATCGTGTTTCACACGCTCTGAGCCTCGCAATTTCTCTCGCTTAACTCTGAATTTATTCGCTCCATAAGTCAAGTTGTATTTATCTTTTAACCTCTTGCAAGTCGCAATATTTCGCTTATAATCGTTCTTGTCTGTAATGAGTTTACCCCTGTTGTCAATGCGGTTATATATGATATGCACGTGTTCATTGTCCCCATCGTGGTGTCGCACGATGATGTATTGGGTATCCTTTATGCTCATATTTTGCATATACTCCTCCGCTAATTTCACCATAAATTCGTTGGTCATTCGCTCACGATCCTCGGGGGCGAATGATATTGGAATGTGTCCTACTGGAGACTTAATCTCTGGTCTCACGGAGCGTTGAAGCTCGAAAGATGTTATCATATCCTCCTTACTCATCGCCATCACACCCTCCGCTTTCAGTACCTCAGCATCCTTCTTCATCACATACTGAACGCACCCTGCGAACGATTGCGCTTTAATATTTTTTGCTATCATTTATAATCTTCTTCAGTTTCTCAATTAATGCAACAGCGTGTAATCTGTACGAACCTTGACCTGCATTAAGGTGCTTAGCAATCTGATTTATGTTGTTCGCCTCTCCTGCAATCTTGCGTAGTAGCTCCAAATATTATTCTGTGTATGGCGAACGAACGTAGCCGTTCATCGCCATCTGACGAGCGTAGGCGGTGGGTGTGAGTTTCAGCCTCTCGGCTTTAGTTTGCAAATTTACGTAGTCCATCTCTGACAATTTCAGGTTGATGGAGCGTGTTAATTTGCCTATAACTTTGGGCGGTCTGCCCATCTTGGTTTTCTTTCTCTGCATTAACTTTCGTTTAGAATTCATCGAACTCTGCGACTATCAGGAGCGGAGTTCTTCCCCATATTTATCGGAATATGGGCGAGGTTTTGAGAGTAACTCAAAACGTTTCGGGTCTCCCGAAACATTACCTCGCCTATTAAAACATTAATATTAGTTTCGAGACACCTAAAAAAGCGTCTCAACGGCTTCGTTGAATATCCATTCATTCATTCATTCAGTTGAATGAATGAATATTCGAATGAATGAATGGGCAGTTGAATATTCAGTTGAATGAATGGATGCCCTTTTGAGGGTATTTTCACAAAGCCTCATACTTTTTTACGTAAATAAGTTTTTCCGTGTAAATACTATCTATGGAAATTTGAAAACAGGCTTTCTGTATGTCTTGACATCTTGAAAACTTGTTTCCAAATTTTCAAACCATATAGGTAGATGGCAGTGAGTATATAGACTATACCCACTGCACAACTTCTAAGACTACATCTTGCGCCAACGCTCAATGTCATCTCCATACATATCCAAATGGTGTTGCAGGACATTCTGTGCAAACCCTGATACACTCAGCTTTCTATCTCCAATTTGTCGAACAATCCTATCAATCTTGTCTCGCAAATCCCGACTTATAAATATGGTCTGCCTATCGATAATCCTTGGAGGGGTCAAGAATAGTTGTCGATACTCCACCATCGACTCCTTGCGCTGCTTTTGAGTGGTGCGCTTGGTTGGCTCACTTGTCTCGATTGACCTACTTTGCTCGATTGGTTCGCCCAACTCATTTTGCTGTGAAAACATAACATTCTCTTCTAACATAATACCTAAATTTTAGTGGTTTATTCTGTGTGCAAACTCTACATAGTTTACACGTTATCGAGAGCGAAGTAAGCAGATAAATTCGTCATCTCCAAGCCATTTGGCTCAGTTTGATAACTCTTCGTTAGCTTGCTGCAAAGTGCAATATGTTAGGCTGTTACACTATGTTTAGTTTGCTCCATTTTGCGGAGTAGCTGAGTTGGGAGAGTGAGAATATAGAGATTGCCGAGTTGGTGAATTGCGAGTGTAAAGTAAAGTTTACTAAGTGTGCAAAGTGGAGCAATTTGGCGCATAAGAATCCAAAAATGCAATAATATTATTAAATACTTGACAAATCGAAAAACGATCCATATCTTTGCCCCGAAGTCACGAAACTCGCCCTTGGATAAGGCGGTCAAAGTGGAGGGGCTTTACTTGGATTTTAGTGGTATTTTATTTTTGCGAATTCAAAATTTAAAAACCACAA
>JBCQUZ010000025.1:0-30647 GCA_047173645.1 Rikenellaceae bacterium
TGGATTGCTCGCACTTGCGCATAATCTCTCAAAATTTGCTACTCAGATGGCGTAGGAGGGCTATTTTGCCTCTGTAAATCTTGATATGGTAGTAGAAATTTGAAATTTACACAAAAAAAAAGGACTGTCCTTAATCACTTTCGTGATTTTGGACAGCCTCATCAATCTTTGTGTGTATCAATGCGTTACAGCGGTTTTACCAACTATTTTTGACCTCATTGCCTATAAAAACAATATCATAGTAGCAACTTTATTGATACGATTGGTATCACGTCATCGAATCCAACGGATTCGTCATCCTGAACTTGATTCAGGATCTCCCGATTTTTTCGTCAGAAAAAACTCGGGCACAAAGATAATACGCTGAAAATTATAAGTTTACGAGGGTAACATCGGGAACTGCCTACGGCGGGCGGAGTGCTCTTAAGCTGAGCTAATTAAAGGTGGCATAGTCAACACTACACCACCTTTAAACCAAAATCTATTTAATCTCTACTTCTGAGGGCCGTATCCTTTTGCACGTGGGATCTCAGTCTGTGACTGCCACTCTAGACCATCCTCGCCAGTGATCTGAGGGAAGTAACGCAAGTAGTTACCATTCGTATACTTCAAGATCTCTGCTCCCATCTCCTTGTTCATCTTGTTCATCACAAGTGTAGCCTCTTTCTGGTCTCCAATCAAGAAGAAGTACTCATTTGCAGAGAGCTCCTTACCGCTCTTATCCTTCATCGACATCTCGACATAGAACTTATCCTTCACGCCACTCAATACATTCCAGTCGATATCTGTGAGCTTGAATGCGCAGTTCTCGCCAACAGACTTCACTGCAAACTTCTCGCTCTTAACAACAACTCCTGCGTCATTCTTAACACACATCTCGATTGTCAAGTTCTTATATGACTCATAAAGGTCGTTGATTACCCAGATTGCACCCTTGAAGTTCTCGTCTGTATGCCAACGGCGACGCTCGAAGTCAAGATTTACAAGAAGTGGCTGATATGCACGTTTCACATAGTCGTATGATAGCTTCTTCTCTTGGTAGCCATCCATAATTCCCCACTTCATATCTGGCCAATATGTCATCCAGTGGCACAATGCGATACCGCTCAAATTTGGCTTCTGACGACGGAAGAACTCAACACCATTCTGGAAGATAACTCCCTGTGTGATCTGAGTAGCCTCAACAAACTCCTCTAGAGTTCCATCAGCCTTCTGCTCACCAAAGATATCGTAGTTCTGGATTCTTAGCTTATCAAGATCTGCCCAGTGGTGTCCCCAACTTGGGCCTGGAGTCCAAAGCTCATCCTCTGGGATAAACTTCTTAAGGCTCTCAACCGATGGTACAGATGTGATTGCGAACTCAGGGATGATCGGATACTCCAATCTACGATACCAATCCTCTGCCAACCAACGTCCCATACCATAGAAGTATGCAAGAGCGTGGTGTGCCTCCTTAGCCTTGTATCCAGCCTCGAAAGAAGCCTCGCAAGTCATCGGTGAATCTGGCACGTAAGGGATAGGTAGGTAACGTTGTAGAGAGTCTCCAAGACGAAGTAGCAGGTTGTTAGCAAACTCTGCATCGCGAGTACGCAAGAAGTACTCCTCGCCACCCTCCATCATAATAAGCGATGGGTGGTTACGACGCTCGATAGCTGTTGCAACTCCACTTGCGATGATCTTGTCGATCTTCTCTGGGTCACGAGTGATATTACCCGAACCAAGTGGAATCATATCCTGCCATACTGACAATCCCAAAGAGTCGCAAATTTCGTAGAACTCAGGGATCTCGGTATTGTGCCATCCGAAGATACGGATATTGTTCAAGTTAGCCTCTTTGGCAGCAACCAACAACTTCTCGTAAGTTCCTGGCATTGTGCGACCAACGAAGATGTTTGGAGGCCCACCCCAACAAGCCGAACGAATAAAGATTGGCTTACCATTAAGAACTGTTGTACGAGGGAAGCTCACATCAACACCCTTCTCGAAGCCTGGATTCCAAGCCGATGTAACCTCACGAAGTCCGAAGTTGAATGTCTTGATATCGTGGTTCTTCTTACCCTCATTAGCTACGATAGTTGCCTTATATAGGTTTGGTTTACCCAAATCCCATGGCCACCAAAGCTGTGGATCTTTCACATCGATATCCTTTGTAAATGTATGCTTTCCTGGAGCTACGTCGCAAGAGAACTTCACAGTTTGAGGCTTCGACTCGAAGTTTTTACCCTCGATTGTTGCCACTACATCCATCTTCTTTGTCGATGTTGTAGAGTTGTTGAATGTAACCTCCATCGCAACGTTCGCCTTTGTGTAGTTGTCGCTCAATGTAGCACGAGCATAAGCGTCATCGATATTTACCGTTCCGCTAGCCACCATTCTAACATCGCGCCAGATTCCCATTGGGATCAAATCACGCCAGTAGTCACCGAACCAAGGGCTCTTGATTCCGACAACCTCGGTGTTGACATGTGTTGGAGGATTTAGGCGAACGAAGAGCATATTTGCACTCTCGCGAGTATTCTTTCCTGTTCTGATGTAGTCTGTAACATCGAACTCAAAGCCCTCGAAAGCACCCTCATGATATCCCAAGTACTCGCCATTAAGCCATACATCGCAGCTAAAGTCAACACCCTCGAAACAGATGCGGATCTTCTTGTCTGTCAAGTTCTCACGAACAAAGAACTGCTTAGTATACCACCACTCATAGTGTTGTACCCACTGAGCTTTGTATGTATTGCGACCGAAGTAAGGATCTTCGATTGCACCAGCCTTCCACAGGTCGGTGTATACATCTCCTGGTACTTTTCCTGGAATCCAGACCGATGTCTCAAGATCCTCAGGGTAGATTTTGTGTAGCCCTTGAGCCACACCCTCGCCTTTAGGCATCATCTTAACCTTCCAGTTGTAGCCGCTAAGGTTTTGAACGATCTGCCCCTTGTCAATTCCTGCCTCAGTTAGACCTGGCTGAGCATTAGATAGTTGTGTCACACACAACATCGCCACAGCGCAAATCACGAGACGCAGATAATTAGTTGCTCTTCTCATTTTTTGTTTTTTGTTAGTAATTAGTTAGTTAGTTCTAACCACAAAGGTATAGAAATAATTACTCATTTACAAACAAAGATGAGAATCTGGTTGATTTTTTCACCTCATCTACCGATTGATCCGCGGGAAGGCGATTGCGAAGATCACCATACAGCAGATAGCGGCTGTTCCGTCGGAGATCGCCTCTGCCCAGTAGATCCCCATAACCCCCATCTTTATAGGGAGGATTAGAGCTAGAGGGATGAGAAGAATTATCTTTCTGAGCAGCGCGATAAAGATCGAGATCTTCGCCTGCCCAAGGGCTATAAACATGCTCTGGCATGTGCGCTGCATTCCAAAGAGTGTCATCCCCAAGAAGAATACGGGCAGACTCTTTTGAACCATATCTATCAACTCCTCGTCGTTCGTAAATAGAGATGCGATAAGTCGAGGAAAGAGGATCATCGAGAGTATCAAGACAAAGTTAAACAGCCCCATAATAAGCAGCGAGTAGCGGAAACACTCCCTCACTCGATCGTGATTCTTTGCGCCATAGTTGTAACTCACAATCGGGGTAAATCCCTGCGCAAAACCTGTTAATGGAATACTTGCTATGAGCAGCGCGCTCTGAATTACCGCCATCGAGCTGATATGAATATCGCCATAATGTTTGAGGCTTCCATTGAGCACAAACCCCACAAGTGCCTCGGTCGACGACATCACGAAAGGCGACACTCCAAGGGCTAATATTGGCAATAATATACCCGATCGGGGTCTCATTGAGGATAGCTTGATCGAGAGAGTCGCCACTTTAGAGGTCAAAAAACATATTGTAAATGCTGCACTACACCCTTGCGAGATAACTGTAGCGTATGCCGCTCCTCGTACCCCCATCTGACACTCAAAGATAAATATATAGTCCAAAATGATATTTACCACCGCACCAATAACCACCGACCACATCGCGATACCTGGTCGACCCTGAACCGCTATAAATGAGTTGAGACCAACGGCGATCAAGACAAAGAGCGTGCCCCACAGATAGACCGAGAGATAGTCAGTAGCGTAGCCCAATGTAGCGGTGGAAGCCCCCGTAAATAGAAGTATCGGCTCCATGAAGAGATAGGTGATAATAGACAGAGCCACCGAAAAAAGGATCAGCATCGAGACTCCATTTCCAAGGATATTACTCGCCTTTTGGTGGTCTCCACCGCCCAACGCAATAGCTGCAAGTGGCGCACCACCCATTCCGACAATCGCCGAGAATGCTGTGATAAGGATTATCACCGAGCCTGTAACGCCAACTCCAGCGAGTGCATCTGTGCCGATCCCCTCAATATGCCCAATAAAGATACGATCTACTATACTATATAGTAGATTAATTAGCTGTGCCGCCACACTTGGTAGCGACATCTTGAATATTAATGGCAACATTGGGTCACTCCCCAGTTGCGCTCTGTTTCTGCTCATTTTATTACCTTTGGTTTAAAAGTCTATATAAAACTTTTTCATCAGTCCCATTTGAGATATGAAATTGAAAATTTCGTCATCCTGAACTTGTTTCAGGATCTCTACAAAAAATCTGAAACACTGATAGTTAGGGATCCTGAAACAAGTTCAGGATGACGTTCCTTGCGGAACGTATCTCAAGTGGGACTGCTAGAATAATTTATCGCAATAATAACTACTTATATAGCGATAGATCCCAATACTCACAGTTGAAGTATCGGGATCAAAGGTACTCTGTTTTTTCTATTCTCGTAGCTCTTGAACCGAAGTATTATAAAAATATATTACATTCTAGAGTAGTGAACGTGGACAAGTCGCCAAACATTGTCGATATTCTCGAATACCAAGGTCTCGCGTCCGCGTGTCTGGTGGCTATTGCCCTCTGAATCTACGGTGTCGAAGATCCAATATAGCTGAACATTTGCCGATTTGCCATAGATATTTACAACCTCGCTTAGGCTATGCAATCTGCGAGACTTCATCGACGAGAATGTCTTAATCAAGAAGTCGTTCATAATGCTGTCGTACCCAAAGAAGTGAGAACGTGGTGTGATGATCGAGATGTTGTCGCTATTAGCCCACAAAGATTTTGCGATTGTGGTATCAAGGTTCGAGACCATATCGAAATACTCCTGCACACGACCTCTTACAGCCAACTCCTCCGCGCTCTTAACCTCATCTGGATAGAGTGCCGTTGCTATAGCCTTTATATTCTCAGCACCACCGAGAGTTGGATACGAGACTATCAACTGCTGAGCGAAGCTATCCGATGTTTTACACTTTGCAAGCAACGCCTTCATACTCTCAAGGTATTCGATCTGGAACGCCACCTCCTCTTGAGTTGCTGTAGCTCCGTGCGAACCAAATATATACTCTACCCCCGAAGCCTCGATCTTCTTCAACTCTGCAAGAATTGCGTCGATGCTCTCTCTAGTGCGAAGTCTCATCGGTGCGAAGTGCGATTTCGATGGTGCGAAGTGGGTGTAATATGCCTTATCCCCGATATTTATGCTCGATGCAGGGAAGTCGCTTGCCGCTCCATTTGTAAAGTCGAAGCTAACGCCAGCCCACTCTTGGCTGCCCACCGCTGGGATCGTCTTTCGAATCTTAACAGGTCGTGTATCCATCGCCCCTTGGAACGCCCCTGCAAACTTCTTCATCATCCCCTCCGCTATCGGAGATTTCATGAACTCTACCATCGGTTCAACCATAACAACTTTTTTAAGGTCGCACTCTGCCAAACCTCCTGCATGGTAGTTTGCCACAACCTTAACCAATGGTTTTTCGAGGCTCTCGATATATGCGTTGAAATCCTCGATGCTCTTATAGAATGATTGTGGCTCTATAACAACCAATCCATCCTCTCCCTCGACCAAGATCGAGACATCGCCCATCGCCTCGGCTGAGGTGTAGATGTGTACTTTGAATGAGTCGAAGTCGTAGTTTTCGATCTTCCCCTGCGCGCTTGCAGCCACAACCGACAGAAGTGCCGCTGCTGATAAAATAAATCTCTTCATCTTCTTATATTTTTACTGTTTATGTAATCCTTTCGACTACAAAAGTATAATCAAAATATATCAAAAACAATAAGGTACTTCGATGAATGTTGGTTACTTCGAGGTAACTAATGTTGATAATCAGAGGATTGTGAAAAATATTTTTTCAAACTTTTTTGCGTTTGGTATTTTAAGGATTATTACTTACCTTTGTAGCGTGATGGAGGGTTGCTCGAGAAATTTTCAATTTCGTATTACTAGTGATGCGTTAATCTTTTCCCGTCATCCTGAACTTGATTCAGGATCTCCCGATTTTTTCGTTAGAAAAAACTCGGGAACGAAGATAATACGTTGAGAGTTAGAAATTTACGAAGGTAACATCGTTGTGCCCGAGTTTTCGTTCCGAAAATCGGGAGATCCTGAATCAAGTTCAGGATGACGAAATTGAAAATTTCGTATCTCACGTGTGGATCTTTCGCTCTCTGTGGAGATTTTCTTTCAAAAATCTCCTTTTTTTCAGAGAGAGCGAGGTTTACTTTGGGAACTGCCTCCGGCGGGCGGAGTGCTCTCCGCTGAGCTAACTATTTAATAGGGCTAATTATTATTAATATTTTTTATGAGTCGATTAAGATTAAAAGATGAGGTATACCCTACCTGCCCAGTGCGAAACGTACTCTCGCGAATTGGCGATAAGTGGTCATTATTAGTGTTATTCACCCTGCAAGAGGCTGGCACTGTGAGGTTCAAGGATATTCAGAGAATGCTGCCCGATATATCACAAAAGATGTTAACCGTCACCCTCCGCACCCTCGAAGAGGATGGATTTGTGCTGCGTGTTGCCTATCCTGTGATCCCTCCAAAGGTCGAATACTCACTCACCGAGAGAGCAAATTCTCTTCTGCCACACATAAACACATTAATCATGTGGGCAAAAGAGAATATGGATGATATTATTGCAGATCGCTCGAAACGAGCTGTTTAATAAAAATACGACAAACCTTTGTAATGCACTGCAATATAATGCATTATATGTGTATGCAAAATCAGGGGCTTACTTTTACCACTAGTCCCACTTGAGATACGTTCCGAAAGGAACGTCATCCTGAACTTGTTTCAGGATCTCTGTAAATAATCTGAAATTCTGACAGTTAGGGATCCTGAAACAAGTTCAGGATGACGACTCTTTCAGAGTCGATACGAGGTACCAATACAAAGAAATGAGGTGCCAACATAAAGCAACGATCTACATATGCATGATAGCTAACAGTGAGACGACAGAGATCACAACCCAGAGGCTAACACCCAAAAATATTGGCTTTATACCCGTTGTCTTGAGAGCCTTGATAGATATTCCAGAGCCAATCAAGAAGAGTGTAACCACCAACATGCTCTTTGATAGGCGATAGATATTCACCGCGATAGGCTCGATACTAAAGTAGCTATTGATAAGCATTGCACCAACAAAAAGCGCGATAAACCAAGGGATAGAGATCTTACGACTCTTAGAGCGGAACAGAAATACAGAGAGCAGAGAGATCGGGATAATCCATAGCGCACGTGTCAACTTTACAGTTGTCGCAACCTTCAACGCCTCCTCACCATAGGTTGCCGCTGCACCTACAACAGAGCTTGTATCGTGAATCGCAATAGCACTCCAGAGTCCGAATTGGTGCTGTGTCAACCCGAAGTAGTGACCCATAATAGGGAAGATGATAAGAGCTATAGAGTTCAACAGAAAGACCACGCCCAAAGAGATTGAGATCTGCTCCGTCTTTGCCTCGATCGCTGGAGCGACAGCCGCTATTGCACTACCTCCACATATCGCTGTTCCAGATGATATGAGGTGAGCCATCTTGCGCTCAATTCCCATCCAACGACCAAGCAGATAACCAACCGTTAGAACTATTGTGATAGAGCAGACCGTAAGTCCAACACCCTCGCGACCAGCTGTTAAAGCCTCCTGAACATTCATTCCAAAACCAATACCAACCACCGAAGCCTTCAACAACCATGATGTTGTCTTTGAGGCGAGCTTTGGCATTGGGTGTCCCACGATAAATGTAAATAAAAATCCTGCAATCAACGCTATTGGGGCAGAGATGTAGGGTGTAGCGCAGAGAGCTGCAAGTGCGATAAATGCGATTTTACGGTACTTTCTGATCTGCACCTTCAAATCTAATGGTTTGTGAGTAGTGGTTATAGTCTGCATAATATTATAATTATTAGTTCCTGATTACGATGCAAAGTTACAACCTTCCCATTCGAAATACAAGATACAAAATATTATGCGCTATAACTAAATGTTATAATAGTCGTTGCAGAACTCTTTGAATGCATTGGTGAGTCGTCCATTATGACCATGCAGCGAGGCATATCTAAATAACCGAGTGATCCTCAGCCCCTCAACCTCATTTATAAACAACTCACCTCGTTTGATATACTCCTCCGCAACACGAGTAGAGACAAACGCGTAATCTTTAGAGGAGCGTATATACCTCAAAATCGCCTCGCTGCTACCCAGCTGCATCTTGATATTGAGCATACGTCGAGAGATCCCCCTCTCGCGAAGTGCCGAGAGTGTCACCGAAAGAGTTCCCGAACCATCCTCTCGAATTATAAGTGGCAACTTCTCGATCTGCTCTTTTCTTAACATTCGCTTATGCTCAACTGTCGAGACCAAGACAATCTCATCTGAGAGAAAAGGTGTATAGTGCACTGAATTAGAGCTGCTATTTCCCTCAATAAGAGCTATGTCGATCTGCCTGCGTTGCAGCATCCTCACCACCTCGTCGCTATTTGCATTTATCAACGAGAGGCGAATGCGCGGATATTGTTTGTTGAATTTCGCCAATAGTTCGGGCAGAACATACTGCGCAATAGTGGTCGAAGCTCCGACATGCAACAACCCCTCGTACTGGAAATCATCTCTTTTGATTGTGTCGCACAGCGCATTATATCCATCTAGAATACTCTCCACCAGAGGGACTATTTGATTGCCTTTGGTGGTTAGGGCGATTGAGCTACCTTTACGATCGAAGAGTGCCTCTCCGAAATCTGTCTCCAGCTCCTTGATATGTCTCGATACTGCGGGTTGTGAGATATTAAGCTCGGCAGCAGCACGTGTGAAGCTACGTGTATGCGCAACGGTGATGAATACGGTGAGTCTGAAATCTATAATCATAAGTCTATAATATTGACAACTTAATACCATAAAATCCCACTCTTTCTCCACCTATAAACCTAAAAGTATAGGCACAAAAAAACGTGGACAATACCTTTATTCGCTATCTGAGGTCTTAGGATACCATGCCGCAAAATAAATGAGTAAAGCCCACGGTATAATAGATCCGTGAGCGTTTACACCTTACTCTTTGCGGCTTTCGAAATTTCCTAAGTTTCAGAATGCAAGACTAAAGCTAACGCTTTTTTATGTAATTTAATACTATCGTGAACAATTTGCTCGCGATAAACTAACGTAGCTTAACAACTGTTTATTTCAACTACATGGCAAATATACATCTCTTATTCTACATTTCAAAGTTATTTTAAAAGTTATTTCATCAATATTACTATGCAAAAGGGATAAAATAGAGCTACAAGCTAAAATTTTCAATCACTTTGTTTGTGATATTTAATTTATTTAATATGGGCTTGTAATAATTTATCTCTCGCCGTTAGTGTACGATAAAAGTTTTCGATTTATATTGGCACCTCGTTTCGACTCACCAGAGTCGTCATCCTGAACTTGTTTCAGGATCCCTAACTATGAGTGTTTCAGATTCTTTGTAGAGATCCTGAAACAAGTTCAGGATGGAGGCTGTCCAAAATCACGAAAGTGATTAAGGACAGTCCTTTTTTTTGTGTAAATTTCAAATTTCTACTACCATATCAAGATTTACAGAGGCAAAATAGCCCTCCTACGCCATCTGAGTAGCAAATTTTGAGAGATTATGCGCAAGTGCGAGCAATCCAAATTCAATCTCCACTTTCTCGATGCCTCGAAGTAGAAATCTCTTAAATTTTTTGCTAACTACCCGACAAAAAAGACGAATGCAGCATAACTGGTTGATAATCAACAAATAAACGCCTGTGAATATTTGCAAAAGTCCCTAATTTTCAGTATCTTAGAAGAAAAGTTTGACTGCTTTTTAACTCTATGAAATCGAAAATTAAGGACTCCAACAAAGGTAATAATCTTACACAAATATTGCAACAATACATAGGTAAAAATATCAATCTTGCCCGCATAAAATTCATCGCACTGCTACTCGAAGCCCTCTGTCGTATGCAAAGTGTCTCGATGCCAAAGCTCGCCCTATGCTTCGGAGGCGACCGTAGCTCAGCATCGTCGCATCGCAGAATAGAACGATTCTTTGCAGCCTATGATTTGCCGATCAACCTAATCGCAAAACTTATTGTGTCGCTACTTCCCACCAAACCACCATTCACACTTGCAATGGATAGAACGCACTGGAAATCAGCTACTACGGATATGAATGTGCTAACATTGGCAATCTGCTATCGAGGCGTTGCATTCCCTGTACTCTTCACGATGTTACCCAAAGCTGGTAACTCATCATCGGCAGAACGCATAGAGTTGATGGAGCGATTCAAAGCTCTATTCGGAGAAGATAGCATTGAACGATTGACAGCCGACAGAGAGTTCATTGGCAAGGATTGGTTCCGATATTTGAACGATAGCAGGACTAAATATTACATCCGCATCAAGGAGGGACAGTATGTTACAGATCCTCGTAAGAGAAGTAAGATTAAGGTTGGACATCTATTTAACTCGGTTCGAAATGGTGAGTTTAGATCATTTGAAAAGCTCTATTATGTAGGCTCAGAATTGTGTTTTTTGGCAGCTTCACGGGTTAAAAACAAGCAAGGTGTGATGGAGTTGCAGATTATTGCCTCGTATAATCAGCCTGAGTTGTCGAAGAATTTGTACAAAGAGAGGTGGTTGATAGAGTGTACTTTCAAATCGTTGAAGACGAGTGGCTTTAATATTGAGGCGACACATATTCGTGATGTGGATAGATTTGCGAAGATGTTGTCATTGGTGATGCTAGCATTTGTTTGGGCATATCTAATCGGAGTGTATGTCCACGAAAATATCCGACGAATACGCCTCTGCAAGCACGGATATTTGGCTAAGTCGTTTGTGAAATATGGGCTTGAGGCATTGGTCGCTGCGCTCTACAATTATGGACGGTTATGCAATGGGCGTGGGGTGTTTGATTTTTTGTCGGGTAGTTAGCTCTCTGATAACGACTATCTTTTGGCGAGGGCGTTGACGGTATAACAAGCTCTGTCGATTCATACCATTTTCGACCTCGGTATCCTCTGTCTCCCGCCAATTTGCGAGGTCTTTTACCCGTCATCCGCTCCGTCTGCTCTAGCGACTTTTCGACCGTGTGACCATCGTACTCCTTGCGAAATGATAGTGCTCCGATGATCAAACCCTCCAACGTTCGTATGATCGACACCTTGTTCCCAAACTCATATTTCTTATGCTCTTTCCCCTTGCTAATGCACTCAACCTCAGGCTCGTGTATCGAATATATTTTATTCTTGCTGTTTTTGCACTGCGCTAAAATACGCTTAAAAAGATCTAGCAACTCTCGGTATGAACTATTTTCACTAAGATTGCGATCCAACTCTCGAACCAATCTGCCAGCAATAGTTTTCACCCTTCTATCAGCTTTCGTTGCTTTTTTCTTGTTCTTTGGATGGTTGCGAAATCTTTGGTCAATAGATAACCTTTTAAGCGTTCGAGTGTAGGTATGCCGTACAGGTAGATTCTCTTTTTGAGCTATCTCTTTACACTTCTCAATAATCTTCTTTAGGAGCTTTGCATCGGTTGGGAAGGTGACGTTTTTCTCCTGAACTGTGGTGTCGATGAAGGCTACATCGCCACCATTTTTGTCATCATCGTTGTGATCTTGATTGATTCTGATACTCTCTTGCAAAATAAGCTCGATGCCCCTCTCGCCAATGCGATGACGGAAGTGAACGAGCTCTGACGGATCGCAGGGCACACTGGGCACAAAACTAGCATATCCGCAAAAGTACTGATAATAAGCGTTTTCAGACCATTGTTCCACCACTGACTCATCGGAGATATTTCTCACGTGCTTCAAAATAAGCAATCCGACCATTAGGCGAATGGGCTTTGCTGGACGTGATGGCTTTGAAGAGTAGAGCGGCAAGAATTCACGCTCAAACATCTGCCAATCAATGATATGTGAGAGTTTGTAGAGTGGATGGTTGTGACTAAGCTGATCCTCAAAAGATGAAAATAGCGACGTTTGATCTCGACGAATGGGTGTTGGTTTCATAAACAATATCTGCAAGTTTTACACCATAAAGATATAAAAACTTGCAGATATTTCCAAATTTTTAATGCATTTAATTTGCTGCAAGTCAATGCGTTATATTCTGTTTAAGGGTCGACTAGTTAGTTGTTATGAAATTCAAGGAGTATACCCAAGGGCATGGAACATTGTTTCCACATAATTTTGATGACTTCATTCCTCAAAACGATCCAGTTCGCATAATCAATCGAGTTGTCGAGCAAATCGACCTCTCGACAATCATCGCAACCTATAAAGATAATGGCTGTTCGGCGTATCACCCGAAGTTGCTGATAAAAGTCATCACCTACGCCTATATGCGTAACAAATGTATAAATAAATATTGAAAAGAGCAAATAATAGCACTGTATAAATTTCATACTATTATTCTTTAGAATCCCTTTAAATTCGCTATCTTTGCACCACTATGGGAAAGATGAGAAGAAAAAAGGCTAATTATCCATTAATTGAGTCGCTAGAGATCACAACCTTGGCTGCTGAGGGCAAGGCGATGGGTCGTTATAATGATGTTGTGGTATTTGTGCCAATGACCGTTCCAGGGGATGTTGTAGATGTGCAGATCCGCTCGAAGCGTCGTAGATTTATGGAGGGCACGGTGGTAAACTACGTGAAAAAATCGGAGCTTCGAACCGAGCCATTCTGTGACCACTTCGGACTCTGCGGTGGCTGCAAGTGGCAGAATCTACCATATGATGAGCAGCTACGATTCAAGAGCGATCAGGTGCGTGACCAATTGACCAGAATTGGGCACTTGACCCTACCTGAGATCGATCCATGTTTGGGCTCTAAAAAGACTCAGTTCTACCGCAATAAGTTGGAGTTTACATTTACTCCAAAGAGGTGGCTCACATACGAGGAGATTGCCGACGAAAATATTGTCGCAACGCCTGCTTTGGGTTTCCATATCCCGGGGATGTTCGACAAGGTGATGGATGTTGAAAAGTGTTGGTTGCAGCCAGAGCCTTCGAATGCAATACGTCTTGGCGTTAAGGAGTTTTGTATCGAGAATGGTTTGACATTCCATGATGCACGTGCTCACACTGGACTTATGCGTGGTATTATCATTCGCACCTCGTCGACTGGCGATGTGATGGTGATTGTACACTTTGGCGAGCAGCTAGATGACCAGATCGAGGCTTTGATGTGTTATATTCGCGACACTTTCAAGGAGGTGACATCGCTATTCTATGTTGTGAACCTTAAGCTCAACGACTCAATCGCAGATCAAACGCCGATCCTATTCGATGGAAAGGATCACATCATGGAGCATATGGAGGGGTTGCACTTCAAAGTTGGCCCAAAGTCGTTCTACCAGACAAACTCCGACCAAGCGTATGAGTTGTATCGTTTGACTCGCGAAATGGCAGATCTAAAGAGCGACGAGACTCTATACGACCTCTATACAGGAACGGGAACAATTGCGAATTTCTGCGCATCGAGGTGCAAGAAAGTTGTCGGTATTGAGTATGTGGAGGAGGCTATCGAGGATGCTAAGATCAACTCGCAGATCAATAATATCGGGAATACAACATTCTACGCTGGGGATATGAAAAAGGTGTTGAGCGATGAGTTTGTGGAGGCGAATGGTCGCCCCGATGTGATAATTCTAGATCCGCCACGCGCAGGAGTTGACGAGCCAGTTATTGATGTGATACTTCGCGCTGCACCCCAGAGGATCATATATGTTAGCTGCAATCCAGCGACTCAAGCTCGTGATTTAGCACTACTGGATCCATACTACACAATTGAGCGTGTACAGCCAGTGGATATGTTCCCACACACCCACCATGTTGAGAACATCGTGAAACTTGTTAAGCGACAATAAGAATTTAGAATATTAGTGTTCGATATTTTTTAATCTTTGTAATCATCACAATTATAGTAACTTATAAAGGTTTTATAAAATGGGGACTTAACTTTTATTAGCAGTCACATGTGAGATACGAAATTGAAAATTTCGTCATCCTGAACTTGTTTCAGGATCTCTGTAAAGAATCTGAAACACTGATAGTTAGGGATCCTGAATCAAGTTCAGGATGACGACTCTGGTGAGTCGAAACGAGGTGCCAACATAAATCGCAAACTTTTATCAGACACTAATAAATTTAGAACGCTACTCCTCGTCGCGTCGACAGATGTCTCGATAGTCGCAATATTGGCAACTCTTTGCATCTGCGCACTGTCTAAAAGGGGTTGATTCATCGAATAGCTCGGTGATTGTAGCGTGAAGTAGTTGGCTAAAATCACTGTGGAGATCTTCGTAACTCTCCACAGCTTTTTTTCTGCTTTTGTCGACGATTAGTGGTGAGTAGTTCTCATCATTCATCGAGCGGACGTAGTATAGCGATGGAGTTATCGAAGATCGATCGCCTCGCTTTTCGCGCAACATATAGGAGTAGAGGAGGGTCTGGAAGATATTGCTTTGACGCTCCACAGCCTCTCCATAAAATAGAGCTTCGAGACCTGCAAACTCTAGGTGAGGAGCTCCCGTTTTGTAGTCAACAACTCGAATAGAGCCATCATTCATGGTATCTATACGGTCGCAGATTCCCCAAAGGCGAATGCGTTTTTTGTCTGTCAGCTCGACAAAATGTTCCACGGGGAGCTCGACACTCTGCACCTCGAATGTGGGGTGAAGAGCATCAAACTTCAGAATGCCACTCTTGATATAGTTTACAATCACTTCGCGAACGAGCAGTAGATTGCCCGAATAAATTTCACTCTCGTCACCCCGAAGATACTGTTCACGAATAGCGCGAGCAACGGCATCCTCGATATTGCGTGGCTTGATTAGCTTGATCGCCTCCTCGATATTGGCGACCCCGATAAGCGGCTCATATAGGAACTGCATAGCGTTGTGGAGGATATTTCCAAACATCGGAGCATCGACCTCTTCGCTGATCTCCTCGCCTATCTTTATTCGAGCCAACGATCTAAAGTAGAACCTTAGAGGGCAGACAACGTATTGAAATAGCGCGGTTGGAGAGAGCTTTGCAATCTGTTGCGTAGTATCACTTTCGGTGCAGAATAGCCTTAATTGCTCAGCCACTTTGCTAACTTTGTCGACTTGAATCATCTCGCGATCAAAGAGGTTGACATCGACTCCGACATTGCGCCTATGGATCGTAAATGGAGATTCAAATTCGAGCTGAGTGATATATCGACTCTGTTCGCCTGTGCTCTTATCATCGGCACGCGAGCAGTACAACATCCAGAGCTTTTTGGAGCGTTGGATGAGTCGATAGAAGTAGTAGGCATGGACTCCATCGTGGTGCTCAGGGGTTGGGAGTTCGTATGCAGCACGCAGATTATATGGTATGTATGATGGCTGCGATGTTCTATTTCCTGGGAAGTTATCGTCGTTCATCGAGAGTATAATTACATTCTCGAAGTCGAGCGTTCGAGTCTCCAGAATACCCATCACCTGCAACCCTTCGAGCGGCTCTCCCTCGTATGGAATGCGAAGTGGTTGGAGGTGTCGTCTGAGCAGAGATACATATATGGATCTGGTGAGTTCGATCTCACACTGCTCCACCGAGTTGTGTAGGGTCGTTATTTGGTCGGCTAGATAGCTCAAAAACTCCACTCGTTGCTCACCCTCGCTATCGGTGTGGTGTGGCAGAGCCGCCACATGAGCCATTATCTCGATCAGATATTTTGATATCTCGCTCCATCCTCTATTGATTGTAAATATCTTTTTGAGTAGGTCGTTTTGTTGCAGTATTGAGGATGGGATTCTGATTAGTCGCTCTGTTTGCACTATCTTTTCGATACTCTTTACATCAATCTGCTCTTTGAGGTATGGGTGCGATATCATACCCATAACATCAATATGATAGAAGCTAACTAAACCCTCTTTTGAGCGTCGAGCATGGCTCTGAAGTTCCAAAAGTCGCTCCACAAATGAGTATGCCAATGATTGACGAAGAGGGTATCCCATCGTAACATTCACCTTGCCAATATCTTTTGGTAGAGCATAGAGGAGCGGAAGCAGCAGCGACTCATCGGTAAGGACGATCGCTGTATTTTTGTCTATAACGCCACCTTGGGCTCTGATCTGGTCGAGAATTGTAGCGACATATTTGCACTCCAAAGCCGATGAACTACTCGCCACAACCTCGATCTCTTTGTTGCATCTAAAGTTGTCATGCGAAGTCTCGGCAGCTGCTGGGAACAGATGTCGATTCTTCGAGATAAACAACCCTGCCTCCTGTTTTTGGCTCTCACCATAGTAGTTGTCCCAATCCCAATAGAAGTGTGTTGTGGTGGAGTTTTTCAGCTCCTTGAATAGTATCTTTTCGCACTCACTTAGCGCGTTAAATCCTGCAATGGCGTAGACTTCATCCCCCTCTAAAGAGAGCTCCCCAGCTCTGATTTTGTCTGCGGCAGAGCGATATACCATCCCTGCATATGCGATCTTTAGGGTCACAAGTTGAGCCCGAAAATCGTGGTATATTGGGAGCAGAGATTGCCAAACCTTCAAGAATCGACGCTTCTGCTCACTTAGATCAGCCTCTGGCCCGATCGAGCTCCAAAAGGCGACGATACGAAGCTGCTGCTCAGTGAGATACGAAAGGTCAGTCTCTAGCTCTTTGATATCGGCAACATTTCGAAACAACATATCGGCATCTATGAGGTATTTATCCACCATATCGAAGTCCGCAAGCAGAATCTCGCCCCAGAAGTAGAATCTATCGAATGTCTCTCCAGGGTGGTATTTAACGTATATTTTGTATAGCTCCGCGATGAGTCGCACTCGATCACCCACTTTGATCCCCGACAGACGGCTCATCATATCATCAATAGAGATCCATGATGGCTCCCAGATTGGTGATGTTGTGATATTTTTGAGGGCATCGGTG
This sequence comes from Rikenellaceae bacterium, assembly GCA_047173645.1. Classification (GTDB taxonomy): domain Bacteria; phylum Bacteroidota; class Bacteroidia; order Bacteroidales; family Rikenellaceae; genus Alistipes. The sequence goes on from JBCQUZ010000025.1 coordinate 17,266, forward strand.
AAAAATAGACGTGCACGTCGCGACGGTAAGAGAACCTTCAACTCTCCAACATCTTCGCTATAACGTCTGTATAGATCCTCTGCAACTTCGTATAGAAATCCCTTCATGTAGTTTTTTGATCTGTTGGTGCTCGAAAACTAGCAGTCCCATTTGAGATACGAAATTGAAAATTTCGTCATCCTGAACTTGTTTCAGGATCCATGCATTATTAATAAACTTTTATTAACCAACTCTTTATTGTTTAGAGCGTTGTCATTTGCTGAGATCCTGAAACAAGTTCAGGATGACGAAATTTTCAATTTCGTATCTCAAGTGTGTATTTATATAGTTTTACCTCCCACCAATAATTTTGATGCAAGGTACAAAAAATATCGGAAATTTTGCGTAAGTTTGCTTACAAATGAAAGCATCCATCTATAACGCCAGCGCAGGGTCGGGCAAGACATATCGTCTCGCCTATAAATATGTGCGCGATGTGGTCGAAGAGCCACTCTTGTATCGTAATATCTTGGCTGTGACCTTTACAAATAAGGCTACAGAGGAGATGAAGCGTCGTATACTACAGCAGATCCACACCCTTGCCGCTGGCGAGCCAAGTAGCTATTTAAGGTCGTTGATAGATGAACTCGGATTATCGGAGGCTCAGGTGCGATATCGAGCATTGAGGGCACGAACACTAATTCTGCATGACTATTCGCGATTTACGGTGCTCACCATTGATACATTCTTCCAGCGCGTTCTAAGGGCATTTATCCAAGAGTTAGGAATTGACATTGGGTATAACCTCGAGATCGAGAGCTCCACAATTGTGGCTCAGAGCACCGATCTACTTATCGAGCAGATCACAACAGATGATGCTCTAAAGAGGTGGTTGCTGGCATTTGTGCAGGAGCGAATTGATGAGGGGCGAAAGTGGGATGTTCGCGATGCAATACTCTCTTTGGGTGGAGAGTTATTCGATGAGCAGGCTCGCGAGGCGTTGGAGTCGTCGATGTCGAAGGAGGAGCTGATGAGGTTGATAGCTCGTGGAGCGGAGAGGGCAAAGAGGCGAATGGATGAGCTTCAGAGCTTAGGGGCTCAGGCGATGGCGATCATCACACAAGCGGGGTTTACATGCGATGATTTCAAATATAAAGATAAATCGGGGGTGCAGATCTTTCGCAAGGTTGAGGCTGGTGAGCTCCCAGAGATTGGGAAGCGAAATCTGGATTGGGCAGAGTCGGCAGATCTTTGGTGTAGCAAGAAGAGCAGTGCAGCCCCCTTGGTAGAGCAGTTGCAACCGATACTAAGGGAGATCATTGAGAGGTATGACGATGATCGTCGAGTGATGAACACCTCAAAGTTGCTTCGCGAGAACTATCGAAGTTTTGCACTCCTTGCCGACCTCTACAAAACGACACAGGAGATCTGTCAAGAGCAGAATACGATGTTGTTGAACCAGACATCGAGAATCCTCGAAGAGTTTATTCGCGAGAGCGATGCTCCATTTATATATGAAAAGGTCGGGAATAAATTTTCGCGATTTATGATTGATGAGTTTCAGGATACTTCGCGCAGAGAGTGGAATAACTTTCTGCCTCTGCTTCGTAACACCATATCCCAGAGTGAGGAGGGACAGCGAACAGTGCTTATCGTTGGAGATATCAAACAGTCGATCTATCGCTGGAGAGGTGGCGATTGGCGCATTCTACACTCCGATGCTCGACACGAACTAGGTGCAAGAGATACGGAGGTGATAAATATGGATGAGAACTACCGCTCACTCCCCAATATTGTCAACTTCAACAATGAGATCATCTCGCAGGTGGTTGACTCGGAGAATCGGGAGCTAGAGGCGGAGCTTAAATCTGCAACTATCAGCGAAGAGACCCTTAGGGAGCTCAATGGGGTCTTGCCTCGTGCATATGAGGGGCATGCTCAAACCCCTAAAAAGTGCGCAGAGAGCGGCGGATTTGTTGAGGTTGTGACCTACGAAGATGAGCCTCCGATTATGACCAGAATTTGCGAGGCGATTGATAGAGGATTTAAACCATGTGACATTATGGTGCTCACTCGATCCAACACTCAGGCGACAAATGTTGCGCAGATACTTTTGGCGTTTAAGCGTCAATGCACAGATCCCAAATATAGATTTGATGTGATGACTCAACAGGCGTTGATTATCGGATATGCCCCTGTTAGTCAGTTTATAATGGCGGCGTTTAGGTTGGCGTTGAATCCAGCTGACACTCTGCAACGTGCCATATACAATAGATTTTTGAGGCGTTCGCATGTCGACAATCCGCTTAGTGAGGAGGAGTTAACTCTGCTCGCTTCGATACGTATGTTCGCACCAATTGAGGCGTTTGAGATGGTTACTATCGCCTATGAGTTGGAGCGTGATATGGGCAATATTGCATATCTTCAGGCGATTCACGAACAGATTATAGCCTTTAGCAACAACAGAATTGGCGATATTGCACTTTTCTTGGAGTGGTGGGATGAGAAGGGTTCGACCAAATCCCTCAATGTCGAGAGGAGTGAGAGCGCGATCGAGATCTTGACAATACACAAGGCGAAGGGTCTCGAAAAGAGGGTGGTTATAATCCCATATTGCAACTGGAGTCGAGATCCACGAACCAATAGTATTGTCTGGGCTCGCGAGGGTGGAGACTCGGAGATTGGAGCGTTCCCCGTAGCCTATAAAAATAGCATGGCGAACTCCGCTTTTGCCGAGGATTATTATCGAGAAAAGGTCTATTCGCATATTGATAGTGTCAATATGTTGTATGTTGCATTGACCCGAGCTGTGGAGTCGCTCCATATATTTATCCCGATTAAGGTGAGCCGAAGCGGTGAGCGAATAGCTGCGAATATCGGTAAATTGCTCTTGGAGGGGCTGCCAAATCTCACAATCCCATACCAAGAGGTGGTGGATGAGAGCGCAATAAGTTACCAATTTGGAGAGCTCTCAGCCCCAATAGCGGGTGAGGATGAGGGTGGTGGCGAGCCATACATTATGGATCGTTACCAGAGTAGCCAAACTGAGCTTCGACTTCGTATGCCCTCGAAGCGATATCGCGAGGATGAGGAGTTTGCGCCACGCGAGGTGGGAATCCTTATGCACAAGGCGTTTGAACAGGCTTCGTCGCGTGAAGAGATCTTTTCGAATGTTGAGACGATGCTCAAAAATGGACATATAAATGTTACGGAGCACTCATTGCTGCTTAGTTCGATCGGAGAGTCGTTGAGAGATCCGCGTGCTGCGGAGTGGTTTGATGGAGATTGGGATCGAGTGCGAAATGAGTGTGAGATTATAACTCCAAATGGGAGCGAGAGTCGTCGCCCCGATCGAGTTATGGTTAAGGGTCGACGATGTGTTGTTGTCGACTATAAGTTTGGCGAAGTGCGCTCCAAGGGGCATATTCGCCAGATGGAGCGTTATGTCGCTTTGATGCGCAGTATGAAATATGATATTGTTGAGGGGTATATTTGGTATATCCGACAAAGCGAGATCATTAATATAAATTAGCTCCGCGGAGAGCACTCCGCTCGCCGAAGGCAGTTGCGTAAGTTACCCTCGCTCTCTCTGAAAAAAAGAGATTTTTGAATAAAATCTCCACAGAGAGCGAAATGAATATACTTTTCAGCAGTCCCATTTGAGATACGTTCCGACAGGAACGTCATCCTGAACTTGTTTCAGGATCTCTGCAAATTTCTATCAGCATTCTCTTCGTGCCCGAGATTTAGTTTCACTAAATTCGGGAGATCCTGAATCAAGTTCAGGATGACGAATCCGTTGGATTCGATAACATGGTGCCAACAAAATCACCGTTATTTTCACCATTATTATTTTTGTTGAACACTACTAATTTCGTTTGAGGAATATCGAGTGTGTGATTGTGTTGGGTAGCTCCGCAGGGTAGTGTGAAACTATTATCAAACTCTTATTTGTGCGGTGACTTATCGCCTCGATAATCTCTGTGACGCGTCGACGATTGCGCATATCAAGACCATGAAGTGGCTCATCCAAGATCAACAGCGCAGGATCTTTAACAAATGCACGAGCCAAGAGCACTAGACGCTGCTCACCACTCGAAAGCTGTGTAAAGATACGATCTTCTAGCTGTTCAATGCCAAATATCTTCATCCAAAAACGGCTAGTCTCAGCGTGTTCAGGCTGCATCTTTCGATTGAGTCCGATGGTGTCATGAAGTCCACTAGCTACAATCTCGATTGCAGGTTTGGGCAGTAGATATGCGCGGTGCATCTCTGGACTAACATAGCCGATATGTCGTTTGATATCCCAGATGCTCTCTCCAGTGCCTCTATCACGCCCAAAGAGGGCGATATCACAGGCGTAACCCTGCGGATTGTCGGCGCATATGAGTGAGAGCAGTGTAGATTTTCCAGCTCCATTCTCGCCACTCAATGCCCACTTCTCACCTCGCTTAACCCTCCAATCGAGCGATCGAAGAATCGTGCGCTCTCCATACTTAATTGAGACTCCACGAAGCTCCGCCACCATCTCGCTATCGGGACTCTTCGAGGTGTCGTATGGTAGATCTATAATCGCTTGACGCAGATCATCGGAGAGGATATTTTGTGGAGTCGGCTCACGATGCTCGTAATACTCAGCAAGGGTACATTTTGGTTTGCAATGGCGATCTTCGACCTCTATCACATGTGTTAGGAATTGAGGTATGTCATCTGTCTTCGAGAGGACAACGATGATCTGGACATTGCCAAGTTTGGCAAGATCCGCAAGTAGTTTGTGAAGCACATCACGCGTTGAGGCATCGAGCCCGATAAATGGATTGTCCATTATAAGCAGCTGTGGTGCAGATAGCAGAGCCTTTGTGATCTGGAATTTACGCATCTCGCCACTTGATAGCAACACCAATCTCTTGTCATAGATCTTCTCGATTGCAAATAATCTGAATAACTCTTCACGCAACTTTTGAGTTGAAGTGCTCTCTTTTGGGAGTTCATCGCAGACACATGGAGAGTCCTCTAGCGCGGTGGAGTTCCAGCGTTGTTGATAGAAATAACCGCTATCAGCACCTCCCGAGGCGGCTGTAGAGTCTCGAAATGCGATATATTTGATGTTATCGAAGATCTTTTGAGATGGTGCATTCTCGCCAAAATTATAGCGTATACCATCGCCATCGAGCAGCGGGTGAGCACCTGTCATCAACCCCACTAATATACTTTTGCCAGCACCATTACCTCCTATGATTGCCACCTGTTCACCGCGATTGATTGTGATCCCCTCAATTCCCGATAGTTGGTATTGGGGTTGGCGTGTAGTTGTCGAGCATATCTCTATTATTGGACTATTCATAATTTTGGAATCTTTATACATTTTTAATACTCTATAACAAAAACTATCAGTTCCATTTGAGATACGAAATTGAAAATTTCGTCATCCTGAACTTGTTTCAGGATCTCTACACTGCAAACAAACCATTACTAATCAATGTATTAGAGTTACAACACGATCATTTGCAGAGATCCTGAAACAAGTTCAGGATGACGAATCCTTTGGATTCGCTAACATGGTACCAATAAATTATATCGACAAAGCTACTCTATTTTTGTTGAAGTTATTCGATAAATCTGGATATTTTTTGTAATTTTGTTCTATACCCCTAAAAACCGTGAATATTATGATACGTAGATTTTTACCATCCCTGTTGTTTGTTCTATCTCTGATCTCGGAGGTGAGTGCAAAGGTCACAATGGGCTCTTTGTGGGGCGACGGGATGGTTTTGCAGCGCAACAGCGAGATCCTAATCGGAGGCACGTCGGATGGAGTCTCGGTGAAGATCACACTATCGTGGAGCGACAAAAGCTACACATCTCCAGTGACAAAAAATCAACAGTGGGGTATCAAGATTCCAACGATCGGGGCTGGAGGTCCATACACCATAACCATTGAAGATGGGGACAAACTTACGATTCAAAATGTTATGTTGGGCGATGTTTGGCTCTGTATGGGACAATCGAATATGTCGATGCCTATGTTGGGGAATATGAGTCAACCTGTTGAGGGCTCGGCGCGTTATATCTCGCAGGCTCGCGAGGATACTCCAATTCGAATGTATACGATGGAGCGCAGCCCAAGCGCAACACCGCAAGTAGATGCTCCAGGTGAGTGGGAGCTTAACAACTCCAGAGCTGTTGCAAACTTCAGTGCTGTGGGGTATATGTTTGGGTATGATCTGTGTAGTGCACTTGATGTCCCAATTGGTTTGATTGATGTTAGTTGGGGAGGCTCTAGCATTGAGGCGTGGATGAGCCGCGAGTGGTTAGATGGTGTTAAGGTGTGTGACTTCTCACAGATAGATAGTGGAGTTGTGCCCAAAGATCCGACAAAGGCGGCAGCTTGTCTATATAATGGGATGGTAGAGCCGCTTGGAGGGCTCAGCGTAAAGGGTGGAATATGGTATCAAGGTGAGGCTAATAGATTCAAGCCAAATGAGTACCTTAAACTATTCCCTGCATTTGTTACAGGATTGCGCAAACATCTCAATTGTGGAGAGTTCCCAATATATTATGTTCAGATAGCACCATACAACTACTTCGACAAAAAGAGCCAATATAGTGGTGTGTTGATGCGCGAGGTGATGTCAAAACTTATGGATTTAACCCCTCGAACAGGTATGGTGCCGATAACCGACCTTGGAGAGGCTAGCAATATCCATCCTCGTTACAAACGAGAGGTTGGTGCAAGGTTATCATATTGGGCATTGGGGGATTGTTATGGCAGAGAGGGGATCGATTATCGCGCTCCAGAGTATGATAATATGGAGGTTGTGGAGTCGAAGTTTTCGAAGAATCCAGCGATCTCGATTCAGTTCAGATATGCCGAGAATGGTATCTCGTTCCGCGGTCAAGAGCCATCGAAGCTCTTCGAGATAGCTGGTGCAGATAGGGTGTTCTACCCTGCCGAGGTGAAGTTAATTCTCAATAGCGATCATCCATTATTGGTCTGGAGCGACGAAGTTGCAGCCCCTGTTGCGGTGCGTTATGCCTTTAAGAACTATGTCGATGGCGATCTTTACAACTCAGCAGGTGTCGCTTTGTCGTCATTTAGGACAGATGATTGGGCGATTGAGTAACTTTTTTGGAGAATCAACGATAAAATATACTTTTTTGCGCTAAAATTATGATCTTACAAATATTATTTTGTACCTTAGCCGATAATTTAAAACAAAAGCAATTTATATGTGTGGCATTATAGGAATTTTTGATTTGAAAAGCGAGTCGTCGAAGTTGCGTGGTAGAGCTCTTTCGATGGCTAAAAAAATACGTCATCGTGGGCCAGATTGGTCGGGTATTTACTGTAGCAAAAATGCGATCCTAGCGCATGAGCGACTCTCGATCGTAGATCCACAGTCGGGTGGTCAACCACTCAAAAGTAAAGATGGTAAACATATCTTGGCGGTAAATGGCGAGATCTATAACCACCGCGAGATCCGTCAGCAGACCGCTGATAAATATGAGTATTTGACAGGTTCTGATTGCGAGGTTATCTTGGCTCTTTATCGTGAGAAGGGTGTTGATTTCCTTGATGATCTAAATGGAATATTTGCCTTTGTTCTCTATGATGAGGAGAAGGATTGTTATTTGGTGGCTCGTGACCATATCGGAATCATTCCGTTATATATAGGTACAGATATCGAGGGTAATCTCTATGTATCGTCGGAGCTTAAGGCTTTGGAGGGTGTATGCGACAAGATCGACCAATTTAAGCCAGGTCACTACCTCTATAGTAAGGATGGTGAGATGAAACGTTGGTACAATCGCGAGTGGCGTGAGTATGACAATGTAAAGGATAATGGTTGTGATATCGCAGAGCTTCGTGAGGCTTTGGAGAGTGCCGTAGAGCGTCAGTTGATGTCGGATGTCCCTTATGGTGTTTTGCTTTCGGGTGGTTTGGATTCATCTGTTATCTCGGCTATCGCTCGTAAATACTCGGCAATGCGTATCGAGAGCGGAAATCAATCAGCCGCTTGGTGGCCACAACTTCACTCATTTGCAGTAGGTTTGGAGGGTGCACCTGATTTGATCGCTGCACGCAAGGTTGCAGAGCATATCGGAACTGTTCACCATGAGGTTCATTATACTATTCAAGAGGGTCTTGACGCACTGAAGGATGTGATCTATTTCCTTGAGACATACGATGTTACAACAGTTCGCGCATCGACTCCTATGTATCTTCTTTCGCGCGTTATCAAGTCGATGGGTATCAAGATGGTGCTTTCGGGAGAGGGTGCTGATGAGATCTTCGGAGGATATTTATACTTCCACAAAGCTCCAAATGCTCAGGCATTCCACGAGGAGACTATCCGTAAGCTCGACAAACTATATCTTTATGACTGTTTGCGTGCCAACAAATCTTTGGCAGCTTGGGGTGTCGAGGGTCGCGTTCCATTCCTTGACAAGGAGTTTATGGATGTTGCAATGCGCCTTAACCCAGAGGAGAAGATGGCTAAAAATGGTCGTATGGAGAAGTGGGTTGTGCGTAAAGCGTTTGAGGATATGTTGCCTGAGAGCGTTGCATGGCGACAAAAAGAGCAGTTCTCGGATGGTGTTGGATATAGCTGGATCGACTCTTTGCGCGATTTGACATCTGGAATGGTATCGGATCAGGAGATCGAGACCGCTGCGGAGCGTTTCCCAATCAACACACCACGCAACAAGGAGGAGTACTACTATCGTACAATCTTCGAGGAGCACTTCCCATCGGATGCAGCGGTAGCTACAGTTCCATCTGTACCATCTGTTGCATGTAGCACACCAGAGGCTTTGGCTTGGGATGCATCATTCCAGAATGTGAATGAGCCATCGGGACGTGCGGTGAAGGGTATCCACGATCAAAGTTACAAATAGATCGAATAAATTCGATCTATTGTATAATAAAATTCACCTCCCTACGTTAGATTAATTATTAGGGGTTAGGTAAATGATGATATAAACGAATCAGCGATTGCTGCAAATGTTCTTTATTGTTTAGGTTGTTGGTAACACATTTTAGGTTGTATATGTGGTTAGTTGCTGTTTCGTTTTTTTATAAAAGCTCCTCTGGCGTTTGTCGGAGGAGCTTTCTTTTGCACAAAATAGAGTAGCTATTATTGGACACCAACAAAAAAAGATATAATGGTAAAAAAGGACTAACAATAAAAAAAACCTCCTATTCCCTAAATATATTAGAGAATAGGAGGCTTTGAGTCTCTATCGGATAGTATCAACCCCCTAGAAGAATATAGGAGAGATTGATTTGTAGTTATAGACGCGATCTATGACATCCGCAAACATATCTGCTACCGAAAGTACCGTAAATTTGCTAGTGTCTACATCATCGCGCAGTGGAATAGAGTCTGTTACAATAACCTCTTGTAGGGCACTTGCATTGATTCTATCATAAGCCTTACCAGACAATACAGGGTGGGTAATCACCGCGCGAACACTCGCTGCACCCTTCGCCATCAACATATCAGCAGCCATACAGATCGTTCCAGCTGTGTCGATCATATCATCTACAATGATGATGTTGCGACCCTCAACCTCGCCAATAGCTGTCATGCTACCAACAACATTCGCCTTTGCGCGCTCCTTGTGAGAGATGATGATTGGAGCTCCCAAGTGTTTAGCGTATGTATTAGCACGCTTCGCACCACCCATATCTGGAGCAGCAATCGAAAGCTCCTTGATGTTGAGTCTATTGATATATGGAATAAAGATTCCCGAAGCATATAGAGCATCTACAGGGAACTCGAAGAATCCCTGAATCTGATCGGCATGTAGATCCATCGTCATAACACGATTTGCACCAGCTGCCGATAACATATTAGCAACCAACTTAGCTCCGATTGGTACACGTGGACGATCCTTACGATCTTGACGTGCCCATCCGAAATATGGAATAACCGCTACAACTTGGTGAGCCGAAGCGCGACGCGCACCATCCACCATCATAAGTAGCTCCATCAAATTTTCAGCTGGTGGAAAGGTCGATTGGATAATAAACACAGTGCATCCACGAATGGACTCTTTGTAGCAAGTTTGAAACTCGCCATCGCTGAAGGGAAGAACCTCACATGTGCCAAGCGTTGTACCGTAGCTCTCTGCAATCTTCTTTGCAAGATACTCCGAACCGCGTCCTGCGAAAAATTTAATCTGATGATTAGCCATTTTTTTATATAGATTTTAAATTATCTTCTATTGTATCTATCGATATATCTCTGTTGCTCCGCCTCTTCGTCATACTCCTCCTCTGCTACCTCTGGCTCTAACGCAACCTCTTTCGTCTCCTCCTCTTCACTCTCCTCACTGTCGAGATCAACCTCATCTGATTCAGCCTCTTCTTGATAGACGAAATCCCCTCTGCGGATCTCCTCCAAACACTCTCCGATAAAGTTCAACACCTCGTCGCGTCCTACTCTCTTCTCGCTTGAGGTGATAAACATCGGAGGTAACTCTTCCCACTGCTCCAACATATTCGCCTTGAATCTTTCGACCGATCTCTGCAATTGTATCTTGGATAGTTTGTCACACTTAGTAAAGATTATTCCAAAAGGGATACCCTTCTCGCCCAACATCTCGATAAACTCCATGTCGATCTTCTGCGGTTCGAGCCTCGAATCGACCAACACAAAGAGATAGTGCATCTTGCGAGCACGAGTAACATATGAGGTAATGATCTTGGAGAAAGCACCACGCACACTCTTCGATGCACGAGCGTAGCCATAGCCAGGAAGGTCGACCAGATACCACTCACGGTTAATTGTGAAGTGGTTAATCAATCGTGTTTTACCAGGCGTTCCCGAGACTTTTGCGAGTCCCGAATGTCCTGTAAGCATATTGATTAGAGATGACTTACCTACATTGCTTCGTCCGATAAATGCGAAGTCACGCAACTCATCCTTAGGGATTTGCGAAACTCTCTCGGAGCTACATTTAAATTCTGCTTTCGTTATTTGCATCGAAATCTATGAGATTTTATGGCGCAAATATAGCTATTTTTATCCGATATACCAACATCGAAGACTCTTTTATGAAGAATAATATTTTTGACAAAAAAATCGCTATTATATAGTAGTACAAACTTTTTTTTTTTACCTTTGCCCCAAAATATACCAGAAATATACATTTACTCAATATAATAACAGAGAGTGGAGCTATGAAAAAAGAGTGGAACGGAGTACGAGAATTTCATGAAAAGTTTGGACATCCATGTCCCGACACCCCGCAAATGATCGAGACTAAACGCGCTTTGAGCCGCGGAAAGTGGATGAACGAAGAGGTGGCGGAGTTTCTTGTAGCTAAAGATATCTATGAGCAGGCAGATGCTATGATAGATGTTATTTACTTCGCTCTAGGCACTATGGTCGAGATGGGACTCGAAGCTGACGAGCTTTTTGATATTGTACAGAGCGCAAATATGGCGAAACTTTTTCCAGACGGAAAGCCTCACTACAACCCTAAGGATGGCAAAGTTATCAAGCCTGAAGGGTGGGAAGATCCATCGGCAAAGATCCATGCATACATAGATGCGGTGATAGCTAAGAAAAATCAAAAATAAATACACTAAGTAGAGATAAATTTTGTTATGAAAATCGCTCTTGCCCAGATAAACTATACAGTAGGTGACATCGAAGGAAATACCTTCAAAATCATTGACGCAATACAGCGCGCTAAAGTAGAGGCGGCTGATCTGGTCGTCTTTGCTGAACAGAGTATTAGTGGACTTCCGGGTTACGATCTTCTTCACAAAAATACATTTCTTGAGCTGTGTGAGGATGCTTTGATGCATATCACGTTCCAGTGCGACACCATCGCCGCAATTGTTGGTATTCCAATCTTAACACACGATGGCACAGTGTCGGCAGCGGCTCTTATCCAAAACCGTAAGGTACTTAGATATATCGGAAAGAGAAATATCACAGCGCGTCGCGAGATGGGATTCTTGTCCCCTGGAGATGGCTCGGAGTATGCTACAATCGCTGGTCACAAATGCGCAATTGTTGTGGGAGACGATCTGAGTCGACTTCGAAATTTCGACAACTCTGTCGAGACAATAATCTCGATCAACGCCAGAAAATATGGAAGAGGGGTATTTATATCTCGATTTGAGGCTCTTCGCAATATCGCATTTGTAGAGGGCAAAAATATCGTCTTGATAAATCAGGTTGGAGGCTCTACAGATATAATCTACGATGGAACATCTTCGGTATTCAACAAACGTGGAGAGCAGACTCTACGCATGAAGAGTTTCGAGGAGGATTTCGAGGTGTATGATCTCGGTAAAGATATAAATGGCTCTCCATGTGCTCCGCTTACAACTAATGCTGATCGTAACCGATTCTTGTTCAATGCAGCTCGATTGGGGCTCAAAGATTTCTTCTCGAAGAGTGGCTACCAAAAGGCTTGTCTTGGGTTGTCGGGCGGTATCGACTCTTCGGTTGTAGCTTCGATTGCAGTATCAGCGTTGGGTGCTGAGAATGTTATGGGGCTTATCATGCCATCGGAGTTCTCAAATCCAAAGGCGGCGGATGATGCAGTTGAGTTGGCTGAGAATCTAGGGATTAAGTATGAGGTTATCCCGATCGAGGAGAGCTACAAAACGATGATTAGTTCAATGTCTCAGATCATCGGAGGTACGGAGTTTGATGCAACAGAGGAGAATATCTTGTCTCGTATCCGAACAATAATCCTAATGGCACTCCAAAACAAGAGGGGATATGTTCTGTTAAACTCCTCAAATAAGAGCGAAAATGCACTTGGACTATGCACCCTCTATGGCGACACAGCTGGTGCGATTAGTGTCACAGGTGACATCTATAAGAGCGAGATCTACGCCATAGCAAAGTATATAAATCAGATCATGGACTCTCCAATTCCAGATAGTATACTCAATAAAGAGCCAACTTCGGAGCTTCGCCCCGATCGTACAGATGCTCAACAGCTGCCTCCATATGAGCTGGTTGACGCTATCGTCTATCGCATGATCGAGAAGGGGGAGCACCGCGAAGAGATCGTCAATGCAGGTTTTGACTACGACGATGTTGAGCTTATCCACAAGATGATTATGCAGAGCGAGAAGAAGAGATATCAATATCCACCGATTCTTCGTCTATCAAACTGCACCTTCAGACACGAACGTATTATGCCACTAACTCATAAATATGGTGACTAAGTAGTGTAAAACAATTATTGCCATATTTTTAACAGCACTCTTGGAGCGATATTTTTCACTATTAAACCTCAATATAGAATAAGGGGACTTCTAAAAATTAAGTCTTTGTAATTCAGTAAATTATCACTATCTTTACATTGTAATTAAAGCAAATGCAGATATGATTTTTAAGAGTACAGGTAAGCGAGGATTGTTCGAT
>JBCQUZ010000125.1:0-2218 GCA_047173645.1 Rikenellaceae bacterium
ATGGCACGGGACGACCCATATCCATTGTACTGAGCTGAATACTATCACCCATAACCCAACCATCTGGCTCGTCGGGAGCATACTTTTCGCCAAACTCAGCCTTGCCCTCACGACCATAGCGGAACTCTGCACCTGCACTTGCTGCTAATTGCCCATCGCCCGAACAGTCGATAAATATATCGGCCTCGATTGTCACTCTCGATTCGGTGGATTGTTGGAAACAGATAGCTTTTTTTATCTTGTTGCCACTCATCACAGCCTCTATTGCGTGAGTCTCCAACATCAAGGTAATATTCTTGTGACGAGTCACATAGTCATACATCACGTGATCCCATACCTCCCACGACATCTGCGGATTGTAGTATATATTTTCGAGTTGTAGCTCCTCGACAATTCCTGTTTCACGGTCTACCTTAAACTTGTTTTTGAAGTGGTATGAACCATTTATTGGAACGTGTACCTCGCTCGATGCGTTACCTCCAAGCACTGCACGATTTTGAACCAACACAACATTCGCTCCGTGGCGAGCCGCCGCAACAGCTGCCGAAATTCCAGCAACTCCACCTCCGATTACTGCCACATCAAATTTATAGTGACGGTCACGGCTAAGGGTAGTAATATCTCTGGAACCTAAATATTTCCAATCTCCATTACTTGTGTTCATCCACTTTCCGCTACTCATCGCACCGCTCTGCGCTGGGCTTTGGCAAGCCGAGACCAACCCTCCAGTCGAAAGAGCTACGGTCGATAGCCCCATTATCTTTAAAAATTCACCTCTATTCATTGTATGAAGTTTTAGCGTAATTTGTTCTATTTCCACCAATCTTTTGCCATCTCTTGCTCTCGCAATGGGTCGAAGTTGGGGTTTGGAGTTGGCATTCCTGCATTTATATCTTTTTGCCACTTATGCAAATCATTTAATAGGTCGGCAGCTATTTCGGGTTGCGTTTTTGAAAGTTCGACAACCTCACCTATGTCGTTAATTACGTCGTAGAGTTCGATGCTACCATCTAAGAAATTCTCTATTAGTTTGTAGTTACCCTTGCGGATAGCTCCCATAGGGTTGCGAGTCCACATATTTGTGGGGAAGTGCCAATATACCGACTCTCTATCCAATGACTCCGCTTTACCAGTGATGAGTGGCACGAGGCTCAAACCATCAGCTACTTGGGTTGCTGGGGCTTTTGCTTGTCCCATATCGAGGAATGTTGAGAATAGGTCGTAGTTGATAACCACCTCGTCGCATACAGATCCAGCCTCTACCTTGCCATCCCATTTCACAATCATTGGGATGTGGACTCCACCCTCATACAAATCACCCTTTTGGCTACGATACGGATCGTTGCAACCCGCAAGTGGGGTAGAGAGCATCATATCGGACTCTAAACCTCCATTATCGGAGATTAGAATGATGGCAGTATTCTTATCCAAACCAAGTGCTGTAACCTCGTCGAGAATCATTTTGCACGATTCGTCGACCATCTCTATCATTGCAAGATATTGGGGGTGCATAGATATATTTCCAGTTTGGCGTAGCTTTGCACAATACTTTTTGTCGAGAGCCTTTGTTGCTTCGAGTGGAGCATGAACAAGGTTGTGGCTCACGCACAACAAGAATGGATTATCTTTGTTTGCACGCAAGAACTCAATGGATTGAGCTGTTATGGTTCCAGTCTTTTTGATATTGTTCTCCTTGGCGTGTTTCACAAGCGCAGGGTCTGTAATCTCCACTTTGCAGCCTCCGAAACCTTCAGCTTCGGGGGTGCGTCCTGCGTGCCATTTACCAAAGATTGCACAGTTGTAACCCTTGTCGGTTAGGATGTCGGCGTATGTCTCAATCTCTTCGGGTAGCTCTTCGTTGAACGTAGGGGATTGCAACTTTGCATAGGGGCGATCGTGGCAACCGATAACCTCCCATACTCCGTGGCGAGCGGTGTTTTGACCCGAAAGAATTGATGTACGAGTTGCTGAACTCACGGGCGATGCGTAGGCTTGTGTAAATAGCATACCTTCGCTTGCGAGTTTGTCGATTGTGGGGGTTTCGCTCATAGTGTTGCCGTAGCAGCCCAAATCTTTGATACCCAAATCGTCGACTATAATAAATAGAACATTGGTGGGTGCGCTCTTTGCACATAGGGGTTGTATGGCACTACATCCGAGTGCAACAAGACCTAATTTTGAGATTATATTATTTTTCATCGGAGTTGTTGAATTATAG
>JBCQUZ010000125.1:2318-5246 GCA_047173645.1 Rikenellaceae bacterium
TCGTATGGCGAAACGTATTCAATCTTCTCGTCGGCACTAAGTAGGTATTTGATTCCTAAGTCTAACGCAGGTTCGCTGTATAGCTCCATTTGGCGAAGTAGCTCTGCTTGTAATCTCTGTGCAACCTCTTGGCACTCAGGGTCAGAGTATCTATTTATTAGCTCTGATGGATCCTCTTGTAGGTCAAACAACCACGGTGTATCACGGCACGAAAGAACCAACTTGTAGCGACCATCAATTGCTGCTGTCCAACTGTTGAATGGTGAATCGGTGAGATAGATAATCCTGTCTGATGTAACCTCAGCCTTATCGTTTAGGTATGTCGCAGCGTCATTGATTCCGTGTACACCCTCGACCTGCTCTGCACCCATAAGCCCAAGGATTGTTGGGACAAAGTCGCACGTTGTGTAGCTTGTGCGGTTGATCTTGCCTGCCTTGATTTTATTGGGATAACGAATTACGAATGGGATCTTTGCAGCCGCTTCGTATGGATTACCCTTATCCATTTTGTGGTGCTCGTACATCATATCTCCGTGGTCGGAGGTGAATATAACTATGGTGTTTTCGGTGAGGTTATTCTCGTCTAAGAAGTCTAATACACGACCGATATTGTCGTCGATACACTTTATCATAGCGAAGTATTCACGCACTTGGTTGGGGTTGAACTTCTGCGCCTCGTTCTTGCCTCCCACTGCCCATCCCGGGCGAGAAGCCACAGCCACAGAATCCATCGTCTTAGGCTTTTCGATCTTCATATTGCCAAACATCGAAGTGTATGGTTCACGCCCAATATTTGGAGAGTGAGGGTCGGGAATCGAGAGCATCATACAGAATGGCTTATCCTTTTTAATATCTCGTTCCAACATCTCTATACAACGATTTGTGAGGAAGTCGGTACTATACATCGCAGGGTCAACAACATCGGGCACCTTGTTGGATGCAACAATCTCGTTTGGCTTGCCTACGACCTTGTACCACTTACTGTGGTTAGTCTCGAATACAAAGCTGCGATCCATATACCCGAAGTCAAACCCAGGACTAATATATAGTTTGTCAACATGTGGAGTTCCAGCCAAGTGCCACTTACCCACGAAATCTGTTTGGAATCCCTCTTGGCGCAACCTCTCGGCGTATGTTGTGAGGTTGGCATCCATCGTCATTCCGTTGATTGGTGCGCCTGTTGCAACGGGGTATAGTCCTGTTTGGAACGATGCACGTGATGGGGTTGATACGGGGCTTGATGCGTAGTAGTTCGTACATATCATACCCTCGTTGGCTATGCGGTCTATATTTGGCGTCTCAACCTTCGCCTCCTTGCCCCATACGTATGCTTGATCTTCGGGGATTAGGTCACGGTAGCAACCAAGTGTGCGGAAGCTCTGCTCGTCAGTTTGGATGATGAGTAGGTTTGGACGGTCGCTATTTGCAGTTGCGTCGCTACAACCACTGAGCATTGTTGTTGCAGTAGCAACTGCTGGAACAAAAGCTGCTATGGTGTGGCGCTCTTTGGTGAAGTTAAGTTTCATATCGCAATGAATTTAAGTTAGTAATTTCGTGGTTTTAGAAATGATTATCGTCCTACCATATTATGTAAGACATCAGACAACTGCAAAGATATGGAATGTTTTTATATTTCCAAACAAAAAATGATAAATATTTACGTGAAATTAGAAATAGTATTGCATTTATAGATTGTGTTAATATTTTAAGCATATATAATATAGGTATATATAGAGAGGTGGATTTTACTATATACGTTAATATAATAAGCTGTGTAACAGTACGATAATATTAAAAGTGAAAATATTTTTAAAAATATGGTCGTAAAAATTTGTATTATATCTTAAAAGTATCTATATTTGTCAGACAACATATAACAGATGCTCTGAAATTTTGCAATTTAAACCAAAACGAAAATAAAAATGAAAAAGAATTTTTTAACTACTATCCTACTTTCGAGCGCACTCTTTGTGGCAGTAGCTCAAGAAGCACCTTACGTTGCCGCTACGGCAGATGCCTCGGTGAAGGCACGAGGTGTAAATATTGGCGACGTTGAGTGGAACGAAGGATTTTGGAAGTCTCGATTCGACCAAGTGATGCCCAATCTAGTGCCTGCGCAGTACAAGTACTTTATGGGTTTTTCGGAGGATAACTTCAAAAAGTTGGCAGGCGAGATGGAGATGGGTGATGGATTTAAGGGAACATTCTGGCAAGATGGCGACTACTTCAAATGGTTGGAGGCGCAGGTTGCAGTATATTCTGTAAACAAAGATCCAGAACTACTCAAGCAAATCAACGAGAAGGCATCTTATATCGCTCGTTCGATTGCCGACGATGGATACTCTACAACTCATACCCAGATAGGATATGGAGTAACAGGTTCGGAGCGTGCGTGGAACAAGCCATTCAAGAATGATATTCGATTCAAGGCTACGGGTATGCACGAGACATATAATATGGGACACCTTTTGACTTTGGCTTGTACGCACTATCGTGTGACTGGTAATCGTACACTTTTGGATGCGGCTATCAAGGTGGGTGATTTCTTGGATCAATACTTCGCAGAGGTGACTCCAGCTCTTTCGGACGTCGATTTCAACCCTACTCAAATTATGGGACTTATGGAGTTGTATCGCACAACGGGCGAGAAGCGTTATATGGATCTTGCCGATCGTTTCATCACAGGTCGTGGTCACAAAAAGGGTAAGACGCAGAATCAAAATGATACTAAGTTGCGCGAAGAGATTCGTGCCGTAGGTCACGCAGTATTGGGCCCCGTTCTCTATATCGGAGCAGCTGATTACGCAGCCGAGACCAACGATACAGAGTTGATTTTGGCACTTAAGAATATTTGGGATGACATCTACACCCGCAAAGCATCATTCACAGGCGGTATCGGTAATGTGCACCGTGGAGGTTCAGAGACCC
>JBCQUZ010000026.1:0-29937 GCA_047173645.1 Rikenellaceae bacterium
CATCTGTGCAATTGTTCACAAGACAAGGGCTAACTCTTAATTTGTCAAAACACAAAGAATATTAACAAAATAGCTGAAATATAGCTATTTATAATGATTTAATTTACGTATGAAAAATAGTTATTTTCTACGGTCTACTTGCATTGTGTCTGCTTTGAGCTCTTGCGTAATGTATGTTTGCATTATGTTCGTTCCTGTTCTTAACTCTTGTACATCAAACGATTCTTTCTCTGGTAATAATTCAACGTCAACCTCTCTTTCTGCTGCCACTGATATGGATAGTGTTGAATCTATCGAGGATTCTAATTTTGAGGATTGGGACGATTCTACACATAGCAAAAGCGTTGATCCTAACTATGATGTTGTATTTCCGCAAGATAAAGTTCAGCGTATAGATCTCACAATAACAGATGAAAGTTGGAATAGTATGTGGGCTGATCTTGCTGCAAATATAAAAAATGGTAATACAACAACCGATGATTACACCCCAATCTTTGTACCATGTACTTTTACGTATAATGGAACCGATTGGTACCAAGTAGGCGTTCGCTATAAAGGTAATTCGAGTCTCACTTCAGCATATGCGTCAGGTAATCAGAAATTGTCAATGAAATTAGATTTTGATGAGTTTGAAGATGACTATCCAGATTTGAAAAATCAACGTTTTTATGGTTTTAAACAGTTAAATTTGGGTAATAATTACAATGACAAATCATTTATGAGAGAGAAGATGGCATCCGACCTATTTCGAGAATTTGGTATGGTTGTAGCTCATACAGCTTTCTGTGAACTCTATATAAACAATAGTTATTTTGGTTTATATACAATAGTTGAGGAGGTGGACGATACTGTTATTGAGGATCAATTTGGAGATGATAGTGGTAACTTGTATAAGCCTGAAGATGATGCAGCCTCTTTTGCTAGTGGAACTTACAATACAGATGAATTCTATATCAAATCAGGTGACGAGTTGTATGAAGATGTGTTGGCTCTATATACGGTACTAAATAGCTCTACTCGTACAAGTGACCCCGAGAGTTGGAGAGATAGTTTGGAAGAGATATTTAATGTCGATACATTTATGAAGTGGTTGGCAGTGACTCTAACTATTCAGAATTGGGATATTTATGGAAATATTGCACACAATTACTACCTATACAATAACCCATCGGATAATCTGCTAACATGGATACCATGGGATCATAACGAGACTTTTCAATCAGCAACGGGGAATTATAGAACTTTTGAGCCCGATGAGTTGAGTCAAAGTCGTTATACAGGAAGTAGTTGGCCTTTACTTTATTATTTGGCTCAACAAGATGAGTATATGGATATATTGGATAAATACCTTCAAGATTTTATTGATAACCACTTTTATGTATCTAATATGACAGCAAAGTATGAGACTTATTATAATATGATTGTATCGTATGCCTATGCAGAAGTTAGTGGAAGATCTTTTTTGAGTAGCTATTCTCAATTTGATAGTGCAGTATCAACCCTTAAGAGCCACGCTTCTACACGTTATAATAAGATTAATAGTTATTTGAAATAATTTGATTATCTGACTTAAAATTAAAACTGTAGAGAAAATAAAACACCCCTCCCTTCCGTTAAATCTTAATAAACTCATATTCAGTTGCATTTGTAAATTGGATATAATAGATATATAAGTTGAATACTTTAATAATTAAAACAA
Source organism: Rikenellaceae bacterium (assembly GCA_047173645.1). Taxonomy (GTDB): domain Bacteria; phylum Bacteroidota; class Bacteroidia; order Bacteroidales; family Rikenellaceae; genus Alistipes. Next base: position 1,700 of record JBCQUZ010000026.1, read on the forward strand.
TGAAATCGAATTTCTTTAAAATCGCAATGATTACAGCTTTAGGCGTATTTGTTGCATCGGGAGATGCTTTTGCATCGAGTAGAACTATATCTAAAGAGAGTTCAAATAAAAAGGTTGTGTCGGCACCATCAAAAACTCCGACAAAGGTGTCATCATCTAAAATAGTCTATAAATCACCAACGCCATCGGTGAGTGCAATACGAAAACTCCCTACTTCCTACACTATAGTCAAGAGTAAGGGTATCGATTATCACTACAGCAATGGTGTTTACTATCGTTTTACCAATGGACGCTATATTGTTGTTCCTGCTCCTAGAGGTGTAAAGGTTAGAACGTTGCCTGTTGGATACACACTTCTAAATATGTTGGGTAGAACATATTACTACTATCAAGGAACATACTACATTAAAAACAGTAGCAGTAGCTACGAAGTGGTCGAAGCGCCACAAGAGATCACTGTCCCATCGTTGCCTGTAGAGGCAGATTTGGTAACTATTGATGGCAAGGATTATTATGTGTATGATGGTTATATTTATAGTATTGTGATAACACCCGATGGTAAAGCATTTAAGGTAGTTGGTGAGTTTGAGATGTAGAAATGTCTATTTTTATATTGCGAATAAGCACAAATAATAAAGTCGTAAGCAACAGATGCTTACGACTTTATTATTTGCACGAATATATCTTATGTTATACCAACTTCAATTCAGCCTTGATAGCCTCGATTTTACCATCCAACTCTGCAAGAGTCTTCTCATAATCGGCAACCGAAGCAAGTGGAGCCTTAACGCCAAAGTAGAACTTGATTTTAGGCTCAGTTCCCGATGGGCGAACAGATATGATTGTGCCATCCTCGGTGAACCATTGCAATACGTTGCTTGAATCCTCCTCGATAACGCTCTTTACGCCACTCTTAACATCCAACTCCTCTGAGCTCTTGAAATCCTTGATCTTGATGATGTCAGAACCCAAAAGTGATGTTGGAGGTGTTGCGCGGAAATCAGCCATCATTTGTTGGATCTCCTCAGCACCTGATTTACCCTTGCGAACAACAGATACCAATCCCTCGCGGAACAAGCCATACTTAACATACAACTCTTGCAACCACTCGAATAGTGTTAGTCCCATTGTATCCATTGCCCATGCAGCAGCTTCAGCTGCCAACGAGCAAGCCGAAACAGCATCCTTGTCGCGAACTTGATCGCCACCTAGATAACCGAAGCTCTCCTCGCCACCGCCAATATATTTAGTCTTACCCTCCTCATTACGGATGATACGAGCGATATATTTAAATCCTGTCAAGCAGTCATAGCACTTAACACCGAAGTTCTCCGCAACAGCATTTGCCATAAGCGACGACACGATAGTCTTAACAATAAATTGCTTACCATCAATCTTACCAAGCTCAGCCCAACGAGTAAGTTGGTATGAAAGGATAAGAACCAAAGTTTGGTTACCATTAAGCAATACATACTCTCCAGCCTTGTTGCGAAGAGCCACTCCCAAACGGTCGCCATCTGGGTCTGTTGCCAAGATCAAATCAGCACCCTCTTTAGCTGCCAAGTCGATAGCCATAGACATTGTCTTGCGCTCCTCTGGGTTTGGAGAGTCTACAGTTGGGAAATCACCACTAACGATAGCTTGTTCAGGAACCAACATAACATTCTTGAAACCATACTTTGCAAGTGAACGAGGAACCAAATCAACGCCCGAACCGTGGATAGGGGTGTAGATGATCTTCATATTCTCGAACTTCTTGATGCTGTCGCCTGCCAACGATAGGCTCTTTACCATATTAAGATAGATCTCGTCGAAATTAGTATCAAGCATTGTGATCTTGTCGGCATTAGCACCAGTTTGGATCATGTTGATGTCGGTGATTTTGTTCACCTCCTCGATGATGCGCTTATCGTGTGGCTCGGTAACTTGAGCTCCATCCTCCCAATATGCTTTGTAGCCGTTGTACTCCTTAGGGTTGTGCGATGCAGTAACCACAACTCCCGATTGGCAACCAAGCTCGCGGATTGCGAAGCTAAGCTCTGGGGTAGGGCGCAAAGCGTCGAAAAGATATACAGTGAAACCGTTCGATGCAAAGATGTCTGCAACTCTCTTAGCGAATAGCTCCGAATTGTTGCGACTATCATATGCTACAGCAACTTTGATTTCGCCTTGGAAGTTGATCTTAAGGTAGTTTGATAAACCTTGAGTTGCAGCACCTACAGTATAGATATTCATGCGGTTGGTTCCTGCACCCATGATTCCACGAAGTCCTCCTGTTCCGAACTCTAGGTCGCGATAGAAACACTCGATGAGCTCAGCCATGTTGTTCTCCATCATATCCTTAACAGATGCTTTTGTTTGAGCGTCATACGCTCCATCTAACCATTGCTGTGCTTTGGCTAGTACCATTTGGTCTAATTCGTTTGCCATTGTTTTATAAATTAATTATTATTTATGTTAGTGTTAATATATATATGTGGTTATTTTTATCTATTTGTTTGTTGTTCGCCAGGTTAGCTTAACTTGTTTGGTTTGCTATGTTGTAAACTATAAAAAATAACTATAACATTTAGGGTGAACTACAAAAATATCTATTAACAAAAGTAAAAAAAAATTTGAATATAAACAATATCAACGAGTTAAAATTTAGACAAAATTTTAAAATATATATCATATGAAAATAAAGTTAAAAATCAATAGAAAATAAAGTTTTTTTTCAAAAAATTATCACCATCTTTGTAGTGTCAAAAATGCCCACTAAAAACAACGGCTAATGATAGGGTGGGAAGATCACAAACAATTACACCTGTTTCATTTGGAGTTTATTTGAGAGTCGGTCGTAGATGACAAGCTATATTTTTTTTGCCCAATAATAATTACAGAATTTATAAATATTTATGCTCCAGCAAGTTACATCATACAAACAGGCTTGGCAAGATTGCCTAGAACGTATCAAATCACAAACAACAGAAGAGGAGTTTGTGAAATGGTTCAAGCCTATTGTGCCGTTGGAGTATAGTGGGAATATCCTTAGATTGGGCGTGCCTAACAGAACATACGTAAACGAAATAGAGGGTAAGTATCTTCCTTTTTTGAAACCTGTGATCGCACAGTTTTTTGGCTCGCAGACATCGCTTTTTTATGCGGTGCCTAAGGCTGAGAAACCTTCGGTTGTTGTGTCGGCAGATTCGGATGCAACATCTATACAGAGATTCAGCGCTCAGACATCGACAGCCAACATTAAAAACCCATTTGTTATCCCTGGGTTGAAGCGTATGAACATCGACCCGAACCTTAATAGTGGATATACATTTGCTAATTTTGTGGAGGGAGAGTGTAACCGTTTGTCGCGTTCGGCAGGTATGGCTGTGGCGGTGAGTCCAGGAAATATGAACAACAACCCATTCAATCCACTATATATATATGGTGATTCGGGTTTGGGTAAGACTCACATTGTGCAAGCAATTGGTCACGAGATTATTCAACGTCATCCCGAAAAGCAGGTGTTGTATGTCTCGATGAATAAGTTTCAAGCGCAGTTTCAAACAGCATATAAGAATGGTGAGATTCCAGATTTTATCCACTTCTACCAAACTATCGACGTGTTGATTATCGACGATATTCAGGAGCTAACGGGTAAGAGCGGAACGCAGAACGCATTCTTTAATATATTCAACCATCTTCACCTTACGGGTAAGCAAATTATCCTAACATCGGATAAATCACCTGCCGAGTTGAAGGATATAGAACAACGTTTGTTGACTCGTTTTAAGTGGGGATTTGCAACGCCAGTGAATCTGCCAGATTACGAAACGAAGGTTAAGATTTTGCAATCTAAGGCAAAGAAGTTGCACGCAGATCTTTCGCCCGAAGTTGTTGATTATTTGGCAAATAACATTAAGGCTAATGTTCGTGAGATCGAGGGTGCACTCTCGTCGCTTATTGCAAACGCATCGTTCCTTCAGCGTAAAGTTGATATTTCGTTGGCGCGCGAAGTGTTGAAGATCTACATTAAGATGAGCCATAAGGAGATCACCGTGGAGGGTATAATAGATGATGTATGTACAAATATGTCAATCCCTAAAGATCGACTTCTTTCGAAGGAGCGCAAAAGGGAGGTTGTTCAAGCTCGACAAGTGGCGATGTATTTGGCTAAGCAACATACGCAAGCTCCATTGGCATCAATAGGTTTGGCAATTGGAGGACGCAACCACGCGACGGTGTTGCACGCTTGTAAAGCGGTCTCTAATATGATGGAGATGGATAAGAATTTCCGTCATACGGTCGAGGAGATCGAAAGAATTGTTACGAACTAATATGAATTAATATATTGAAAGAGAGAACCTTAGCGAAGGGTTTTCTCTTTTTATTTTGCACGATTTTTTATTTGTAGAAATATAACCTCTATGGATCAACCCAAAATATCGCGTATCTTGCGACTTATGAAGATGCTCACTGCCAATACAACCTATACGGTCGATGATTTGGCGGAGAGATTATCTATGTCGCGTCGCACAATCTACAGATATATAGATACCTTTAGAGAGGCGGGTTTTGTAATCAAAAAGGAGGGCGATCATATTCGCTTAGATAAGGAGTCGCCCCACTTTAAAGATATATCGCAACTGGTTCACTTTACCCAAGAGGAGGCGGTGATTCTCAAAAAATCTATCGAGGCGATAGATGATAATAACCTACTCAAGGTAAACCTCAAGCGAAAATTATACTCTATATATGACAATAAAATCCTAGCAAACACAGTCGTGTCGGGAAAGAATGCACCTAATGTTCATAACCTTGTCGAGGCGATTGAGGAGCATAGGCTAGTTATTCTGAAGAGGTATCAATCGGCGCACGGAAGTGTTGTTAGGGATCGTAGGGTAGAGCCTATAGCATTTACTACCAACTATGTACAAGTGTGGTGTTATGATTTGGAAGATGGACGTAATAAACTTTTCAAAACTTCGCGCATAGGTTCGGTCGAGATTCAGAGTGAGGAGTGGGGGTGTGAAGCGGAGCACAATGAGGGGTTTATGGATCTGTTTAGAATGACGGGAGTGGAGAGGTATCGAGTGCAGTTGGAGTTGGGAATGTTATCATATAATTTGTTGGTGGAGGAGTTTCCGTTGGCGAGTGAAGATATAACGCAAATAGATGATCGTCATTGGTTGCTCGATACCGAAGTGGCTAGCTATGTTGGTGTTGGACGCTTTGTGATGGGACTACTCGACGATGTTGTAATTCGAGATACTCCAAATTTAGAGAGGTATATCCATAATTTGATCGAAAATTTTCAGAAAAAATCAAAATAAATATATCTGTGTCACAAGTTGTCACACATAAGCTGTTCCTTTGTAGTGTCGAAAGGATATAAAGTAAGACCTCCGACACAAAATAACTTAAAAAAATTACAGTCATGGGAACATCTTACAGAATCAGCTGCAAACATTGTGGCGCACAATTTGACCACTATGGTGACAACTCTTACGGAATCTTGCCACGTTGCGTGGGGTGTGGCGACGACTACATCGAAACTCAAACAGCAATTCGCTGTCCAGGGTGTATGCGAAGAATAAATAATACAGAGCAAGAGTTTAGAGAACAGGTGCAAGAGGTGATAACTTGGGAGTAGAATAATAATTTTTAAGGTGTTGTAAAAAACACCTTAAAAATAGGTTGTTAAAAATCGAGAATAAACTATAATCTCTCAGAAAAAATTATTATCTTTGGAGATAGACTCTTTTTGGAGTGCAAAAAATAAGAATATAAAAATACAAAATATAATTATGGCAGAAAAAGTGCAAGACAATAGCGACAAACTCAAGGTGTTGAACGCTGTGATGGATAAGATCGAAAAGGATTTCGGTAAGGGTTCGATTATGAGAATGAACTCTAAGGAGGTGACAAACATACCCGTAATCCCCACAGGTTCAATAACTTTAGATATGGCGCTCGGAGTGGGCGGTTATCCCAAAGGTCGTGTGATCGAGATCTATGGTCCAGAATCATCGGGTAAAACGACACTCGCAATTCACGCAATTGCCGAAGCTCAAAAGGCTGGTGGAATCGCAGCGTTTATCGATGCAGAGCACGCATTTGATAGTTTCTATGCTCAAAAATTGGGTGTTGATGTCGATAATTTGTTGATCTCGCAACCCGATAATGGTGAGCAGGCATTGGAAATTGCTGACTCTTTGATTCGTTCGAGCGCTATAGATATTGTTGTTATAGACTCTGTTGCGGCACTAACCCCAAAAGCTGAGATTGAGGGAGAGATGGGTGATTCAAAGATGGGACTCCAAGCGAGATTGATGTCACAGGCTTTGCGTAAACTCACAGCGAGCATCTCTAAGACTAAAACTGTTTGTATATTTATCAATCAGTTGCGTGACAAAATCGGTGTGGTATATGGCAATCCCGAAACTACAACAGGAGGTAATGCACTGAAGTTTTACTCTAGCGTGCGTATAGATATTCGTCGTGTTTCGATCATCAAAGATGGTGAAGATCAGCTTGGTACACGTACACGAGTGAAGGTTGTGAAGAATAAAGTTGCACCTCCATTCAAACGTGCGGAGTTCGATATTATGTTTGGCGAAGGAATTTCGAAGGTTGGCGAGATTATTGACTTAGGTGTCGATTATGGAGTTATCAAAAAGGCTGGATCGTGGTTCTCGTATGGCGAGCGCAAGATTGGTCAAGGTCGTGATTCGGTGAAGAACCTATTATTTGGCGATGAGGCTTTGCGCGCAGAGGTCGAAGAGAAGGTGCGCGCTGCAATGATTGCTCAAAAAGAGGCATAAGCGGAACCGTCTCAAAAGAGTCATAAACATAATTGCTTAAAAATAGGCATACAATATATGGATAGTGCGGAGGATGAAAAATTATTAGCCGAAGCATGGAAAAATTTAAAGCTCTCGTGTGAAAAGGTTTGTAAGAGTGATGAGGATTGGAACCTCATAAAGAGAGCATATTTTTTGGCTAAGGAGGCTCATCAGGGGGTACGTCGCCGTTCGGGCGAACCGTACCTCCTGCATCCTATTGCGGTGGCACATATAGTGTTAGATGAAATAGGGTTGGGGGTAAAATCAGTTGTGGCTGCTTTGCTTCACGATGTTGTGGAGGATACCGAATATACGGTCGACGACATCGAACGGATCTTTGGTGTGAAGATCGCCTACATGGTCGATGGACTCACCAAAATGTCGGGGGTATTTAATACCGATACTTCGGAGCAAGCGGAATATTTCCGTAAGGTGCTATTAACCTTGTCGGATGATGTGAGGGTGATACTTATCAAAATCGCAGATAGGCTTCACAATATGCGTACCCTCGGATTTATGCCTCTCAACAAACAGATCAAAATCACAAGTGAGACAATATATCTCTTTGCCCCCTTGGCATATAGATTGGGACTTCATGCCATAAAGAGTGAACTCGAAACTCTCTGCATGAAATATCGCTTTCCCGAGCAGTATGATGAGATCACAACAAAGTTAGCGACAACAGATACCATCCGCAAGGAGATGATTAACCGCTTTACAGAGCCAATAATCAAGACCCTAGATAGGGATGGTATAAAATATGAGATTGCTGGAAGGGTAAAAAGCCCATATTCGATATGGAATAAGATGCAACGCAAGAGTATTCCATTCGAAGAGATATATGATTTATATGCCATAAGGATCATCTTTGACCCCCTGCCTTTTCCATCTGAAAAGACTCAATGTTGGCAGATATATTCTTCAATAACAGATATTTACACTCCAAACCCCGAACGACTTCGAGACTGGATAAGTATGCCTAAAGATAATGGCTACGAAGCGTTGCATGTCACAGTTATGGGACCCGAAGGGGTGTGGGTAGAGGTTCAAATCCGCACCAAAAGAATGGATGAAATAGCGGAAAGAGGCTTTGCTGCACACTGGAAATACAAACAAGGAGCCACTTCGCCCAATGAAGATGAGTTTGATAAGTGGCTCAAAAAGATACGCGTGGCACTGAACTCTCCGACTGATAATGCGGTGGAGTTCTTGGATAATTTCAAGATGTCGCTATATGCCTCTGAAATAGTGGTGTTTACACCCAAAGGAGAGACTCGAAAGATGCCATTGAATGCCACAGCTATAGATTTTGCTTATGATATTCATTCCAATGTGGGCAATAAAGCTATCGGGGTGAAGATAAACCATAAGATTCAACCTATTACATCCTTAATTCATAGTGGCGATCAAATCGAAATAATCACAGCCGATAGCGGACGACCTTCGGCAGAGTGGTTGGATTATGTCGTTACATCCAAGGCAACACAATCGATAAAGGCTTTTCTCAAAAGCGAGCAAGATAATAATATCGAGCGTGGGCGTGAAGAGTTTGAGCGAGCAATGTTGAAACTGCAAATTCCTGTAAGTGGGCGAGTTATGCGCAAAGTATTACCTGCTTATGGATCTTCGAATAAAGATGAATTTTATAGTAAGATCGGAGCAGGAATTATATCGTTGGATGATTTGGAGAGTGTGATGAAGGAGAATCCAAAGCAGAGAATCAATAAATTTTGGTCGCTGTTTATCAATAGATCTAAGCCAAATATTGAGTCTGACGAATCTGATGAACTCGATGAAGATGAGAGTATTGAGGATGTCGAAGGTGATGAATTTATTATTGCGGAGTGCTGCAATCCAATTCCTGGAGATCAAGTGGTAGGGTATCGACGAGCTATGAATGGTTCGATTGAGGTTCATAAATCTACATGTGATGTGTTGAATAGGTTAGCGACTCAGGATGGGCAAAATATTGTTAAAGAAGAGATTAAATGGTCTCATTATAAGAGTGTATCGCATTTGTGTAGTGTCGAAATTAGAGGTTTAGATAGAGTCGGTTTGCTGTTTGATCTTGCCCAAGTGGTGTCGTTCGATTGTAATATCAATATTCGAGAAGTGAACATCCATAGTCATGATGGAATATTTGAGGGGCAACTTAGCCTCTATGTAAAAGATATACAGAGCCTTAATGCTGCGATAGAGAGAATAGGGGCAATCAAAGGTTTTGATAGAGTTAAAAGAGTTGAAAATAGATAATAGTATATATAATGGATACAGATAGTTTGATTAAGATTGTGTGGGGAGTGATTATCGTCATAGTTTTTGTGGCGAGTAATTTCAAACGCACGAAGCCGCCACAGTCGCAAGAGATGATGGATGATGAGTCGCAAGATGGAGCATCGCGTCCGATGGATTTGGAGACAATTTTTAGAGAGGAGCTTAAGCGTCATGCGCAGATGATGGGTAGAGAATCTATCGAGATGACTGAGAGTGTGGAGCCGAAGAGTGTGAAGAGTGAAAGGGTAGTGACACCTCAACCTAAAGCTGTGTCAAAGGTTGCATCGCGACAAGTTGCAAAAACTACTTTAGAGAGTAAGGCGGTGGTGGCAAAATCGAAGATTGCGCGTGAATTTGATCTTCGCCGTGCAGTGATTGAGACGGAGATTTTGACACCAAAGTTCAAGAATGAATAGTTAAATTTTATAACCATGGCAACAATTTTTTCACGAATAATAGCGGGGGAGATCCCTTGCTATAAGATTGCGGAGAGCGAAAGGTTCTTCGCATTTTTGGATATTAGTCCACTCGCTAAGGGGCACACTTTGGTGGTGCCGAAGTGCGAAACGGATTACATTTTTGATCTCGACGATGATACCCTTTCGGCGATGATGTTATTTGCTAAAGAGGTAGCACTAAAAATTCGAGGCAGTGTGGAGTGTAAAAGGGTAGCGGTTATGGTGCTGGGGCTAGAGGTTCCCCATGCACATATACATTTGGTACCTATAAATAGCGAAGGAGATGCTAATTTTAGTCGAGAAAGGGTGCAATTTACTCCAGAAGAGTTCCAAGAAATAGCATCTGAGATAGCTAGCAAATAACATATGTTGTAGTCGCGTAACTACTTGAATTATATAGGGGTAGGGCATTTTGTGTCCTACCCCTAATTGTATTATTTAACATAATAAACTCATCGACCTGTTATTCTATAATTTTGAGTGGATTGCGGGTTGTACAACATTAAAATTTAGTGATTTTAGGTATTAACAAAAGTAAATACACAAATGTAACAATGCAAATTTTATTCACGTGACAAACGTAAAATAAAAAAGTAGAACAATTGATGATGGTGTTTTACATTTGTATCTTTATTTATGTAAACCCTAGATAGCATTGTTAATATTTACTTATGATCTAAAATCAAGATGTTAAACAATTTAAAAGTAGTTTGTAGTAGTTTGAAACCCAGGTGTTTGTGAGAGTTATATAAAGTAGTTATTGATTAGATATTGTACGTAGCATCAAATATCGGTTATAGAGGGTATTTTACTGCATATTTAGCTCATTAAAAGAGTGGTAACAAGATAATTATTACTATTTAAGTGAAGTCTATTATACTTTAACGCATATATCCATGCCTCTCCCCTACTGCCGAAATTACAATTGTAACAGATAAAAACGCCATATGCGCCGTTATTTTTGTAAACATTAATTTGCTTTACAAAAATTAAATCATTACTTTTGTAAAAATTATCGTTATGAAGGAAAAAATCATACAATTGATGAAAAGTGAGGGGCTCACCTCCTCTCGCCTAGCGGAGATTTTAGAGATTCAGCCATCTGGAATTTCACATTTGGTGTCGGGACGCAACAAGCCAGGTTTTGATTTGTTGCAGAAAATTTTGCGTCGCTTCCCAAAGATCAATCCCTATTGGTTAATGTTGGATGATGAGCAGATGTATCTACCCGAAGAGGTAGATGAACCATCTCTACCCTCCACCCCTACCGTGGATCAAGAGCCTATGGAGAGTAGTGAAGGAGATCTTTCGTCGATGCAAAACCCAGCTCCAATTCATGCAAACCTACCCCAAGAGGATGTTGTTGTCAGCAAGAGATCAAGTTCAATAATTGATTTTTCGGAGCCAAGAGTAAAGCGTGTGATCGTATTGTATGAAGATGGTAGTTGCGAAACTTATACGACCAAATAGAGGTGCGTAAAAAAAGAGACCACCCCAAAAAAAGGTGATCTCAACATTAACAAAATGATATAAATTTTTACCTCACGGCAATAATTTCAGCTCCATGATGGATTGCCTGCTCATTGAGCGGAAGCAATTTCCAAGCTCTTTCGGGAAGAGATTTTTTGAGTCCCTCCATTACATTTGCAAGCTCAACGACGGGTCTTACCGCCAAATAACCGCCCAAAATAAGGGTGTTGAAGAGTTTTGCATTTCCCATCTTTGCACACTCAGAAGTGGCATAAATAGTATATATTTTAATATCTGTTCGCGTTGGGTGTTGTGTGATGCCATTGGTGTCGTATATCAATACACCGCCAGGGCGGATCATCGCCTCGAACTTTTGCATTGATTGTTGGTTGAGAATAACCGCGGTGTCATATTCGTGCGACACAGGCGATGAGATCTGCTTGTCGGATAGGATCACCGTTACGTTGGCTGTACCGCCTCTCATCTCGGGACCATACGATGGCATCCATGTCACCTCGAAACCCTGCATAACGCCCGAATAAGCTAAGATCTTACCCATCGAAAGAACTCCTTGTCCTCCGAATCCTGCTATAATAACTCTCTCTTTCATTGTGTCGATTATTTTTGGGTTGGGGTTTTAATATCTCCGAGTTGGTAGTATGGTAGCATATTATCTGCTAGCCATGAGTTCGCCTGTACAGGCGACATCTTCCATCCGCTACTACATGTGCCGACAACCTCGACCATCGAGAATCCACCTCCCGACATTGCATTTTCGAATGCTGTGCGGATAGCTCTTTTGCATTTGCGTACATTTGCAGATGTGTGGACACTTTGGCGCGATATGAATGTTGCACCGTCTAGTTGAGCGATCATATCTGCAATTTTGAATGGGTAGCCATTGAGCTCCGCCTTGCGACCCTCGGGGGTTGTCGCTGTCTTCATGCCTAGGAGCGTGGTGGGAGCCATTTGACCGCCCGTCATTCCATATATCGCATTGTTTATATATATCACCGCGATGCTTTCGCCACGCGCCGCTGCGTGTACAGTTTCACCCGTGCCGATAGCTGCGAGATCACCATCGCCTTGGTATGTGAATACCAAACGATCTGGGTGCACGCGTCTAGCTCCAGTTGCCACAGCGCATGCGCGACCGTGAGCTGCTTGGATCCAATCGGTGTCGATGTAGTGATACGCAAATACCGAACAACCCACGGGAGAGACTCCAATAGCCTTGCCTGCTGCGCCCATCTCGTCGATCACCTCGGCGATGATTTTGTGCACTGTGCCGTGGCTACAACCTGGGCAGTAGTGCATAACTCTGTCGATTATGAGTTTTGGTGTGGAGTAGACCAAATTTTCGGTCTTGATTTCAACCTCTGCCATTGCCTTATTCTTTATTTATCAATTTACTCTTCATAGCCTCCCACACCTCGTCGGGGCTAAATATCATGCCTCCTTGGCGACCATAATGCACCACAGGGGCTTTGCGACCAACTGCTAGGCGTACATCTTCGACCATTTGACCTGCGTTAAGCTCCGCCGAAAGGAATCCCTTCACACCTCGATCTGCTAGTTTTTCGATTGCAGTATAGGGGTATGGGTATAGGGTTATGGGGCGCAAAAGACCAACCTTGTATCCTTGTTCGCGAGCTATCTCTACGGTCGATGCACATATGCGTGCCGATGAGCCGAATGCTACGATTATATACTCCGCATCGTCGCACTCGATCTCTTCCCACTTTACTTCGCTTTGCATAGCTTCGTATTTTGCGATTAGGCGTTTGTTGAGTGCCTCCATGCAGGGTGCCTCCAATTCGAGCGATGACACTACGGTTGATGCTCTTTCGCCTTTGTTACCATTGGCTGCCCATGGTTGCTCGATGGCAACCGCTTCGTCTGTTCTGCGATGTGATTGCGATGTGAGTATAACCTTCTCCATCATTTGACCGATGATTCCATCGGCTAGGATCATCGCAGGGTTGCGATATTTGAATGCCATATCCATCGCCTCGGTCACATGGTCGTGCATCTCTTGCACTGAATTTGGTGCGAAGACAATCAAGTGGAAATCGCCGTGCGCTCCACCCTTACATGCTTGGAAATAGTCACTCTGTGATGGTTGGATGGTTCCCAAACCTGGACCTCCGCGTTGGCAATTGACAATCAGGCATGGTAGTTCTGCACCTGCCAAGTAGCTCATACCCTCGCCCATGAGGCTAATACCAGGGCCCGACGATGATGTAATCACTCGTTTGCCAGTAGCCGCTGCGCCATATACCATATTGATAGCGGCAATTTCTGACTCCGCCTGCAACACCACCATTCCTGTTGACTCCCATGGTTTAAGTTCCATGAGCGTCTCCATAACCTCTGATTGAGGAGTGATAGGGTAGCCGAAGTATGCGTCGCAACCGTAACGAATTGCGGCGTGGGCAATCACTTCGTTACCCTTCATTAACTTTATCTCTTCCATATTTTTACTCTACTTTTTGACGATAAACAGTGATGCAGTTGTCGGGGCAAATAATTGCGCACGAAGCACATCCTGTGCATTGGTCTGCATTAGCCATTACAGCGAATTGATACCCTTTGCCGTTGACCTCTGCCGACAATGCAAGTACTTGCAGAGGACACGATGCGACACACACACCACACCCCTTGCATCTTTCGTTGTCAACTATTATGCTACCTTTGATCTTAGCCATTATTCTCTTTTTTAGAAATTTTTTACTTGACAAATGTAGTTAAAAATTCGTAACGTTGAATCAATATTCGTCGTTTTTTTTGCATAAGTAGTGTTTTTTTAACATTTTTGAGATGTGTGTTTATGGTAAAAGAGCTTAGTAATCAATAATGTTGTAGTGTTTTGGGGTGTATGAAAAAAGTGGCTATTTGTGAATAGTGTTTGTGGGGTGGTGATATTTGCGAAAAAATTGTTAATTTTACAACCGAAAATAAAGTATAAAATAATGTCTATCATATCACAAATTCAGAGTATCACCTCCTCTTTGCCCGACGGTGTATCGTTAGTAGCGGTCTCTAAGACCCATTCAGCCGAAGCAATAGAGGTGGCATACACCACAGGTCAACGTAAATTCGGAGAGAGTCGTCCCCAAGAGCTTAAGGCTAAGTGGGAGGTGTTGCCACGCGACATAGAGTGGCATATGATCGGTCATTTGCAAACCAACAAGGTAAAGATGGTGGTGCCATACGTGTCGCTCATAGAGTCGTTAGATTCATTGCGCCTAGCAGAGGCGATCAACAAAGAGGCGGCAAAATGTGGCAAGGTGGTCGATTGTTTGCTCGAAATTCATGTTGCTCAAGAGGAGAGCAAAACAGGGTGGAATTATGAGGAGTTAAGGAGCGCTATTTCGGAGGGGGTGTTTGAACGCATGCCCAACATTAGATTGCGTGGGGTTATGGGGATTGCATCCAACACCTATGACGATGCTGTTGTGCGTCGCGATTTCGAGACTTTGAAGCGATATAAAGATGAATTGGTAGAGATATTTGGAGCTTCGTTCGACACCCTTTCGATGGGTATGTCGGATGATTATCCGCTCGCAATAGAGTGTGGCTCGACATCAATTAGAGTGGGTTCTAAGATCTTTGGAGCCCGAGATTATTCAATATAAACGAACAAATTTATGGAACAAGATCAAAGCCAATATTTGGCACAATATGAAGAGAAGTTAATGTTGCACCTCCTGCGTCAAGCCACCGATAATGGCTTTTTGGATGGGCAACTGTTAGAGATTGCGGAGTTGGATGAAAAGTGGCACACTTCGGCACCTGAATATATGGCGGCTGCGGTGCCTCAAATAGCGGAGTATCCATCGGTTGCTGTTGCGTGGGCAGGATATTTAGGAATGGGAGCTGCTGTGTTGTGGGACACGGCGTGGGATGATTATGTCGATGTCGATGATTTTTACACATTAATCTCGAAAACACGAGGTTTTGATGAAATGGATGAGTATGTGATGGAGGGGTTGTTGAGTTATGCGCTCGATAGCGAAGAGGCTGATAGGTTGGAGTCTTTAATGCGCGGTTTGGCACACTCGGCACAAGGGATGATCCGCAAGGAGAATATCGAGGCACAGAGCGTTATGGCGTTTCATATATTTGCTCGCACAACAAAGGTGTTTTATAGGTTGGGTGTTTCGATAGCTCTTCGGGAGTTGGGGTATCGTTATGAGAAGATGTTGGCTGATTAGAGTATTAGCTTAATATATGTTTACTATAACAAACAAAAGGTGGTATAATTTCTGTTTGTTATAGTAAATTTTGTAGGTTTTGCTATTCGATTATTTTTATATGTTCAGTTATTTTGAAATCATCCAAAATCTCTTTGAGTTTTTTGTGATGATTGTCGAAAAACGTTCTCATTTTATTAATTATTAGATTATTGGGGTCTCGTTCAGCTTGGTTTTGTAATTCAATGCAGAATTTCTTGAAGTCTTTGTCTAGGGTTTCGATTAATTTTTGTTCGTTGTAGTTGGGGATTCGTAGTGATCGATACTGAAAAAGCGAAAGATAGATGTAGAGCCTTTTGATCTCATCTTGCTCCAAAACGAATGTGTTAGAGGTCGTTAACCTCACCTTGTGTCTTTGTTCCATAGCCTTAATATTTAATAGTTAAACGTTTAGGGTAAGGAGAAAAAGAGGGCGATTTCGCCTGACCCGTTGTTCAACACCGACGAAGGCTGTAGGTACATTAATACGCTACACGGGGGTACGAAACCGCCCATGTATATAGAGAGGTGCGAGCATAAAATGCCCGCCTCAATTT
The DNA here is from genome assembly GCA_047173645.1 of Rikenellaceae bacterium. Classification (GTDB taxonomy): domain Bacteria; phylum Bacteroidota; class Bacteroidia; order Bacteroidales; family Rikenellaceae; genus Alistipes. Next base: position 17,518 of record JBCQUZ010000026.1, read on the forward strand.
AAAGGCGAGTTTCCTCACCTTCGTCGAATATGTTGAACATTACAAAAGTAGTAATAATTATTATATTTACAAATGAAGATTTGGGATTTAAACATAATTCAATCCTAAAATATGTTAAAAATTTTCACTATATTTGTGAAATTTGAACAATTAAGAATTTTGATGCTAAAATTTAAAAATAGAAAGGGTCTTTTACCATCGCTTATAGCCTCACTCACGCCACTTGTGGTGTTGAGCATTTTGCTATATGTGGTGTTGAAGATCTTCGGAAGCGATGCTATTGGTGGGGCAAATCAGATTGCTTTGTTGATGGCTACGGCGGTATGTGTGGTGATCTCGATGTTTGTATATGGGCAACGTTGGGAGGTGTTGGAGGAGGCGATGATCGAAAACATCAGAGCTTCGAGTTCTGCCATTATTATACTATTATTAATAGGTGCATTGTCGGGGACATGGATGTTGAGCGGTGTGGTGCCTTCGATGATATATTATGGATTGCAGATTTTGAATCCGTCGATATTTCTAATAACTTCGTGTGTGGTGTGTGGCGTGGTGTCGATTATGACAGGTAGTTCGTGGACAACAATCGCTACAATCGGAATTGCACTTATGGGCATTGGGTCGGCGCAGGGCTTTTCGCAGGGGTGGATCGCAGGAGCGATAATCTCGGGAGCCTATTTTGGCGATAAACTCTCGATGTTGTCCGACACCACGGTGCTTGCGTCGTCGGCCGTGGGGGTCAATATATTTAAGCATATTCGTTATATGATGATTACCACGGTGCCATCGTTTGTCGTGGCATTGACGGTGTTTGGCGTTGTTGGTCTCACAGCAGGAGAAGCGGAGGCGATTCATATCGAAATGTATAGTGATACATTGGCGCAGACGTTTCATATCTCTCCGTGGTTAATGATCGTGCCAATCGTAACGGGTGTGTTGATTGCAAATAGATTGCCAGCTATTGTTACGCTCTTTGCCTCGTCGTTTATGGCGGCGGTGGCTATGGTGATCGCTCAACCTCAAATTTTGGCGCAGATTGTGGGGTGTGATTTGGCGAACTTGGATTTTATGACAACTATCGAGGCGGTGCTTAGGGGGTGTTATGGGGCAACCTCGATTGAGACCCCTTCGGTGGAGGTTACAGATTTGATCTCGACTCGTGGAATGGAGGGGATGATGACAACCATATGGTTGATAATTTGTGCTATGTGTTTTGGAGGTGTGATGACTGGAAGCGGAATGTTGGAGAGGTTGACTTCGGTTGTTTTGAAATATGTGAAGCGTACTTCGTCGGTTGTGGCATCGACGGTGTTTGGTGGAATATTTTTTAATATCACAACTGCCGATCAATATATTTCGATTATCCTCACTGGAAAGTTATTCAAGGATCTATATACCAAGCGAGGTTTGGAGGGGAGGCTTTTAAGTCGTTCGGTCGAAGATTCTGCCTCGGTATGTTCGGTGCTGGTGCCCTGGAATTCATGTGGAATGACCCAAGCGACGGTGCTAGGTGTATCTACATTTACATATATCCCATATTGCATATTTAATTTAGTGAGTCCATTGATGTCTATTTGTGTGGCATATATAGGATACAAAATAAAAAGACCAACAACAAAATAAAGGAGATTTACCCTATGAAAAAGATTGTAATTTTTGACCTCGATGGCACGCTTCTCGACACGGTAGGAGATTTGGCTGCGGCATGTAACGCAATATTGGAGCGTCACGAACTTCCGACACACGACATCGAAGCGTATAACCACTTTGTGGGGAACGGAATCATGCGCCTTGTGGAGCGAATGTTGCCCGAAGAGTTGCGTACACCCGAATTTGTGGCGGAGCTTAGAGCGGAGTTTGTGGAGTATTACTCTGCAAATATAGCAACACACACCACTCCATATTCGGGAATTATTCCACTTCTCACGGAGCTTACACATCGCGAGATCGCTTTGGCTGTGGCTTCGAATAAATTTCAGGAGGGAACTCGAAAGTTGGTGAAACACTATTTTGGCGATTTTAAATTCTCGGCAGTGTTGGGTCAGCGTCCCGATGTGCCACTAAAACCCAATCCGCAAATTGTGCGCGATGTAATCCAAATCACATCTTACACACCCGATAAGGTTTTGTATGTAGGTGATTCGGGTATAGATATGGAGACTGCCAAGGCGGCAGGTGTAGAATCTGTGGGTGTTACGTGGGGATTCAGAAGTCGCGAAGAGTTAATTGAGAGTGGTGCGAATCATATTGTAGATAATCCACGTGATATATTAAAGTTTTTGGACTAAATTTAGGAGCTATGGAATTGAAAGATAGATTTTTGAAATATGTAGCTATCCCAACCCAAAGTTGCGAAGATAGCCAGACATACCCCTCAACAGAGTCTCAATGGGTGTTGTTAAATGCTCTAGCCGACGAGATGCGACTGTTGGGTTTGAAGGATGTCACCACCGATAAATATGGATATACGATGGGGCGAATACCAGCCACTAAGGGGTGTGAACTCTCGCCTGTGATTGGATTTATTGCCCATGTCGACACTTCGCCCGATATGTGTGGTGAGGATATTCGTCCTCAAATCATAGATTGTTATGACGGTGGAGATATAACCTTGAATGCCACAACTGAGATGACGGTGGAGCAGTTTCCAGAACTCAAAGAGTTGGTTGGTCACACGATTATCCATACCGACGGCAGAACCTTGTTGGGTGCCGACGATAAAGCTGGAGTTGCAGAGATTATGACCGCAGCGGAGTATTTGATGACGCATCCCGAAGTGGAACATGGAGAGATCAGAATCGCCTTCACCCCCGACGAAGAGGTTGGACGTGGGGTAGATCACTTCGACTTGAGAGCTTTTGGTGCTGATTTTGCCTATACGGTTGATGGCGGTGTTGAGGGAGAGTTGGAGTATGAGAACTTTAATGCGGCGAGTGTTAAGGTTTCGATCTTCGGTTCGAATGTTCACCCTGGTTATGCTAAGGGTAAGATGATAAATGCACTTGAGTTGGCTTGTGAACTAAATGCGTTGTTGCCAAAGGTGGAGCGTCCCGAATATACGTCGGGGCACGAGGGGTTTTATCACCTGACAGATATTTCGGGATCGGTCGAGAGGGCGGAGATGAGCTATATCATTCGTGACCACTCTGCCGAGAAGTTCGAGGAGCGTAAAGTGATGTTTTGGAGCTGTGTCGATATGTTGGAGCGTCGATATGGCGAGGGTATTATATCGTTTGTTATAAAGGAGCAATATCGCAATATGAAACAGATGATAGATCCACACCCACAACTTATCGACAAAGCGAAGGCAGCGATGGAGATGGCAGGTGTAGTGCCGATTGTTCGACCAATTAGAGGTGGAACAGATGGGGCAAGATTGTCGTTTATGGGTCTGCCATGCCCAAATCTTTTCACGGGTGGAATGAATTTTCATGGAAAACATGAGTGTTGTTCGCTCAATACAATGCAAAAATCTGTCGAGGTGATTGTGAATCTGGCGAAGTTGTGGGTATTTAAAACTAATGAGTAAAAACAAAAGAGCATGAGGGAGTTTGGATATTTTAGAGTGGCATCGGCGGTGCCAAATTTGCGCGTTGCTGATTGTCGATATAACACTTTGCAAATCGAGGAGTTAATGCGCGAAGCGGTTGAGGATGGAGTCGAAGTTGTGCTCTTTCCTGAACTCTCGATCACGGGATATACCTGTGCGGATCTTTTTTTGCATGATACTTTGCTGAAAGCATCGGAGGAGGCTCTGTATGATTTGGTTGAGGCGACCGATGAATTGCCAATTGTGGGAATTGTGGGAATGCCTGTGGTGGTGAACAATAATCTGTATAATTGTGCTGTGGCGTTTGGTTATGGCGAGATTTTGGGTGTTGTGCCTAAGCGATATATACCTAACTATTCGGAGTTTTACGAAGCGAGATGGTTTGCATCGGGCGACGATATGCAAGATGGGGTTGTGGCGTTGGCAGATCAAGAGGTGCCTATCTCTAAGAGTTTGATATTTAAGATCAATGGGGTGTCGTGCGCTGTCGAGATATGCGAAGATTTGTGGGTGCCCAATCCCCCTTCGTCGACTCTTTGCGAGGAGGCACGTGTGATTTTTAACCTCTCGGCATCGCCCGAAGTGGTGGGTAAGCATGAATATTTGTTGGATCTTATCAAACAACAATCGGCACGTTGTGTGGCGGCGTATGTCTATTCGTCGGCAGGTTTTGGTGAATCATCGACCGATTTGGTATTTGGAGGGAATGGAATAATTGCCGAAAATGGACGATTGTTGGCAACCTCTAAGCGTTTTGCGTTGGATGGACAATTGGTTGTGGCGGATGTCGATATTGAGTTGTTGCAAAACCATAGATTGCGCACAACGACTTTTCAGCCACGCAAGAGTTCGGAATTTGAGGTGAGCGAAATATATATTGATAGAGAGGAGGTTGTAGATCTAAAGCGATATATTGATCGTGCGCCTTTTGTCCCTTCAGATCCAAAGCAACGTAGCCTTAGATGCGAAGAGATCTTTGCAATCCAAACAAGTGGATTAGCCAAAAGATTGCTCCACACATCGTGCAAATGTGCAGTTGTGGGCATCTCGGGAGGTTTGGATTCAACCCTTGCGTTGCTTGTAACTGTCAAGGCGTTTGATCGTTTGGGGCTAGACCGCAAAGGAATTGTTGGAGTCACAATGCCTGGATTTGGAACCACGGGGCGCACCTATAGTAATGCGGTGAATCTAATCAATGAGTTGGGTGTGACTCTGCGCGAGATCTCGATCAAGGCGGCGTGTATGCAACATTTCGAGGATATTGGACTCAGCCCTGATGATAGATCTGTGAGTTACGAAAATTCGCAAGCTCGCGAGCGAACTCAAATTTTGATGGATCTGTCGAATATGATGGGGGGTATTGTGATAGGTACTGGCGATCTTAGTGAAATGGCTCTAGGGTGGGCGACATATAATGGAGATCATATGTCGATGTATGGAGTCAACGCTTCGGTGCCAAAGAGTTTAGTTAGATACCTAGTTGGTTGGGTAGCTGACACTTCGCAAAACGAAAAGGTGAGCGAAATTTTGCGCGATGTGGTTGACACACCCGTAAGTCCTGAACTTTTGCCTGCTGATGAAAATGGCGATATTGCGCAAAAAACGGAGGATTTAGTTGGTCCTTACGAGTTGCATGACTTCTTTTTGTACCACTTTGTTCGCTCGTCTTTCGCTCCATCGAAGATTAAATATTTGGCGGAGATAGCCTTTGATGGCGTGTATGATAGTGAAACGATTGAGAAGTGGTTGAAAACTTTTGTGCGTAGATTTTTTCAGCAACAATTTAAACGATCCGCAACTCCCGACGCTCCAAAGGTGGGTAATGTCTCTTTGTCGCCTAGGGGTGATTGGCGCATGCCTAGCGATGCTGTAGCGCGTGTGTGGATGGATGAATTGGAGGAGAGGTAAAAAAACATTAGATTTTTATTGCCAAAAATTTGGAGAAAAAATAATAAAATCATAAATTTGTAGTTGAATAAAATAAAAATAGAAAACAAATGATGTTGAATGTTTCAAATAATATCGGTTGGTGGCAATCTTGCGAATTTAAACAGTCGTAAGCCGAACAGTCATATATATTTGATACCTATATATAATGAGTCTGTCGCACTTGCGGCAGGCTTTTTTTGTGAAGAAATTTTTGAAAATAAATAATATAAAATAGATAACACAATGCAAAGTTTTAATGTAAACGAAGAGGGTTATTACGGAGAGTTTGGAGGTGCTTTTATACCCGAAATCTTATATGCCACAGTTGAAGAGCTAAAAAAATCGTATCTGCAAATTATTGATAGTGAAGAGTTCCAAGAGGAGTATATGGGGTTACTTCGCGACTATGTTGGTCGCCCTTCTCCTCTGTATTATGCAAAGCGTTTGAGTCAAAGGTATGGCGCAAAGATATACCTTAAGCGCGAAGATTTGAACCATACGGGAGCTCATAAAATCAACAATACAGTGGGGCAAATCCTAATCGCTCGTAAGATGGGTAAGAACAAGATTATTGCTGAGACTGGAGCAGGTCAACACGGAGTGGCAACAGCAACAGTATGTGCGCTTTTCGGCATGGAGTGTATTGTCTTTATGGGCAAAACAGATGTTGAGCGCCAAATGCCCAATGTGAAGAAGATGGAGATGTTGGGGGCAAAGGTGGTGCCTGTCACTTCGGGAAATATGACTCTGAAGGATGCGACCAATGATGCTATTAGATATTGGTGTTCACACCCTGCCGACACATTCTATATCATCGGTTCGGTCGTGGGTCCTCACCCATATCCAGATATGGTGGCTCGTTTGCAATCAATTATAAGCAAGGAGATTAAGGATCAAATCATGGAGAAGGAGGGGCGAGAATACCCCGATCGTTTGGTCGCTTGTATCGGAGGAGGAAGCAATGCAGCGGGTACAATATTCCATTTTATGGATAACGAACGAGTGAAACTAAGCTTGGTTGAAGCGGCAGGTTTAGGTGTCGATACCGACCATTCGGCAGCGACAATGGTGTTGGGAACAAGAGGTATAATCCATGGTTCGCGCACGATGTTGATGCAGGATGAAGATGGTCAAATTATCGAACCATACTCTATATCAGCAGGTTTGGACTATCCAGGAGTTGGTCCTTTGCATGCGCACTTGGCGACAACGGGTCGTGCAGAGGTGTTGTCGGCTACAGATAGCGAAGCGTTGGATGGAGCATTTGAACTCACTCGATTGGAGGGCATAATCCCTGCAATGGAGAGTGCACATGCGCTTGGAGCACTCTATAAAATGGAGTTTGAGCCCAATGAAGTTGTGGTTGTAACCCTTTCGGGTAGAGGCGATAAGGATATGGATACCTATGTCAAAGAGTTTGAATCACACGCAAAATAAGTTATAATAATGAATCAAATAAAATATACAATATCAACCCAAGAGTTTTCGGGCGATCTGCACACTCCCGTGAGTTTGTATCTCAAATTGCGTGATATGTATGAGCAGTCGGCGCTCTTGGAGGCTTCGAATTATAATTCGGCAGAGAATGCGAAGTCGATTATTACATTTGCCCCTTTGGCATCAATCTCGATTTGTAACGGAGTGGTTAAAACATTGCTACCAAGTGGCGAGAAGCGTGAGGAGCAGATCACCGAAGAGTTTGGAGTGGCTGAGGCTGTAGCGAAATTTATGTCGTTATTTAACATAGCTGGTGATTATGGAGTGTATGGTTATACGGCGTATGATGCGGTGAAGTATCTAGAAAATATTGCAGTTAACCCATTGACACCCAAGGATAATGATGCGCCAGATGTGCACTATGTATTGTTTAGATATGCTCTTGTATTCGATCACTTTTTCAACACATTGACTCTCAAAGAGCTAGTTGGAGAGGGTGAGGAAAGCGATGCCGATAGAGTTATTCGAGCTATAAACAACAGGAATTTTGCAGAGTATGGATTTACTCGCAAAGGGGCTGTGACCTCGCCAATTGAGGATGAGGAGTATCGCGAGATGGTGCGCAAGGGGATCAAGCACTGCTTGCGTGGCGATGTGTTCCAAATTGTGTTGAGCCGTCGATTTACACAAAAATTTACGGGCGATGACTTCGCTGTGTATCGCAGACTTAGAACCATTAATCCTTCGCCATATCTATTCTATTTCGATATGGGAGGCGTGAGAATTTTCGGATCTTCGCCCGAGACTCACTGCAAAGTTGTTGGGCGACGAGCAACCATCGACCCAATTGCAGGAACAGCATTTAGAACGGGTGAAATGGAGGAGGATAATCGTAGGGCAGAGATCTTGAGAGCCGATCCTAAGGAGAATGCCGAACATGTTATGTTGGTCGATTTGGCGCGCAATGATTTGAGTCGTAACGCGTCGAATGTTGGGTTGGAGTTTTATAAGCAGACACAATTTTATTCGCATGTAATACATTTAGTATCACGTGTTTCGGGAGATATTAAGGATGGTGTTACATCTCTCAAAACATTTATGGACACCTTCCCAGCTGGAACCCTCAGTGGATCACCTAAGGTGCGCGCAATGCAGTTAATAAACGATATTGAACCACACAATCGAGGAATCTATGGTGGTGCAATCGGTTCAATCGGCTTTGATGGCTCGATTAACCATGCAATCACAATCCGTACATTCGTTAGTCGCAACGGAGAGTTGGAGTTTCAAGCAGGTGCAGGAATCGTTGCAAAGAGCAATCCAGAACGAGAACTTCAAGAGACAAACAATAAGCTAGGAGCGTTATCCAAAGCAATTTGTGAGGATATAATATATTAAGAATCAGAGTAATGAAAAAGATGCTATTACTAGATAACTACGACTCATTTGTCTATAATATAGTTCACGCGATTGAACGATTGGGCTATGAAGTCGATGTTTTTAGAAACGATAAAATATCGCTCGACGCAGTGGGTGAATATGATAAAATCATCCTTTCGCCAGGGCCAGGTATCCCCTCGGAGGCTGGAATTTTGTGCGATGTAATTAGAAAATATGGATCAACCAAGAGCCTCTTTGGCGTGTGCTTAGGCGAACAGGCGATAGGCGAGGTTTATGGCGCAACGCTTACAAATTTGAGCGATGTGTTTCATGGCGTGGCGACCGATATAAATGTCATCGCAGAGGATCCGATCTTTGATGGTGTTGAGGCAACTTTTGAGGCTGGGCGCTACCACTCGTGGTGTGTGTCGTCGGATAATTTGCCTGATTGCCTGGAGGTTACAGCGCTAGATGCTGTGGAGGGGAGGATTATGGCTCTTCGCCACAAGGAGCATGATGTGCGAGGTGTGCAGTTTCATCCCGAATCAATCTTAACACCTGTGGGTGAGCAGATTATTGGTAATTGGTTAAAAATGTAAGAGTTATGAAACAGATACTAAATAAACTTTTTGACTATCAAAGCCTTTCATTGCAAGAGGCTAGCGAGCTATTTAGAGGAATATCTCAAGGTAAATATAACGATGCACAGATCGCTTCGTTGATGACAGTTTACCTCATGCGTAACATTACATTGGAGGAGTTAAATGGCTTTCGATCAGCGCTTTTAGAGTTTCGAAAACCTATTGATTTCGGCACGCACGACTATATAGATATTGTGGGTACGGGTGGTGATGGAAAGGATACTTTCAATATCAGTAGTTGTTCGTCAATTGTTGTTGCGGCATCGGGCTACAAAGTTGTTAAGCATGGAAACTATGGCGCAACTTCGATAAGTGGTGCGAGCAATGTGATGGAGCAACATGGAGTGAAGTTTACTAATGACCAAGATATTTTGAAACGTTCGCTCGATGAGTGTAATTTCGCATATCTCCATGCTCCGATGTTCAATTCGGCAATGGGTGCAGTGGCGGCGGTGCGCAGAAACTTTGGTGTGAGATCGTTCTTTAATATGTTGGGACCTCTCATTAACCCTGCGGAGCCTAAGAATCAGCTACTTGGAGTCTATAATTTGGCGATGCAACGTCTCTATTGCTATATTTTGCAGAGCAACGACACCAACTTTGCAGTGGTTCACTCGCTGGATGGATATGATGAAATTTCACTCACATCGCAATTTAAAGTTTGCACTTCGTCGGGCGAGAAGATCTATAATCCCGAGGATTTGGGTTTTGCCCAAGCTAAGCAGTCAGATCTATTTTCGGGCGAAACAGTGGAGCAGGCGGCTACTATTTTCGATAATGTTTTGGGCGGATCGGCGACCCAAGCGCAACGAGATTGCGTTGTTGTAAATTCAGCTTATGCAATCAACGTTATGGAGCCAACCAAGAGCATCGAGGAGTGTATTGCAATTGCTCGCGAGACGATCGACAGCGGACGTGCTGTGGAGTGTATGAAAAGATTTGTTGATATAAATTCATAGTTGGGTATGGTTGATGTTTTAGAGAAGATTGTAGCACATAAACGTGCTGAGTTAGAGGGGTATAACTTCGATGGAGTAGAGCAAAAAGCTAGAGCCATGGAGCGAAAGACGATCTCTATATCGCGCTCAATAAAGAGTAGCACAAAGGGTGGAATTATCGCGGAGCTTAAGCGCCGAAGTCCATCCAAGGGGTGGATTAACGAGGGGGCAGATGTCGAAGCGATTGTCGCAGGGTATCGCGAAAGTGGTGCGGCGGCATGTTCGGTGCTCACCAATGAGGAGTTTTTTGGCGGATCTCTAGATTTTTTGAAGAGAGCTCGCGCTGTAGCTGGCGATATGCCACTTTTGCGTAAGGAGTTTATTGTTGATCCTCGTCAAATTTATGAGGCTAGAGTGGCAGGTGCCGACGCTATTTTGTTGATCGCATCGTGTCTTACAGTTAGTGAATGTAACACTTTAGCTGAAGTAGCTCATAGTGTTGATTTAGAGGTGCTTTTGGAGATTCATTCTGAGGCGGAGCTTTCGCACCTAAACCAATATATAGATATGTTAGGGGTGAATAATCGCAACTTAGGAACCTTCGTTACCGATATTAATAACTCCTTTAACTTGGCGGAGGTTATGCGCCAAAGAGGTGGTGATATAGTCCTTGTTTCGGAGAGTGGAATTGATGCAAGTGAGACAATTAAGAGCTTGCAGGAGGTTGGATTTGGAGGTTTCTTGATTGGTGAAACATTTATGAAAACGGAGAATCCACCCTTGGCACTTGCAAATTTGATAGCTGAGATATGTTAGTAAAGGTGTGCGGAATGCGCGAAACGGAGAATGCAAATAGGGTAGCGGATCTTGGAATCTCGATGATGGGATTTATATTTTTTGAGCGCTCCGCAAGGTTTGTGAGTGGTGAAGCTCCCCAAACACCTGATGGTATTGAGCGTGTTGGTGTGTTTGTGAATGCTACGAAAGGGTATATTCTCGAAAAGGCTAAATGCAATTCACTCAGCTATATACAGTTGCATGGTTCGGAGAGTGTAGAGCTTTGTCGAGAGTTAAGAAAGTTGGGTTTTGGAGTCATAAAGGCAATATCTGTCGCTTCGCCTGCCGATATGGAGTGCGCAAATGAGTATGATGGAGAGGCTGATTTTCTTCTTTTCGACACTAAATGTGCAGAACATGGAGGGTCGGGTCGACGTTTCGATTGGTCGATTTTGGATTGCTACAAAGGGGCAACTAAATTTTTATTGAGCGGAGGGATAGATGAAAATATGGTTTATGATATTTTGCAAATTACTCATCCTCAGTTTTTTGGAGTAGATCTTAATAGCCGATTCGAAGATTTTCCAGCGATGAAGAATATCGCGAAACTAAAAATGTTTATAGAAAAATTAAAAAATAAAGATATGAATAGAATTGATAAACTTTTTGCCGACAAGGGCAATAATATCCTTTCGGTCTACTATCCAGCAGGGTTTCCTCGTCTCGAAGATACAATGCCAATCCTAGCTGAATTGCAATCGCAAGGGGTTGATATGGTGGAACTTGGCGTTCCATTCTCGGATCCAATGGCGGATGGTGTGGTGATCCAGCAAGCCTCGACAAAGGCGTTGGAGAACGGAATGTCGCTCAAAAAACTCTTTGCGCAAATCGAGAATATGCGAACCGATATTTCGATTCCTGTACTTTTGATGGGGTATCTGAATCCAATTATGCACTATGGTTTTGAGGCTTTTTGTGCTGATTGTAAACGTGTTGGGGTGGATGGAATGATTATTCCAGATCTGCCTTTTAAGGAGTATATGGCTGAATTTAAGGATATTGCCGAAAAATATGAGTTGAAAGTTGTGATGTTTATATCGCCCGAAACTTCCGAAGAGCGTATTCGATTGATCGACACACACGCATCGGGCTTTATATATATGGTGTCGTGCGCAGGAACAACAGGAGCGCGAGGAGAGCTAGCAGGTGTGAGTGATGGATATTTCGAAAGGGTCAATGGCATGGGACTTCAACACCCTCGATTAATCGGTTTTGGTGTATCCAACAAAGCAACCTTTGATTCGGCAGTTGCGGCTTCGAGTGGAGCAATTGTTGGAAGTCACTTCGTGAAGTTACTGGATAGCTGTGATACCGCAAAAGAAGCTGTTTCTAAGTTGCTTAGCGACATTGGACGATAGTTTTTCAAGTGTAAAAATATGTAAGTTTAGAATGGTGAACCCAAAGATAAATCTAAGTACTTAGCAAGATTTTTTTAGGCATTTTAGGATTCCAGTAATAAAATAGTGGCAGGTCATAATGATCCTGTCACTATTGTGCTGTATATCCGCAATGTGGAATACCAAAGAGCTTAAGCGGATGTGGCGAGGTGATAGAGCCCAAGAGGCTTTGTTCAATTCTAAAATCGAATTTAAGTAATCAACAGAAATTAATGCGATATTTTAACCCTACGCACTCCAGCACCTCGGCGACTCGTGTTTTTAGTCTCATAAAGTTCAGATAAGCATCGAATGGTAGCCATTGATATTTC
>JBCQUZ010000126.1:0-5114 GCA_047173645.1 Rikenellaceae bacterium
GGTGTGGTTTTCGGCTAAGGCTAATAGTGTTGCACCGTCGCCTACGGAGCCTATAGACTCTATATTTGTGAAGTCGGAGTATAAGTTGTTGCGCATAGAGCTCAATAAACTTTTGTATGTCGAGGGTCTCAAGGATTATGTGAAATTTAGGGTCGAGGGAGAGGCTAAACCGATTCTGTCGTTGATGAATATGAAACGAGCCGAAGAGATCCTCCCTGCCGATCAATTCCTGCGCGTGCATCGTTCGTTTATCGTTCGCAAAGACAAAATCAAGGTTATAGAGCGTAGTCGTATATTATTTGATGCAGAGGCTATTCCTATTGGCGAAAGCTACAAAAGCGCATTGCAAGAGTATTTGAAGGTGAGAATTATTTAAAAATTTGCAAAATTGATTTTTTTGTCGTAATATTGCATCATCACAGTGAAATATAGTGGGTATCATTTTCTTACTCACATTTAAAAATAACAGTTATGAAAATAGCAATTCCAACACGCGACAATCAAGTCGACAATCACTTTGGACACTGCGCCTTCTATTCAATTTTCGAGGTAGAGGATGGAAAGGTGCTCTCACAACAAAAATTAGAGGCACCTCAAGGGTGCGGATGCAAATCAAATATCGCCTCTATTTTGAGCGATATGGGTATCGAACTTATGATCGCTGGCGACATGGGCGCAGGAGCAAAAAGCAAACTAGAGCAGAGCGGTATTCAAGTAATTAGAGGATGTAGCGGTATGGTTGGCTTGGTATTGGCAGGCTATCTTGCGGGCAAAGTTCAAGACTCGGGCGTGGGTTGTGCTCACGTACACGAAGATGGACATGTTTGTGACGGACATTAGGATCTGTTTGCAGTACGTTGAATCTCCACCAAATCTGAATAATTTGTCAATTTGGTGGATTATGAGAGGGTTACGATATGTGAAACTTCGGTGGGGTTCAAATGGTGTAACCATTTGAAGAATTTTGAGAGTGATAGGATTATCCAAATTTATTTGGTAATAATCCTATCACTCTCAAAATTTTAGAGCTGAAAGCTCTATTCCCCATCTGCTATATATAAATTGCCCGTGCGGCTCGCACCGCCTGCCCAGCGTTAGGGCGATCCAGCCTTTTTGAAATAGTGTCCTTTTGGGGGATTACTCCCCATGAGTCGAAGCGCGAAGTTTAATCTCGGCATCCAACACGATAGAGCGTGTGGGGGAGTCGGGGTTTCTTATCTTTTCGAGAATTAGGCTTGCCGCTTCATTGCCCATTTGCCTAAGGGGTGGCTCGACAGATGTGAGGGGTGGGGTGACAATCGTAGCGAGCACAGTTCCCGAGAAGCTCGCTACGGCGACCTCTTCGGGTATTGCTATACCAGCTTCGCGAACTCTGTTGAGCGCTCCGATGGCTAGCGTGTCGGTAAATGCGAAGATTGCGTCGAATTGAATCCCATTATTAATAAGGTGCTCAACCGCCGATTTACCATCGCCAAACTCCACACCACTCTTAACAATAAGTTCGGGGGCGAATGGAATATGAAACTTTTTGAGGGCATCTTTGTATCCGCGTGCACGTTCTAGTGCATTATATATGGTAGATGCTCCCTGTATGTGAACAATACGCTTGCGTCCCGAACGGATCAGCTCTTCGACCATAAAGAATGATTTGATATAGTCGTCGACTATAACTTGTGATACATCCATATTATGAGGTATGCGATCGTAAAAGACCATCGGCATGCCAGCGCTTTGCAAACGGAGATACTCCTCTCTATTCTTTTTATAATCGCATATCGACACTATTATTCCATCGACCATAAACTTTTCCATGGTCGAAATATTTTCACGTTCCAACTCCCATGATTCCCCCGAATCGGAGATTATAACTTTGATACCCTCTTGGTGTAATACCTCTTGGATACCTGTAATTACTTGTGTTGCAAAGGGGGTAATCATCTCGGGGACAATCACTCCTACGGTGTTGGTGCGTCCAAATTTTAGGTTCGTCGCCACAGGGTTTGGTTTGTAACCCAGTTTGCGAGCTGCCTCTTCTACCTGTTCTTTTGTCTCCTTTCGGATATTTTTATCGCCAGATAGGGCGCGAGATACTGTCGAAACCGAAATAGTTAAGTATTCGGCTACATCTTTGATAGTTACTCTTTTCATTTTGCTTTAGGTTTTATACAAAGATACAATTTTTTTTGAATTTTTAAAACGTTTGCAGATTTTGGGAACGTTTGCGCAAACGTTCCCATAGCAATGATGGTAAAAATAGTTGCATTTAGAGTACCTGGAGTGTAAATTTGTGTAAACAAAACCAAAAAACATTACTACAATGAGAACACAAAATTTCAATTACAACAGATCAGAAGTTAAATCAGGTATCCTTCATTTTGGAGTTGGTAACTTCCACCGCGCACACCTAGAGAGCTACACAAACGCTCTACTTAATACAGGTACCACAAATGAGTGGGGAATATGTGGCGCAATGATTATGCCGCAAGACAAAGCTCTATTCGAGAAGCTATCTTCGCAAAATGGCACATATTCGCTTACAGTTTGCGGACGCGATGGCAAAAATTCAATAGAGATGATCGGATCACTTGTCGAGCTACTTTGGAGTGGCGAGGGAGTTGAGAGTATTATAAACAAGGTAGCCGACAAGGATATCCGCATCATCACAATGACAATCACCGAGGGTGGTTACAATCTCGACACAGATGCTGTGCGCGCCGACATCGCAAACCCACAATCTCCATCGACAATCTTTGGAATTGTAGCAGAGGGATTGCGTCGCAGAATTGCAGCAGGCAACGGTGCTGTAACAATCCTTTCGTGCGACAATCTTCAACACAATGGTAACACATGTAAGCGTATATTCAATAGCTTCTTCGCATTGCAAGATGCTGAGCTAGCAAAGTGGGTTGAGTCGAATGTAACATACCCTAACAGCATGGTAGATCGTATCACTCCTGCTACAACTCCAGCGGATGTAGAGCGTATCAACGAGACTTTGGAGTCGTTTGATGCAGCGCCAGTATATTGCGAAGATTATTTGCAATGGGTTGTGGAGGATAACTTTATTGCAGGTCGCCCAGCATGGGAGAGTGTCGGTGTAGAGTTCACAGATGATGTTGCTCCATTCGAGAATATGAAGTTGTCACTTCTCAACGCTTCGCACACTTTGCTTTCGTACCCATCACTTTTGAGCGGTTATCGTAAGGTTGATGCAGCGATGAAGGATATGAGAATCGTGAAGTTTGTCGAGGATTTTATGAATATCGACGTTACCCCTTATGTTCCAGCTCCAGCAAACACAGATCTTACTCTCTACAAAAAGACACTTATTGAGCGTTTTGCAAATAGTGCGGTGAGCGACCAAATCTCTCGTTTGTGTGGCGATGGTGCATCGAAGTTCCCTGTATATGTTATGCCAATCGCAAAGCAAATGGTGGCATCGAAGGATAATATGACTCGCATAGCATATTTGATTGCGGCGTATCGTCACTATCTAAAGTATCGTATCGACGATAAGGGTGTAGCATTCGACATATTCGAACCAGCGATCACCGAAGCAGATTTGGCGAAGATCGAAAACGATGACGCAGTTGTATTCCTTACCGCTTCACCATTCGAAATGGTTGATTTTGTGGCTAATCCTAAGTTCGTAGATTTGTATCTCGACATGGTTTCAGAGATCAAGGCACAAGGTGCAATGGCTACATTAGAGACTATTATCTAAGGAGTCTCTCCTTATGTAAAGTAAGCGTTAAATAGACGTTAATCTAATGAGCCATGAAAACTCAAAATAACTTTGGTTTGGCTCCATTCGTGATCCTTACCTTCATATACTTTATCGTAGGATTCCTGACAACTGTCAATGGGCAGTTTCAGGGTCCCCTACAGATCGCATTCCTCTCCGATGTTGTTGCTCTTCGCAATACTTTGGTAACTCTCATTCCATTCTTTTTCTTCCTAGGTTATTTGCTTAATAGTTCGCTCGGCGGACGATGGATAGATCAGTTTGGATACAAAACCACACTTATGAGAGCTCTGCTCTTTATGATAGGCGGTTTAGTTTTTTATCTCACATCATCGGTCGTTGCGACAAATTATGTCGATTGGGGTGTGAATATTGGATCCGATTATGTGCCATATGGATATTTCATATTCTTGGTGGGTTCATTCTTAATGGGTACTTCGGCCGCAATTCTTCAAGTGGTGATAAATCCATATGTTAACGCTTATGAACTCCCTGGAACTCAGGCTGTTCAACGCATGAATATTGTTTGTGCAATTAACTCTATTGGCACAACAATAGCTCCGTTCTTTGTCACTGGTGTGATGTTTGCAGGTGTTGCTATGGCAGATGTGCAATCGAATCAACTCATAATGCCATTTGTGTTGATGACAATTTTCATCGCGATAGTAACTGCTATCACATATCGTTTGCGATTGCCCAATATCGAAGGTACATTCAGCAACGATGATTCGAAGCCAAAGCGAAGTATATGGTCATTTTCTCACCTCCGATTAGGTGTTGTGGCGATATTCTTCTACGTTGGAGGCGAGGTGATGATTGGCGTAAATGTTAATCTTCATGCAATGGAGCTTATCGAAAATGGCAGACCTCTATATTTCTTGGGTTGCAACAATTTAGTTTTGGGTGGATTGGAGTTAGGAATACCAGCTTTGCTTGCTACGATGTATTGGGGCGGACTTATGATTGGTCGTTTGATGTCGAGTTTTGTTAGTTCGGTGTCGGCTCGCACACAGTTGATTATTACATCTGTCGCGGCGGTTATTATGACAATAATTGCTATCTTTAGCGAAAATTTGTGGGTCTTGATTTCGGTGGGTCTTTGCCACTCGATTATGTGGGGTGCAATATTTACATTAGCGGTCAAGGGTCTGGGTGAGTACACCTCTAAGGCTTCGGGAGTATTTATGATGGGTGTATTTGGCGGTGCAGTGTTCCCACTCATCCAGGGCTTTTTGGCTGACAATTTAGGATCTTGGCAATGGACTTGGTCGATGGTTATAGTGTGCGAATTGGTAATTTTGTACTACGCTTTGATTGGTTCGCGTGTTAAGGAAGAAGAACTTATAAAATAAAAATAAACGTTATGAAA
>JBCQUZ010000127.1:0-5065 GCA_047173645.1 Rikenellaceae bacterium
TGTGTACTCCAACTCTCGTTGGTGTCTCTCTGCGTCACTACGTGTAGTGAAAATGTAAGAGCAGATCTCCTGCTTGGCAGTCCCTTTCCAAATGGTGATGTTGGCGTAGTACTTACGCCCGAATAGAAATGCTAAGATCTCTTTGATTATTGTTGTGTTCATTTGCTTTCCTGTATTAAAATTATATTACTCGCTCGCTCTGCAATTAGTAGACGGTGAGTCAATCATATAATCAGCAACTTTGTGAAATACGCATCTTTCGCATAATGCTTCATAATAAGCAACCATCCCTTTTCGCTGACGTTCTAACATCTGAGCTTCAAGGATATTGACAACTATCTTCGAGCGTTTATCAAAAATAGCTGTAAGCGCAGCCAACTTAGAGTCTAATTCAATTAACTCGGTTTGCAGTCTCTTTGCAAACTCTGGTGTCTCGTTTGTTGTTTTTAACAATTCTAAATAATGATTGTATTCTAACATTGTGTAATTACGATTATTACCTATACATCGTGAGGTTCAAAATGGTTAATATCTAAAATCTGTAAAGTGCATTATGATCCCACTAAAATGGGTCTTTGTTGAGGAGAAAAACCAATCCTTGAAATCACGAGCTGAGAGACCATCGTTTTTAGCGATCTCTTCAATACCTCCAGTGTATGGGCGACCATCGATCAGCACCTCGACATTCTCCGTTGTAGGATCGTAGTCAAGCTCTATCTGTTGGTAGCCTACGTGGTCTAACGATAGGATCTCTTCTTGCTTTGATCGAAAGGGTTTTGCCTCCCACATTCTGACTGATAGGCGGAACTGCCCTGCATTGATTTTGTCGAGGTTGTGTTGCCACCTGCAATAGTTGTTTCTGATGGTGTGCTTCTTTCTTCCATCGATGAATAGATCCTCACCACTTGGATAGACCGTAACAATATGACTGTCGTAGTTGTGGATCTCATTCTCCAACTGGTGTCTGAAATATGTTGGCTCACCTGCGTTTGGGTGAACTTGTGGAAAATGCTGTGAAAGCGTTACTCTTATTATTTTCTTCATTTTATTTGATGGTTATTTGACTGAGGAATCCTTTGTTTTTTTAACACCCTCAGTATTAGTTAGTTTTTATTTGATTGATACCAATCTTGTATCATCTCCAAGATGTTCGGATCGTTGGATATTTCGGTCATTAACTTTTGAAAAGCTCCAAAGTAAAACACTGTTTCCATTTTGAAATACCACGACCCAAAAATGAAACGGCAAACCTTGCCCTGTTTCGCTAACGCTTCGTGATCTGTCCAGCCATGTAAATGGATCGCAACAAATCCATCGTGAAACCATAACTCGTGCCTCACCTTACGCCCTTTAGAATCTTCTTGGGTTATTATTATACTTGGGTTCATAACTTTTACTTATTTTTGAGTGTTTTAAATCTTCAATTTTGAAAGAGTGAGGGTTTGAAGTCCTCACTCTTGAAAGGGTTATGTTAAGGTTGGATCTTCTCAAGATCTGTGATCCTTTGTTTAAGATCTGAGAGTGTTACGCACTTCTTACCGATTATGTCGAACGCCTCCCAAATGTCATCGATCAGAGCCAAGCGACCAAACAGAATAAAGTAAAAAGGATCGTCTCCTCTTGCAATCCATTGGCTCATACTCTTGAGGCTTTTGAACTCTCGCTCAAGGTGTTCATTTGGATCTTCGCTCGGATTGACATAGATAGCCTTAAATGAGGTTGCTCGCTCTATGTTGCGCCTGCGTTCAAACTTCTTTCTCATAATTCACTCTTTCTCTGAAAAAATAAAGAAATACACAAAGACAACTAACAACAACGAAATAATACCTGCTACTTGATCTGACATATCGAGGAACCGATCAAAGATATAGCTCATAAGCTCATACAAGCTCATAATTACCACCACTACAATAGTGAATACTATCGTTCCCAACAATGCTTTTAATGGTCTTTTCATAATCTATTCCTCTTGGTTAATGTTTTGATCGGGTATCAATAGCAGAGATCCACCATTGCCTCGTGCGATAATTTCCATATCTGGAGTAAAATGAGTAGCAGTATAAACAGCTGCGATACCTCTATCGTCTATACTCATTGGAATGGAACCAGTCTTTAGAGTTTTTGCGTACGCTGCAACCATATGACACGCCTCTACAAGTTCGGACAATGACTCTGTTATATTCTCAGCAGGTCTCGATTCACTTAACCCACTTCCCCAAAACGCATAGGCTAACACCTTTGCATTGATTTCTTTTGCTTTTTCTATATCCATAATTTACTCCTCCTTTAGTTTGAAAATTACATCGTTCCCATCGGTGCGATACTCACGACTGCAATATCCGCATACAGTAGCCCCTGCTAACTCAACGACATCTTCGCATAGTTGTGTAAAGCAGCAGTCACAACAATCCTCAGCGTCTGAACTTTCTTGGCACACTGCTGTTACTCGCCCCACTTTAACCTCCTCGCCTATGGCGAACTCTGTTTTCTTAGTCATAATTAATAATTTTAAGTCAAATCCTCTGGGGTTTCAGTAGTCAACTCTTCTTTGTTTAACCAGTAGTATGCCCTGTGAAATTGCTCTATTTCCATCTCAAGTTCTGCCACTAATAATTTAGTCCATATTTGAAATAACTCTCGATGGCCTCTTGCGCAAAAAGATATATCTCTGCCGCTTTTTGATAAATACGTTATTGATTTGATCTGTGCTGCATCGGTTATCTCAGCTATCCACCGCTTTCGATTCTCGATTTCTCTACAAATATCTACAGCTTTCTTAATGTTTTCAATTTTCATCTGTTACCTCTTTAAGTTTGCGCCCACACATAGGGCAATAGTTAATATTACATCTCTCCTCCGAAATTTGAGGATATGCCCAGTAGTCGAATATTCGCAACTCCCAAAGCCCTTTTATTGGGACAATTTGTATGCGCTGCTCTAAATAAGGCTGTTCGTGTACTGGTATAATCTTCTGAGTCTCGCAATACTTACACATCGAGACCTCCTTTCAACTGGCTAATTAGCTCGTCTGCTATCTTGATTGACGAAGTGCAGAAAATTGATATTGCATAATTTATCTGATCTTCGCTTAATTCACTAACATCAGGATTACCCATAAAGCTTGCAGCCATTTGAGTTGTGTAATTGCTCGCAATCTCATACCTGCGTTGCTCCCAGTCGATAACCCTAAATGCAAACGAAGGAGAGATAGGATGCAAGGTCGTATCCTTGAATAGGCTCTCATCTGTTAGTTCTCCTACCTTCACTGGATCGTCCTTGTCAGTGAGATCCCTGCCGATTAACTTTCTTATTGTTCCATCTGGAAGATCTATGAAGTCATTAAATATACTATAATGTCCGTTAGACATCTTAGATGGATATTCACGAGAAAGAACCTCGTGGTTGCACGGAATTGTCAATACCCAACTCATAGTTCACCTCCTTTTGCTGCGTTAAGAACCTTATTCAATTCGCATTCAAACTGCTCTTGAGTGGTAGCGTGAACATAATTATAATCCTTTGCATCAAGTGCTCTCGCTGAGTCAACTGACACACGACCTGCAACACCATCATAGCTCTCGACGATGATGCACTTTGAGGCGGTAGCCCTTATGAAGTATGTTGTCGCTAAATGGCGGTATCCTGCTTGGATATACTCACTATCTACTTCTATGGTTCTTGTAACCGTTTCTGTGTTTTTTATTCTGATTCTCATATTGTTAATATTTATTTGGGTAGTAGTTCGGGGTTGTCGTGAATGTTGCCGATAACCTCAATGTAGTTCGCTACGCTGTAACAACCTGTAATTCGATGGTCTGAACGTTTCGAGATTAATACAAACCCGCACTCTTGAGGCAAGAACCTAACGCAACTCAATCCGCATAATGTAGCGTGAACAATATCCCCCTCATAAATCTCAACTCCATTCTTGTCTTTGAGTCCTGTGAATTGACCGAGTGTTTCCGTTGTTGTGAAAGTGGCGTTGCCTAAACCAAAGTAATGCCAATTACCTTGGTAATCTTTCATTCTAAATTTTATCGTTCTCATAATATTTTCTGATTATAGTTATCTGAATAGGGAAAATAAAGATGCTTATTGCGCAATCGCTCCAACCGACACCTAATGCAATCATAATATTGGAAGTATTATAACGCCTCCAGCAGAATTTAATCTTCGCTTTCATCTTTGTAGTCTTTAAATTTACGTCTTAGGTAATAATCTATATCTCGAAGTTTATCCTCTATTCGTTGCTCCTTTTGATACGACCATCGATCGAGTTTGTCAGACTGCTTTTGCCTATAAATAAGAATGATTATAAATATTTGGCAGAGGATAATAGCCAACCATAACCACGCATTCGTAGGAATTTCGAGTAATACAAATTTGAATAGCGCAAACATCAAAGTCGCTATAATTGAGAGTTTTATCGTAATGTCTAAAATTATCCTTATCATTGTTTTAATGTTTAAGCGTTTGCAAAATCTCTATAAGCCGTCCTATATCATCTCGATCAATATCAATATAAGACTCATCAAATCCATTGTCTATTTGGATCTGTGCAGGAATAGTCCAAATACCCTCCGTACTTTCTGGAATAATTGTTATTGCCCCTCCTTTTACTTTTAATTCTTTACTCATAATCTGTGTGCCCGATATGTTCCTCGATAGCGCAGGTTTTAATTTGAGTTTTAATTTAATTCATTGGCTCTCTCCAAGAACCAAGATGTTTTATTTTCTAATCCTAATACCTTGAGCATCTTCTCTAAGCTCGGAGCTTCGTTTGCGCCTTGCGCCTTGAGTACGATAGCTTGAGTGAACTCGATCCAATTCAAGACTTTCGAGAATGATAGACTACCTTGATGTTGTCTGAACTCGATTGTTCCATACTTGGCAAAGCTCTGATAGTTCAACTTCGAGTACCGAGACTTTGGGAACTCGTCAGCCGAGAATAGTAGCGACTTGCAGTAGGAGTTGTTACCTCTGCGAGATCTTGCCACAATAGAGTCGATTATCAGCTCGTGAGCTTTGTAGTAAGCAAATACACTTTTGAGAGCTTCGAGATTGA
>JBCQUZ010000027.1:0-29277 GCA_047173645.1 Rikenellaceae bacterium
GTGCACTTTAAGTGCATTATGGTATAAAGTGCCCATTTTGAACCAAAGTGGCAAAAGTGGTACTTTACGAGCCCTAGGGCCATCTTAACCATGATGACACGTGCTAGATCGGATGCTTACTATTGACTTTGCGATGCTATATGAAAATAGCAGTTAGTGGAGCTACGGGCTTCATCGGAAATAGATTAGTTGGTCACCTATCCAACTATGGACATAATGTCATCCCTTTGGGTCGTGAGTTTTTTGCATACGACTCAACCAAATCCCTACAAGAGGTTATCGACGATGTCGATGCTGTGATAAATTTAGCTGGTGCACCCATCGACAAGAGGTGGAGTCGCAAATACAAAGAGTCTATATTAGAGAGTCGTATCATCACAACTCGAAAAATTGTGCACGCCATCAACCACGCCTCACAACCCAAAACCCTAATTTCCGCTTCGGCTGTGGGATACTACCCCTCTGTGGGTTGTTACGACGAATATAGTCGGGTCGAAAATTATACATTTCTGAGCTATGTTTGCAGATTATGGGAGGCTGAGGCACGAAAACTAAATGTAAAATCAAGATTGGTAATAACTCGCTTTGGAGTTGTTTTTAGCCCTATGGCAGGAGCTCTCCCTCGCATGATAGCCACCAAAGATTTTGGATTCTTAACTCGCATAGGAGCCCCCGAAAGACCTATGACATGGGTCGATCGCGAGGATTTGGTGCGTGCGCTAAGATTTATCGCCGAAAATGATGATATGGAAGGGGTTATAAATATTGTCGCTCCACGTTTTACCCTTCAACACGATTTTTTGGCAGCTGCATCACAAAAGCACAACACCCGATTTATAATCCCCATACATTCACTTTTGCTACGTATCATTATGGGCGGAGCATCAGAGGTGTTGCTGCATGGCGCATGTGTATCGTCTAGCAAACTTCACGATGCAGGCTTTAAATTCTACACCGAAAGCATTCACGATTTTTTCGCCAACAACACTATAACTGACAAAAAATGATATAATGGCAAAAAACAGTTATAGGACATTGCAATATCTCGAAAAACAACTCTTAGAAAAGACCTATACTATCGAGAAATATTATCATCATCATCACAGGGCAGATATATTTAAGCAAGAATATCACACAATTTACTATTCCCACCGAAAGAGTTCCTTTATTAGTTAATTGATCGAGCAATAACTTGCGATCCATACGCCATCCGACATATATTGTTGTGAAGAACCCACCCAACGGAAGAAGTATATTTGCAGTGAACTTATCGAACAGATCAAAAACTCTCATGTCGAAGATTCTATATCCAGACCACACACTTAGCGACAATGCAGCAACAGAAG
Source organism: Rikenellaceae bacterium (assembly GCA_047173645.1). Classification (GTDB taxonomy): domain Bacteria; phylum Bacteroidota; class Bacteroidia; order Bacteroidales; family Rikenellaceae; genus Alistipes. The sequence continues at coordinate 1,347 of JBCQUZ010000027.1, forward strand.
CCATCACACCAACTATAACCGTCGATAAAACCGCCGCCTTGGGACGTGTAAGATGCCATTCATCAATAAAATAAGAGGTCGTAACCTCATGTTGTGCAATCGTAGATGTCAATGCCGCGATTACCAACAACAAGAAAAATGCAGTCGACCACACCATGCCTCCAGCCATTTGGTTAAATATTCCAGGCAGTGTAACAAATACCAATTGCTCTCCTACTCCAGGCATTACACCCACACTAAAACAAGCGGGAAAGATTATGATACCCGAAAGTAGAGCTACAAATGTATCAAGCAAAGTCACCTGCACAGCTGTTGTTCTCAAATTAGTTTTACTATTAAAATATGAAGCATATGTAATCAAACATCCCGATGCTATAGAGAGTGAAAAGAATGCCTGCCCAAGTGCTTGAATCACAACAGATGGAGTGATCTTCGAAAAATCGGGTTTAAACATAAACTCCAACCCCTCGCTACTATTTGCCATAGTTAATGATTTAATACTCAACACTATGAGAATTAAAAAAAGAATAGGCATCAATATCTTCGAAATCCGCTCTATACCCCTATTCACACCCAAATATATAATCACATGTGTAGCCAACAAGAATACCCACGTATAACCTATTAACTTCCATGGAGAGGCTATAAAATTATTAAATAGTTCTTGATACTCCGTAGCGGTAGAGTATTGAGTGAGTTCGCCCGAGATAGAACACACAAGATAATCAGCTGTCCACGAAGCAACTACAAAATAGAATCCCATAATAAAAAATGAGGCGATCATCCCACAATAACCGAGCGGAGTCCATCGACGATCCAAAGAGCGATACGCCCCCACAGAGTTTTTACCCGTAGCCCTACCGACCGAAAATTCACCCAACATTATAGGCAACCCTATAAAAAGAATGCAAGCTATATATATTAGCAAAAAGGCAGCTCCTCCATTTTCGCCCATCACATATGGGAACCTCCAAATGTTACCAAGCCCAACCGAACTTCCAGCTGCGACCAAAACCGCACCTACTCTACTGCCAAATTTACCTCTATTTCCAATATCCATAATTAACTAATTTAGTGGCACAAAGATAATCATTTTTGTTTTACCAAACAATGGGTTGATAAAATATCGAATAGGTTAAAACGCAAGAAACCTACGGCTATTTGACCATAGGTTTCTTGCGTTTTAATTTTAGATATAAATAACGATCTCTATTACTTAACAAACAAGTTGTTAGGATACTCACCAGCCTCGACAAGCGACGCAATTTTAGCCACTACATCTGGACGATCTGCGGCGTAGGTCACTCCGAACCATACCGATGTGGTATCGAGGACTTTAACGCTTGCTTGTTTACTCTGTATTAGATTGTTAACAACCAATGGGATGAAAAACTCTGACTTGAGATTGTCGATATTCTCGGTCAAGAAATCTTTGAACATATCCTCCGAGAACTCGAAATAGCCGGGCGTGAATCCCCACATATTCATCGAGACTGGGGTCTTTTCATCAATCGTTTGGATCTCCTCATTCTCGTCAGGAAACTGCACATCACCAGCCTCATTGCGTGCTATGGCGGTGCGCTCAACTACGGTTGTGAGGTAGCCACTTTCGTCTGTTTCGCATACTCCACGTGCTACAGTTCCGCTCTCGCTCAATGTGTTACCAACGCGGTAGCCTACCATGCAATAATCACCATTGGTAGTGCGCTCCTTTGACAGTTCATCCGCTAGGACTTGAAAGCTATCTCGCCCATAAAAATCATCGGCATTGATTACTGCAAATGGCTCTTTAATAACGCTTTTGCCCATCAATACTGCGTGGTTTGTACCCCAAGGCTTTGCTCTCTCTGCTGGCACAGAAAATCCTTCGGGGAGGTCATCTATAGCTTGAAAAACTAGCTCCACAGGGATTGAGTTCTCATATTTTGGGAGGATTTGCTCTCTAAATGCACCCTCGAAATCTCTGCGAATAACGAATACAACCTTGCCGAATCCTGCGCGGATAGCGTCAAAGATTGAGTAATCCATGATAGTCTCGCCATTAGGACCCAATCCGTCTAGCTGTTTAAGTCCTCCGTAGCGACTTCCCATTCCTGCCGCTAATACAAAAAGTGTTGGTTTCATATATCTATTTAAATTATAAATTCCTTGCTCCGTCGCTGATTACGACATCAATTACTTCGGGGTTAATGCCATATTTTGCATTGAATTTTTCGACAGCCGTTGCGGTAAATGTGTCGTATATCTCATTTTTAATCAAATTGATTGTGCAACCGCCAAAGCCACCGCCCATCATGCGTGAACCTGTAACTCCACACTCACGTGCCACATCCACCAAGAAATCCAACTCCTCGCAACTAACCTCATAATCCTTCGATAGCCCATCGTGTGTAGCATAGATATTCACACCCGCGCGCTCCATATCACCAGCTTTAAGTGCCTCACAAAGATCCAAGACTCTAAATTCCTCGCCAATGACATACTTCGCACGTGTGTAATCCTCCTGAGATATTTGATCTTTAATCGCCTCCAAAGATTCCATCGAAACCCCTCTAAGTGAAGGTGTTCCCAACACTCCTGCAACTCTCTCGCAACTCTCACGACGACGGTTATATGGCGAATCCACAAGTTCGTGTTTGACCTTCGAATTAATCAATACCAAGCGATACCCCTCAGCATCAAATGGGAAATATTCATACTCCATACTTCTACAATCTAAGCGCATTAGTTGTCCTTTGCGACCAAAGATCGAAGCAAATTGATCCATGATTCCGCACTTCACACCGCAGTAGTTGTGCTCCGTAGATTGTCCAATGCGAGCGAGTTCCATCTTATCAATAGCCCCATCATTGAAGAGGTCGTTGATAGCAAATCCAAATACCGATTCCAAAGCGGCCGACGATGAGAGACCTGCCCCAACTGGAAGATCACCCATAAATGCAGCATCGAAACCCTTAACTACGCCACCTCGCTTGATAGTCTCTTGGCAAACGCCATAGATATATCTCATCCAGCTTTGTTTTGGCAACTCATCGCTACCAATTTCGAACTCTGCAAATTCGTTGAAATCAAATGAATAGACTCTAACCATCCTAGAGTTATTGGGTTTAACCTCTGCATAAATTCCCTTGTCGATAGCTCCAGGCATAACGAATCCTTCGTTGTAATCGGTGTGTTCACCAATTAGGTTTATACGTCCTGCCGCAGCGTAAAAAGAGCCTTTGCCCTTGAAGTTTGTTGTAAAAATCTCGTGAATTGTTTGTATCATTTTTCTACCAGAATATTGCGTAAATTATTGTCAACAAAATCATTATAACGTATGCGCAGATGTTGAACACGCTATCTGTCTTGAACAAATCCTTTGTGATTGGAATAGCTCGCTCAGCTTCGGTCGATGCCGATGTTGCCTTACTCACTGCATATATAATAACAAGTGTTGCTAACAATGTATATGCCATCTGATCCAAGAATGGAAGTGCCACAGCACCGCCCGTAATTGCTGGCAAGAACTTCAAGAACAATGCAACAGGAATCGAAAGCAAAACTCCCCATACAGCACCCTTATTATTGGCACCTTTCCAGAACAATCCCATCAAGAATACACCCAAAATTCCAGGGCTTACCATACCTGTATACTCCTGTATATATTGGAATACTTGACCAATACCACCCAACATTGGAGCTATGCAAAGTGCAATAACAAGTGATGCAGCAGCAGTCATACGACCTACATTAACGAGCTTTGTTTGTGATGCCCCAGGATTAAGATATGGTTTGTAGATGTCCATGGTAAAGATTGTCGATGTTGAGTTCAACATACTCGCAAGAGACGAAACAATTGCCGCTGCCAATGCTGCAACTACCAATCCCTTAAGACCTGTTGGCACAAACTCTCTAATCAACCATGGGTATGCGCTATCATATTTCATCACGCCACCAACATTGAATACATCTGCCGCTCCATTGAAATTTTCAGTAAACATTACATAGGCGATGATACCAGGGATAACAACGATAAATGGAATCAAAATCTTTAGGAATGCTGCGAAGATGATACCACGTTGCGCCTCGGGAAGAGACTTTGCAGCCAAAGTTCTTTGGATGATATATTGGTTGAAACCCCAATAATATAGGTTCGCAACCCACATACCACCAATCAAAACACCGATACCAGGGAGGTTCATATACTCGCTGTGATCTTTAGAAAGAATCATATCAAAATGGCTTCCAGCAACATCATATACATGCTTGATACCATCTATAATACCATGATCGGGAGTAACATAATACAATGCTATAAAGGTTGTGATCAAACCACCAAGAACAAGGAGAGCCACCTGCAAAACATCTGTCCAAGCAACAGCCGACAAACCACCATACAACGAATAAGCAGCTGCAACGAATGCCAAACATATCATAGCTGGAAGGGTCAAAGAGCCATCGCCAGCACCAAGGATAGTATCCAATGCTTGACCTCCAAGGAACAAAACTGTCGTGAGGTTAACGAAGATAAACAAGCAGATCCAGAAGATTGCCAAGATAGTTTTAAGGTTTGTAGAGTATCGTTTCTCGACAAATTCAGGGATGGTGTAGATTCCCTGCTTAATAAAGACGGGCAAGAAATATTTACCAACAATCACCAATGTGAGAGCCGACATAAACTCGTATGATGCAATGGCGATACCAGATGCGAAGGCAGAACCCGAAGTTCCGATAAATTGCTCTGCCGAGATGTTTGCTGCGATTAGCGATGCTCCGATTGCCCACCAAGGCAATGATTTGCTTGCCAAGAAGTAATCTTCGGCGCTCTTCTCCTCGCCCTTCTTACCTCTTGATACCCAAAAACCTACTGACACCAACGCTATTGGCGTAGATGACGAAGATTGAGTAATCTAGGAATGTGAATGTGTTGTTCATTTTATTGTAGTTTTAAAGTTTTTTGGTTTTTAGTTGATACCTCGTATCTTTTTCTCCCACGCCCAAGCGGATGCTAGGGTGTCGTCTAGGTTGCGTGTTGCTGTCCAGCCTAGGACTTCATTTGCGCGCTTGGGGTCTGCCCAAATTGCGGTGATGTCTCCAGCTCTGCGAGGTGCAATCTTATAGTTTAGTTTGAGGTTGTTCACCGTCTCAAATCTACGGATAAGTTCCAACACTGAAACCCCATTTCCAGTTCCGATATTAAATATTTCATAATCCGTCTCTTGTGCTTTATTGATAAGTCTTGTAACTGCAATTACGTGAGCCTTAGCCAAATCTACAACATCTATATAGTCACGAATACACGATCCATCGAGAGTCGCATAGTCATCACCAAAGACCGAAAGGCACTCACGCAGACCTGCCGCTGTTTGCGTAATATATGGTATCAAGTTTTGCGGAACACCTTGTGGAAGTTCGCCAATAATAGCCGATGGGTGAGCACCTATTGGGTTGAAATATCTAAGTGCAATACCTCGCAAATTCTCATACGTAAGAGTTGAATCACGAAGAATATCCTCGCTCATTGTCTTAGTATTTCCATAGGGCGAAGTTGCATCCTTACGAGGCGTAGACTCCGTAACAGGTTGTGCATCAGGCTCACCATAGACAGTACATGATGATGAGAAGATGATATTTTCACGACCATACTTGCGCATAAGAACAATTAGGTTCATCAACGAAGTGAGGTTATTGTGATAATACTCCAATGGCTTATGCACCGACTCACCAACTGCCTTAGATGCTGCAAAGTGAATTGCCGAATTAAATTCATAAGTCTCGAATACCTTCGCAAATGCCACCTCGTCGCAACAATCAACCTTCACGAAGGGAACATCGACCCCCGTAATTTGTCGAACTCCCTCAACAGCCGACTCCGCAGAGTTCGACAAATCGTCAACTATAACAACATCGAATCCAGCTCCGATTAATTCCACAGCTGTATGTGAGCCAATATATCCAGCCCCACCAGCTACTAATACACACTCTTTTTTCATTATTTTATTTTTTTACTTAAAACACACTTTATCATATTTTCAAAATAATGCACTTATGCAGAATTTTCTGTTATGATTCAATGCCATTAATTTTTATATTACAAAGATATAATTTCTTATGATACAAAGAACACTTTTGTGTATGATTAATATGTTTGTATGTAAAAAAATTGAAAAACTTTACCCCTAAAATGAATTTCCGCTACTATTTACACCTCTTTAACGCATATCAAAGAGGTAAATAGTAGCGGAAAATATACAACGGAGACTCTCTAATAACTCTCCCAAAGAAAATTATAACGTAAGAATTTATATTATCTTATCCTCAATAATTTGGAATGCCCTAGCGTGGTCGATAATTAGCGGGTTGTCGTGGTGGAAAAAAATCACACCATCGACAGGAGAGAATAGTTGCTCACGAATTGAGGCATCATATGGGTCAACAACCTCTGCCAAAAGATCTCCTTGCTTTACACTTTGTGGTGCTCGTTTGAGTTTAAGGAGCAATCCCGACACCGAAGGACGAATAGTAACCAAATCGGCATCTGAGATCTGTTGCGACAAAAAACCTGGGCGCACAGATACACTCACCGCCCCGATACTCTCCATAAATCTAAGCAACGCATCTATTGCATTGTCGACACTCGTATCATCTAACTTCGCGGTGTGTCCCGTGTACAACGAGAAAGCTTTAGTCTCCCAAAGTTGCCAATTGTAGTTGAGCAAAGTGGTGTCATAGGGCATAACCTCTTTGAGATAGACATATGGTAGACCGAAGAAATTCGCCTCGTGTTCGGGCTGAAAACCAGTCTTAAGCATTCTAACGTGGGGTATAAATCCTCCAGGGATATAGTAACTAGCTAGCTGAATACCATATTTATAATCCTTGACACTCTCGAACAGCGCAGCGGCGATACGTTGAGTTGTCTCACCTTTATCATATCCAGGGAACATACGATTGATGTCTGTATTATCCATAGACCAAAAACGCTTGCCGATATTCATCGAAAAATGATTCACCGATGGGATAACCAAAATCTCGTAGCCCGAAACCAACGCGCCACACTCTTCCAACGATTTTAATCTCTTAACCAACGATGCACAAGTATATTGTTGTTCGATCTCGTCGCCACGGATTGCCCCTACAACTGCCAAACATTTTTCACCTTTACCAAAACGATAACCATATATTTTGAAGTCGTCGCGATAGGGCGATGACATTTTGAATAGTAACTCTTTCTTCATTCCTTACTCAAATTTATGTATTCGCGCCAACAAAGACCCATCATAAACTACTGGATATGCACGAATTGTGAATAGATAGCCATCTACTGGCGACAATACATTTTGTAGCACTTCGCTCGACAACGGATCAACAATAGTTCCGATAAGTTCCCCTTTGGTTACTGTCGCTGATGTTTTGAGCTCTGTTAAAAATATTCCAGATGCTTCGGCATTCATAAATTCGACACTGTCGCCCACCGACAAAATTCCCTCTGCCAAATTCGAGCAATCGACATCACCTCTCCACATATCCATATCGCGCAGTAGGTTCAAAATTCCCTCGACCAAATTATTACCCAAAGAGTGATTTATACGCATACCCACACCCATCTCGACAACTAAACATGGTGTACCTGTAGAGTTTAGCGAGTGTGCCAAAGTTGCCTCCAATACCGTAGCTGCATCGTGAACCCATATGAAATCTACACCCAACAATTGAGCTTTAGGAACAAGATCCTCCGCTGCACCTATATTTATACGCACTTGAGGCATCTCGCGCAAGAAGATATTACTGGAGTGTATATCAATAACCATATCGGCACCCTTCAGATCCTCCAACACATAGTACGCTACCCTCTCTGCCATAACACCATCTTTAGCACCTGGAAAGATACGATTCATATCTAGGTCAAACCCTGGGACTCCTCTAAAAACTGTATCTATTCCCAATGGGTTAAGCGCTGGATATATCTCGACTGTACCATCCAATTTATCCAAATTCTCGCGGAGCAATTTACCTAACTTATAACATACGTATTGTCCTTCGAGCTCATCGCCGTGGGTACCTGTAACAATACAAACCCTCTTGGATGATACACCCGAACTTATGCTATTCTTTCTTATCAGCAGATTCTCCTCAACAGGTAATGCTACCGATACAACATCTTTTATCATTAAATCTTAACTTTTAGCCCAGCTTTCTTCAAACTTTATACTTCAAAAGTTGAGCGTATTATAAAAACAACTCTTTCACAACAACTTTCACTTCGGTGGTGTGATAAGGCGACCCACGGTGCATACCTCGCGACACGGAGCAATCCAACGCATCGCGCCCGTGAGATAGTTTTATATAGCCTCTCTCTACTAGATTATCGTGGGTTGGATCTATTCCGTACCATCCCCCATCGCTATATACTTCGACCCAAGCATGGGTTTCGCCAGTCCCCTCAACCAAACCTGCAACATATCGCGCCTTGATACCTCTGTCGCGTGCCAAAGAGATCAACAGATGAGCAAAATCTTGACATACCCCTGCCGACATCGAAAAACTCTCCGCCGCCGAACTCTCCGCCGATGTAACCCCTGGGATATAGCTCATATTGGTGTGTAACCTATGCGAAAGTTCCAACATTTGATATAGAGCACTACCCTCTCTAGGTGTCGCTGCTCCAAAATCCGAGATCTCGACACTAGGTTGGGTTTTAGGTGTGAAGGATCTGTAGTAGGGCGAGGGCGAATTATCGTCTACACGGTATTCACCACACTCCACCACTCCATTCACCGCCACAACAAATATATCATGTGGAGTCATCATCGACCCATAGATTATATTATTGCCGAAGACATCAACCCCATAATTCACATTAGCCCACGAAAGCAGATCTATATGTTGCTCCAAAATCCGAACACCACAATCTTCGCGAGGTTGACACCTCAACAAGAAGTTGTGCTTGGTGACAATCGCATCGTATCGCACAATTGTCTGGTAACTATAACTATACCTGCTCATGGCTTTGTTATACTAAAATCAACGAATTGATATAGCCGAGGATAGTCTCCTTATATCCTGCCGTTTGCTCCGTGTAGTTATCTTCGGTCAACAAATCGTCCAATTTTGCGATTGTTTTGTCGTCAGCCACAAATTCTACCTTCGCAATATACTCCTTTAACTTGAAATATGCCTCCTCGATTCTAAAAAATGGGTAGTTGAAACGGATATGTAGGTCGATATTCTCAACTAACTTACCAATTTTAATCAACTTACGAATACGATTATCAAAAACTCTCTCATCTACAGAACCAAAAAATGCCAACATATGATCGGTCACAGGTTGCAAACGAGTGATATTCTTCTCCTTCACTACCGAGCACTCATCCAAAAGAGCTTGCGACATTTGAACATACGAGATTGACTCACTTGTAATATCATGACGCAACACAATCGCATTGTCACTAGCCAAAGCCAAACTTGTAGCTATTGAACAGATGTTATCCAGATCATACAACTGCGAAAGCTGAAACTCGCGAGTTGTATCGCCACCAACACCCAAACATTTATAATATTCATGAAGATCCTTAGTATCTCCATCCAAAACCATATCGTAGTAGCGACGAAGCAGGTGAAGACTGAGATAAACGCGCTCCGCATAGCGTCCCAACCAAAAGAGTCTATTTGCCTTATCGGCAGTTATTACATTGCAAACCATATATATTATCCTTTTTTTATTATTCACTAAGTACCCATGTATCCTTGAAACCTCCACCTTGTGAAGAGTTTACAATAAAAGAACCCTCGATTCTTGAGAAGCGCGTGAGTCCACTCTTCCATACCTTTGTATCCTTGCCCGAAACAACGAAAACTCGAAGGTCTGCCTTGCGCTCAATCACATCAGTTCCATCCTCTGTCAAGATCTCCATATCCTTGAAATCAATCACCTCTTGAGCAATCCATCTACGTGGTTGTTCGATGATTAGCTCCTTTAGCTCTGCCAATTTTTCGGGAGTTAGATCGCGTCCAAACATAACTCCATAACCTCCCGCTTCGCTCACATCTTTGATTACGAGCTTCTCGATATTTTCCAACATATAGTTGTAATCATCCTTATAGTATGGCAAATATGTAGGTGCATTTTGAAGGATTGGATCTTCGTTGAGATAATACTTCACCATCATTGGTACAAAGTAGTATGTTCCCTTATCATCTGCTACACCATTTCCAGGTGTATTGATAATAGCCACATTTCCCTTAGCATAAACCTGCATCAAATTAGGTATTCCCAACATCGACGATGGTTCGAATGTCATCGGATCAAGATACTCATCCGACACACGGCGATACAAAGCACCAACAGGTTGACGCTTATTGTGAAGTCCATAATAATACAACTTATCATCTTCAACAACCAAGTCCCCTGGGAATGCCAACACTGAACCTGTCTTTTCGGCAAGATATGAGTGTTCGAAGAATGCAGAGTTGTAACGACCTGGAGTGAGAATAACATTTAATCCACCTCCGACATTAACACTATCCATCATCTCTTTGAGCAGTGTGCTGTAGTTTCTATTATCTGCCACAGCGTTAGCTTGGAAAGTTTCGGGCGACACCTTGCGTGTTATGGTGCGTGCGATCATCGGATACGAAGCACCTGACGGGATTCGGAGGTTATCCTCCAACACATACCACTCACCTGTTTTTGCTTGTACCAAGTCGATACCCGAGATGTGAGAATAGACACTTTGCGACGGTGTAACACCTTCGCATTGGGGCAAATAATCCTTCGATGAGTATATAAACTCTTTGGGGATAACCCCATCCTTAATTATGTTTTTGTCATGATATATATCATACAAAAACATATTGAGAGCATTCACTCGCTGGATAAGTCCAGCCTCCAACATATCCCAATCTGCCTTGGTTATTACACGAGGTATAGAGTCAAAAGGAAAGAGTTGCTCATTGAACACTCCATTTTTGTAGACTCCAAACTTTACGCCGAATCTCTCCATCCATTTGTTTACCGTCTCTTTGCTCTCAATTAAACGTTTCATAAATATTTTATATTAAAAAAATTAAAAATCTAACTCATTTTTGATCTCTACTCAAACATTATCTCATCTGCAAAATTACAATAAGAGACGAATAATAGGCTTCAATATATATAACGAGTTTTTTATTTAATTTTTTTAATATCAATCTGTAAGTAAATGGCGCTATTTGGTTTTAATTATTAATAACAACATGGTATATTTATGTGAATTAGTTAACACTCATATTTTTTAACAACACACAAGAAGTCCGATTTACACAACAATGCAAATCGGACTTCATAATTTATAAAAGATCCACAACCTTAGCTTGCACAAACTCCACCAATTCGTCAGGCGATATTTGGATCTGCATACCCCTAACTCCTGCACTTACATATATGGTATCAAAATCCAAAGCTGTCGGGTGAATAAACGTCGGAAAATGCTTTTTCATAGCAATTGGCGAGCAAGCTCCTCGAATATACCCCGTTGTGGGGAGCAACTCCTTCATTGCGATCATCTCAGCATATTTGTTGGACGACACCTTTGCCGCCCGTTTTAAATCTAGCTCTTCGGCTCCAGGGATCACACATACAAAAACACCAGTTTTATCGCCCCTAAGAACCAATGTTTTAAATACTTGTGCCACATCTTCACCCAACTGCTGAGCAACATGAACAGCCGAAAGGTCGCTTTGGTCAACTCGATATGGAATTAACTCATATTTAATATGTGCTTGATCGAGTAATCTTGCAGCATTTGTTTTATTTAATTTTTTTGCCATCTTTATCTGTTGGGTTCTCCATTATCTCGCGTGCCATATCTGGTGATGTCTTTTCGATACCAGTAAAGATATAGACCACCATACCAGCATCGGATGGATCATAGTTCTTGCCCTTTTTGACACATGTTTGAATACGACCATACAACCAATCCCAGCTACCCTCTTGATAAGCTGGATTATTACGAGCAGGGGAGTCCTTGATCCAATCGAAGTGGTTGAATGCGGCATTGAGACCCAAATATCCCTCTCCTCCATTTTGATCTACGATTCGTGCAAATTTCACACCTCCGCCACTCTTTTGTTCGAATGCTTCGCGCATTTCGCTAAAAGTCCATCCTGTGTGTCTATCCCACTCTGTTTTCATATATGGATTATCGGCATGTCGATCATTCCAATTTGAATGCGACACAACGGTTACAAATTGGCGACTCTCGATATTTGAACGATTCAATGCTTCGCCCACAACCTGCATTGGACCCGCTGCGATTATAATGAGAGGATCTTCTGCGGTACTACAATTTATCACATCACGCATAGCATTATAAGCAACCTCAGCATTATCCACCGCACATATAAATCGCGAAGTGTCATACCCGAAACGTTTAGCTCCTCCCAAAGCACTCTCCCTCATATGCTCATAAGCGGTCATATCGTGACGATTTAGATGCTCTTGATTGCTACCCCACACATGGTCGCTGTATGTATATAGCACAATTTGATCTTGAACACCTCGCGCAGCGATCAATGCCAAGGTGAGAGGTGTAGCCGCCCAATCATCATGGTCGTGTTCATTACCATCAGAGCTAATAGCTATTCGCCCTCTACCTTGCCAGAGTGGCGTTTGGGCGAATAATGAGATTGACAGCGACAATAGTGTTGCAGATAATAGAATTGATTTAAGTTTCATAATTGTTGAGTTTTGGTAATTCAAAATTATATAAATTAAACCAAAAATCAAAACATATATAAAAGAAAAAATCGATCTACATCACTGTAAATCGACTCTCTTAGTCGGGGTACCAGGATTCGAACCTGGGACCCTCTGCTCCCAAAGCAGATACGCTAACCGGACTGCGCTACACCCCGTTCCTATTTTCCGAGTGCAAAGGTAGGAAAAATATTTTAACCTGCAAATTTTACAGCTACTTTTTTAACTTTACACCCGAAAAAATATCTATTTACCTAAAACTTCGTCAAACAAGTGCGAAAAATCTTCACGTGGTTCAGGCATATAGATCTCAAAACCCACTTCGCGACCCATGTTTACATTGTGCAAACTATCATCAATAAATAGCGTTTCACATGGCTCTACCCCACTTTGAGCGATCACCAAATCAAAAATCTCGCGATCTGGCTTAAGCGCCTTCATCTCGAACGACAAAAACATCTTATCGAAATAATAATCCTTGTCGAACCCATCTGTCTCGAAAAATTCGTAGATGCGATCTATAACCAACGCATTGATATTCGAGAGGGCATAGATTTTATATCCTGCCTCGCGAAGTGAACGCATAAGTCGCAACTTTTCGACAGGGATCCCCATCAGAAAAGCTGAGTATGCTCCGCTGATTTGCTCGTTGGTGATAGAATCATTCTCCGCCATTTGACGAATGATGTCACAACACTCATTCACCGAGATTGCGCCCCTCTCCAACTTATTGAAAAACTCCGCAGGGTGATAGAAATCTATCAACTCCGCAGCTTGTGGAAAACCTATTCTTGTGAACTCCTCTACACAGCGATCCTTATCCAAATCGACCAACACTCCACCAATGTCAAAAATTATGTTTTTTACTCCCTTAAGCATAATTATTATATATATTTATTAATATAGTTTCTCTACCGCAGCTCGAATATTCTCGTTTGCCAAATAATCATCATAAGTCTCATACTTATCAATCATACCCTTTGGTCCAATCTCAATGATACGCGTGGCAACAGAGTTGATAAACTCGTGGTCATGCGAGGTCATAAGCACAATACCCTTATAGTTGATAAGACCATTATTAAATGCTTGGATAGACTCCAAGTCGAGGTGGTTCGTTGGTGAATCAAGGATCAAGCAATTTGGGTTGTCAATCATCATCTTCGCGATCATACAACGCATCTTCTCACCTCCTGACAATACATTAACCCTCTTTTCGATCTCTTCGCCTGCGAACAGCATCTTTCCTAAATATCCACGCACAAAAACCTCCGTTGTGTCGGGTGAATATTGAGCCAACCAATCGAATAACGACAAGCTATTATTGAAATACGACGCATTGTTAAGTGGCAAATATCCCTTTTTGATTGTGATTCCCCAATCGACAATTCCAGCATCTGGTTTCTCGACTCCTGCCAAAATATCGAGCAGAGCGGTTACGATACGAGGCTCCCTCGAAAGGAACATCACCTTATCTCCCTTCTCGATCGTGAAGTTTACATCCTTAAATAGTTGACCCTCACTATTTGATGCCGACAAATCAGCCACCGAAACGATTCTATCTCCTGGCTCACGCTCCATTTGGAAGATGATTCCTGGATATTTACGCATTGATGGTTTAATATCCTCAACATTGAGGCGCTCCAACATCTTCTTGCGCGATGTTGTCTGCTTCGACTTTGCAACATTGGCACTAAAGCGTTGGATAAACTCCTGCAACTCCTTCTTCTTCTCCTCCGCCTTTTTGGTTTGTTGCGCAAGTTGAGATTTTGCTAGTTGGCTTGCTTGGTACCAGAAACTATAGTTTCCCGAGAAGAGGTTGATCTCGTTGTAATCAATATCCAAGATATGGGTACTTACAGAGTCCAAGAAGTGACGGTCGTGCGACACAACCAACACCGTAGTATCGCAATTAGAGAGGTAGTTTTCCAACCATGCGATAGTGTTGACATCCAAGTCATTAGTCGGCTCATCGAGCAATAGATTTTCGGGTTTACCGAAGAGCGCTTGTGCCAACAAAACACGAACTTTATCCTTACCACTGAGTTCGCTCATAATCGAGTAGTGCATACTCTCCTTGATACCCAATCCACTCAGCAAACGCATTGCATCACTCTCGGCATTCCAGCCATCCATCTCGGCAAATGCCTCCTCTAGCTCTCCTGCACGCACTCCATCTTCGTCCGAGAAATCCTCCTTTGAGTAGAGCGCATTCTTCTCTTGCATATTTAACCACAGTGGTTGGTGACCCATGAGCACTGCATCGAGCACCGTATGTTCGTCAAATGCGTTGTGATCCTGTCTAAGAACCGAGATTCTTTCGCCTACGCCAAACGAAACATTACCTTTATTACACTCAATATCTCCACTCAACACCTTCAAAAAGGTTGACTTTCCAGCTCCATTAGCTCCGATCACTCCATAGCAATTACCTGGGGCGAAATTTAGGTTTACATCCTTAAACAATACTCGTTTACCGAATTGAACCTCTACATTTGATACAGTTATCATCTTTTGTTTTTGTTATTTTCTGCGACTAAATATCTACTTATTATCTTATCGCACTCTTATTCGCTGTCCTAACCTCAGAATCGAGGTCGATGTTATTTTGTTTGTTCTGCAAAGAGCAGAGACTGTTGTTCCGTTGTTGCGTGCAATCCTAGACAGGGTATCTCCACTTCGCACAGTGTGATATTTTATACTTGTTGCCTCTTTGATCTCCGTCTCGCGTGCCTCCAATGAATCTTCATTCGACGCAAAGACTCTTCCACTTCGCATCGAAAGGTAAATACTCTTCTCTTGCATCGTTAGATTTTTAACATCCAACAAGAGTGCTGGATTCATATGTTGACCCATATATCGTAGCTCAAAATGGAGGTGATCGCCCGTCGCTCGACCTGTACGACCTGCAAGCGCAATAACATCTCCAGCTTTAACCACATCGTTGACCTTAACCAACAATTTAGAGGCGTGAGAATATAGTGTCTCGAAACCATTGTAGTGGTGAATAACCACACAATTTCCAAATGCCGTATAATATTTCGACATTCTCACAACTCCATCAAACACCGCATAGATATTATCACCCTTATATGCTTTAATATCTATACCTGCGTGCATACGTCCACGTCTCCAACCATATGGAGATGTTACATATCCTGAATCTAAAGGGAATCGAAAATTATCTTTTAATGTTTTATAATCGAACGCCAAATCCTCCTCCAACAAATCTCTATACTCCGCCAATAAAACTCGAGAGCTTTGTTCCGAATCAAAATAGATCGCCTCATAGTGTGGTGTTGGTTCTGTTTCGACAACAGGCATATCCTCCTCCGCTATAATAGGCGGTTCGATAAATGGCACCATATCGGCACATTGGAGGCTATCGAGAAGATAATATGCTGTATCTTTGCTACTTTGAGCAGAATACATATCGGTTGAACATGATAACAGCGAAAAAGTCGCTGCGGCTATTACACAAGTGTTTATTATTTTTCTAATCATCGTTATTTATCTCAAATATCGCTATTTTATTCGTTTGGTGCGCGTAAAGCAATAATCGACACAAAGATAGGCAATAACATCAACATATGCAATTTTTTAATGAATAGAGCGACAAACTTTTATTTGTATTAAAGTTTGTCGCTCTACAATAAATCATTTTTTTTACAAAATAAGACTACTCGAATGAGTGAATCACAACACCCGATCTTAGTTTTGGTTCAAACCATGTAGTTTTGGGAGGCATAATATTTCCCGTGTCGGCAATTGTGATTAGTTGATCCATCGACACTGGGTACAATGCAAAAGCTACAGACATATCGCCACTATCAACTCTCTTTTTAAGTTCACCCAAGCCTCTGATCCCACCCACAAAATCTACACGCTTTGATGTTCTGAGATCCTCAACACCCAAAATTTTATCGAGCACCAAATTCGACAGAACCGTCACATCCAACACCCCTATTGGGTCATTATCATCATATGTTCCAGGCTTTGCCGTGAGGCTATACCATTCTGAATCTAAGTACATTGCAAAGTTATGCAACGATGAAGGTGTATATATCTCCGCGCCCTTCGCCTCGACAACAAACGATTCATTCAATGTCGTGAGCAACTCTTCAGCAGAGAGATCATTAAGATCCTTCACAACTCGATTATAGTCGATAATTTTGAGTTGTGATGCAGGGAATGACACCGCCAAAAAATAACAATACTCCTCATCTCCCCTATGCGACGAGTTTGCCGCCATACACTCTTGCCCTACTCTTGCAGCCGCCGCGGTACGATGGTGTCCATCAGCTACATACAGAGCTGGAATATCAGCAAAAAGCTCTGTAATACGAGCATTGATCGTCGAATCTTTGATTACCCAGAAATGGTGACCAAAGCCATCTTCAGCCGTAAAATCATAATCCGCATCATTCTCCGCGACAAACCTCGCGACAATCTCATTCACCTCCTCCGAGTCAGGATATGCAAAGAAGACAGGTTCGATATTAGCCTTTTGATTGCGCACGTGCATCATGCGATCCTCCTCTTTATCGGGGCGTGTGAGCTCATGTTTTTTGATCTCTCCGTTCAAATAATCCTCAAAGTGACAACACATTGCAAGTCCATATTGAGTTCTGCCATTCATCGTCTGAGCATAGATATAGTAACACTCCTCCACATCTTGCTCCAACCATCCATTCTCCCTCCACATCTTGAAGTTATCCATCGCCTTTTGGTAGACCTCCGCGCTATGTTCGTCAGCTATTGGGTCAAAGTCAATTTCGGGTTTAATAATATGCAACAGAGAACGCCCCGAAGCCTCCGCCTTTGCTTCAGCAGAGTTTAGCACATCGTATGGACGCGATGCCACCTCCGCAACGTGGCATTGTGGAGGACGGATTCCGCAAAAAGGTTTTATTTTTACCATGGTTATAGTTATAGGTTGTTTATTTTATTAAAAAATAGCTCCGCCATTTCTGGCAGAGCTATTGATATTTTGTAGTTAAATCCTACTTATTAACTTGAAATTTTGTAACTCCATCACGCAAGAAACCAACGATTTGAGTTGCAGCAGCCAAACCTGCATTGATATTTGCCTCGGCAGTCTCGGCACCCATCTTCTTCGATGTTGCGAAGAATCTCTTGCCGAATTTCTCTGCCATCTCCTCTGCTGTAGCTGGTGCGATGTCCGAAATATATTTAAGATCTGTGCGCTCTGTCATCGCCTCGATAACTCCTGCCTCGTCGATAACCTCCTTACGAGCTGTGTTAACCAGTGTTGCACCCTTTGGCATCGAAGTCAACAACTTGTAGCCGATTGAACCCTTAGTCTCAGCTGTAGCTGGGATGTGAAGTGACAAGTAGTTTGCACGAGCATAAAGCTCCTCGATAGATGATACAGCCTCAACACCATCATTAGCAAAAACTGTTGGATCGGTTACGAATGGATCATAAGCAATAACATTCATACCAAAAGCCTTACCCTTCAAACCTACCAAACGACCAACATTACCATAAGCGTGGATTGCCAAAGTCTTACCAATAAGCTCTGAACCAGTACCTGGAGTAAATTGGTTACGTGCCATAAATACCATCATAGCAATAGCCAACTCCGCAACAGCATTTGAGTTTTGACCTGGAGTATTCATAACAACGATTCCGCGAGCCGAAGCTGCTGCCAAATCAACATTGTCATAACCTGCACCTGCGCGAACAACAATTTTAAGTTGCTTTGCAGCGTCGATTACCTCAGCTGTGATTTTATCTGAACGGATGATAATAGCATCAACATCGGCAACTGCTACCAACAACTCCGCTTTATCTGCATATTTTTCGAGCAAAGCGACTTCGTAATCTGCCGCTTTGATGATCTCTGTGATTCCCTCGACAGCCTCTTTTGCAAATGGCTTCTCGGTTGCGATTAAAACTTTCATACCTATATATAATAGATTATTTATTCATTGATTCGAACTCTTGCATACAAGCGATCAACGCCTCTACGCTCTCCTTTGGCAATGCGTTGTAGCACGATGCACGGAAACCACCTACCAAACGATGACCCTTGATTCCGACCATTCCCTTGCCTTGTGCAAATGTCATGAACTCCGCAGCCTTCTCCTCGTTACCCTCGCTCATTACGAAACAGATGTTCATATTTGAACGATCCTCTACAGCAGCTGTTCCCATAAACATTGAGTTACGCTCGATCTCGCCATACAACATTGCAGCCTTCTCCTTGCAACGACGGTTCATCTCTGCAACACCGCCTTGAGCCTTAGCCCACTTCAAAACCTCGTTTACAACGTAAATAGGAAGAACTGGTGATGTGTTGAACATAGAGTTATTCGCTACGTGAGTGTTGTAGTTAACCATAGATGGAAGTTCGCGAGTAACCTTCTCCAACATATCTTCGCGGATAACGATAAATGCGATTCCAGAAGGACCCATATTCTTTTGAGCACCACCATAGATCATTGCATACTTTGTGATGTCGATCTCTCGACTAAGGATGTCAGAACTCATATCTGCGATCACTGGAACTGGAGAATCCAAATCCTCGTGGAACTCTGTTCCGTAGATTGTGTTATTTGAAGTGATATGCACATAATCCAAATCTGCTGGGATCTCTACTCCCTTAGGAATATATGTGAAGTTCTTATCTGCTGATGTTGCCACCTCAACCACCTCACCATACAATTTTGCCTCCTTAAGAGCCTTCTTTGACCAAACACCTGTGTTGATATAACCAGCCTTTGAGTTTAGGAAATTCGCAGGGATAGCGAAAAATTGAGTACTTGCGCCACCACCAAGGAATAGAACTTTGTAGTTATCTGGAATGTTTAGAAGCTCTGCTAAGTTAGCCTTTGCCTCTTCGAGCACAGCCTCAAAATCTTTAGAGCGGTGCGAGATCGAAAGCAGAGATAGTCCAGTTCCATTTAGATCAAGGATCGCCTTTGCAGCATTTTCGATAGCCTCTTGCGGAAGAATCGATGGTCCCGCATTAAAATTGTGCTTTTTCATAAAGTTTGATTATATTCAAATAATGTAGTTAAAATTAATCAAAAAATCGCACACAGTTAAAAGTGTGTTATTTTTGTAACGCAAAGGTAATGAAATATCTCTAACATTGTTCTCCAACTACCATTTTTTTTACCATAAAATGTATGATGTGATCTTTTTTTGAGTAGTTTTTATTAAATTTGTGGAAAATTTTAATTACATGATACGTTCAATGACTGGCTTCGGAAGAGCCGAAACCACACTAAACAACAAGACTATAAGTGTTGAAATCCGCACTCTCAACTCCAAACAAATAGATCTATCTCTCAAGATGCCAAATGTTTACCGTTCTGCAGAACCTCAAATTCGCACCATGCTTTCGAAGGGTATCACGCGCGGAAAAGCTGAAATTTACATCTCTGTATCCCAAAATAGCGTCGAATCGTCAACTAAAATCAATCGTCCTCTTTTCAAAGAGTATTTCAACCAAATTGTCGAAGCAAGTCGCGAAGCTGGGTTCGAAGGCGAAATAGATAATTCAACAATTATGGCGGTATTGCGCATGCCTGAGGTGATTTCGACCCAAATTGATGCTTGCGACCCTTCGGAGATAGAGTGTGTATTGAAGTGTGTGGAGTCAGCCATCATACATCTAAATGAGTTCCGCGAACAAGAGGGGGCGATCCTTATTGAAGATCTTCTACGACGCGTATCTTTGATTGAGGAGTATAAAGAGGCTGTGATCCCTCATGAGAGTGCACGTATCGAAACAATCAAGGAGCGCATACGCGAAAATATCGAAAAACACTCTATCGCGGTAGATAACAACCGATTCGAGGCGGAGATGATATTCTATGTCGAGAAGCTAGACATCACCGAAGAGAAGGTGCGCCTCAAGAACCACTGTGAATACTTCCGCGAAGTTTCCGCCGAAGAGGAGGGCGTAGGTCGCAAACTTGGATTCATAGCCCAAGAGATGGGACGAGAGATCAACACCATGGGATCCAAGGCAAACAACGCCGAAATCCAACGTCTTGTGGTTCAAATGAAGGATGAATTAGAGAAGATCAAAGAGCAGGTACTCAACATTTTATAATCTATATATGTCAAAGAAACTAATTATATTCTCCGCTCCAAGTGGCAGTGGCAAAAGCACGATAATAAACCAACTACTCACCAAATTTCCCGAATTGGAATTTTCAATCTCGGCAACTTCGCGCGCACCTCGTGGTGAAGAGCAAGATGGCAAAGAGTATTATTTCCTTAGCTCAGAGGAGTTTTCGGCTCGCGCACAACAAGATGAGTTTGTGGAGTGGGAAGAGGTATATACTGGCACTTGCTACGGCACCCTAAAGTGCGAGATGGAGAGAATTTGGGCTAAGGGCAACACCATAATATTTGATGTCGATGTGATGGGTGGAGTGCGCCTAAAGAGTATCTTCGGATCGGATGCCTGCTCAATCTTTGTAATGCCTCCATCGGTCGAAGAGCTTCGTCGCAGATTGGTCGGCAGAGCAACCGATGCAATGGATGTAATCGAGAAGCGAGTGGCAAAAGCGGAGGCAGAGATCGCTAAATCACCCGAATTTGACCATATCATAATTAACGATATTTTGGAAGATGCCGTATCGGCAACCGAAGATGTGATCGCCAAATTTTTAAGCGAGTAGTAAAGGTGCGTAGAACAATGTTATATTTTGGGTCATTCAACCCAATACACCGAGGGCACATTGCCCTCGCGGAGTATGCAGTGGAGCAAAACCTGTGCGACGAAGTTGTGCTTGTTGTCTCGCCACGCAACCCCCTTAAAAACGCCACAGACCTAGCACCCGAAGTGGATAGATACGAGATGACGGAGATTGCGTGTGCGGAGTCAAAATATCCCGACAGAATCAAACCTTCGGTTATTGAATTTATGTTGGATAGACCATCCTACACCATTAATACACTACGCCACTTGAGCCAAAATTATGGCACGGATTGTCAATTCTCAATACTTATGGGAGGCGATATAATTGGACAATTTGATAAGTGGAGGAGCTATGAGGAGATTTTGAATACCTATAATATATATGTATATCCAAGACGCGGAGAGGTTATAGATCATTATTTGGATCGTATAACGGTGCTCGAAGATGCTCCTTATTTCGACTATTCATCGACCGAAATTAGGGAAGGACTTATGCGCTCCAAAGCGGTTGATAAAATGTTGACACCAAAAGTGTTAGAGTATATTCATTCAAAGGAACTTTGGACTCCAGAATCACTTTTACTGAGACTCACCGACGCAATAGATAGCGCACCTTCGGCAGATATTTATGCAGAGAGAGGTGCCCTATATTTCCATAATTCGCAATGGGGTGAGGCACTAAATGACTTCAATAGAGCACTCGCAATTGATCCTTTGCATACACAAGCAACGGAACTCAAAAACATAATCCAAGAGATATTAAAATTTAGGCACACAGATATTTATAATCCATAGAAAGATATGAACAGATTAAAAATAGCGCTTCTAGCAGGTGGCGATTCATCCGAAAGAGAGATCGCACTCAACAGCGCAGCACAAATCAAAGAGGCTCTAGGTGACTCAAAATATGATATTACACTCATAGATGTTCACCACCGCGAATGGAGCTACACAACCCCTTCGGGTGAGAGATACCTTGTCGATAAAAATGATTTTTCACTCACCATAAATGGCGAAAAAACGATATTCGATTACGCACTCATAATCATCCACGGCACACCTGGCGAGGATGGAAAATTGCAGGGATATTTAGAGATGATGGAGATCCCATTCTCTTCGTGCTCAATGACCTCTTCGGTTATTACATTCGATAAACTCTCGACCAAACGTGCAGTTGCAGGGTGCGGAGTAGCTTTAGCAAAGGAGATATTTTTGCATCGAGGCGAGAGTGTTGATTCAGCAAAGTTAATCGAAGAGCTAGGTTTACCAATGTTCATAAAACCCAATGCAAGTGGTTCATCCTTTGGAGTGAGCAAGGTCGAGAGCGAAGGTGAAATTTCGGCGGCTTTGGAGCTAGCATTTTCCGAAAGCGATGAAGTGTTGATCGAGGAGGCGATAGTTGGTCGCGAAATGGGATGTGGAGTGATGATAACTGCCGACAAAGAGTATATCCTCCCCATCACAGAGATCCGTCCCAAAGGTGATACATTCTTCTCAACAGAGGCAAAATATACGGCAGGTGCGAGCGAAGAGATCACCCCAGCACCAATCACCGAAGAGATCAAATTGGCTCTTAACAACGCAACGCGTGCGGTCTATAAGGCGTGTAGATGCCGTGGAGTAGTGCGAGTTGATTTCATCGTAACCGATGCAGGCATTCCATATATGATAGAGGTGAACTCAATCCCAGGCATGAGCTCAGGAAGCCTCATACCACAACAAATTCGCGCTACAGGAATGAGCGTCGGAGAGTTCTTCACAATAGCAATTGACGACACCTACAAAAGCCAACAAAGAGTATGATGATCGAGATAGATGACAAGATCGTAGCAATCGACTTGTTGACCGAAAAATTTGCTTGCGACATCACCAAATGCAAAGGTATTTGTTGCGTAGAGGGTAATGCAGGGGCTCCGCTAGAGTTTGATGAGATAGATATATTGGAGAGTGAATACCCCAACTACAAACCCTATATGACCCCAGCGGGAATCGAATCCATAGAGCAAAATGGCTTTATAGTAATCGACGAAGATGGTGACTACACCACCCCACTTGTGAATGATGCGGAGTGCGCCTATGCCTACACCGAAGGCGACATAACGCTCTGCGCCATCGAAAAGGCGTGGCTTAAGGGTGAATGCTCGTTCCAAAAACCGATTTCGTGCCACCTCTACCCTATTCGCCTAATCAATCTCTCGAACGGCACCGTTGGGTTAAATTACCATAGATGGAGCGTCTGTTCGGATGCCTGCAAAAATGGAAAAAGGATGGGTATCCCTGTCTATAAATCACTAAAAAGTTCAATCGTAAGACGATTTGGCGAAGATTTCTACTCGGCACTAGAAACAGCTGAAGAGATGCTTAAGGCTGAAAAATAGACAGATAGCATTTTTAGCCAATATAAAATAGCATTTTAGCGCAAAAAAGAGTGTAAAATATTTTGCAATTACCAAAATAACTCTTATATTTGCATTCGCTTTTGAGATACAAAGCAAAGGTCAGGAGGGATGGGTGAGTGGCTGAAACCACCAGTTTGCTAAACTGACGTACGGGTAACTGTACCGGGGGTTCGAATCCCCCTCTCTCCGCCAGTAAGCTGTTGAAAAACAGCAAGTTAGCGGTAAAAGAGCGATAAATCAATGATTTACGCTCTTTTTTTGTGCCTTTATCTGTCAGTATTCTCCACATCTTTTACGCTTTTCTGTCATAGTTGAGTTACAAATTCGTTACAGGACTTTTTGAAAGCCCTTTTTTGTAACGATTTTGCAGCAACTCGCTAATTGACAGCAAAATGACAGAACTTGACAGTGTTCTGATAGCTCAATAATTATTGTTTAACAGTAACTTTGCAGTGCAAATCGTTACAGAAAATTTAGAGTTATGAGCAGTACATTTAGGGTTCTTTTTTATCTCCGCAAGAACTACGTAAACAAAGAGGGACGAGCCTCTATTATGATTCGCATCACTATCGGTGGCGATATGGTGCAATTTAGCAGTAAACTCGACATTGAGCCTCACCTGTGGGACACGAAGACTACCCGTGTTATTGGAAAAAGTGGTGAGGCTGCCGAGATTAACACAACATTGGATAATATCCGAAGCGTAATCATTAACCACTATCGTAGCATTTCAGATAGGGAACTTACCGTTACTGCCGAAAAGGTGCGCAATGCCTACCTCGGAGTGATGGTCAAAGGTGAGACGCTATTACAGCTATTCGATAAACATATTGAAGATTGTGAAAGTCTGGTCGGAATAAGCAAGAGTAAATCAACCTTACAAAAGTATAAGGTGACTCGCACTCGTGTTACAGACTTTATGAAAAAACGTTACAACAGATCTGATGTAAGCCTCAAGGAGGTAAACCATATGTTTATATCAGACTTTGATAACTTCCTAAGAGTAGAGGCTAAGTGCAACGCAAACACAACCGCTAAATTTATCCAATTCTTTAAACGTATAATTATTATAGCTCGCAACAACGGCTGGCTACATCACGACCCATTTGCCAACTACAAAATAAAGTTAGAAAAAGTAGATAGAGGATTCCTAACCAAAGAGGAGATTGCTATCATCGCACAGAAGGAGTTTGCCGCTGAGAGGTTGGATCAGGCTAGGGACGTATTCCTCTTTAGCTGCTTTTGCGGACTTGCCTACATCGACCTTAAGAATCTAACATCAGAAAATATTAGAACCTCGTTTGATGGTGGTGTATGGATTATGACGAAACGACAGAAAACAAACACTCCTGTTAATGTACCACTACTGGCTATTCCGAAAATGATTTTGGCAAAGTATAAAGGTCGCCTACCAGATGGTAAAATCTTGCCTATAATTTCTAATCAAAAGACAAATCAGTATTTGAAGGAAATAGCGGATGTGTCTGGTATTCAGAAGGTTCTAACTTTCCATTTAGCCCGCCACACGTTCGCGACCACCACTACATTGGCTAAGGGAATACCCATAGAAACAGTATCTAAAATGTTAGGACATACTAATATCAAAACCACTCAAATATACGCTCGTATCACCAACGATAAGATCTCAAAAGATATGGAGGGGCTATCAGATCAATTTACAGATATTGAAGATATGCTTGAGTCTAATGACGATAATTTAAAGAAAACAGGTACAACAGATAAATAATATTATAGTATATGGATATAACAGTAATACAGAATAAGATTTTCGAGATACGAGGTCATCGGGTTATGTTGGATTTGCATCTGGCGGATTTGTATCAAGTCCAGACCAGAGCACTCAAGCAAGCGGTTAAACGTAATGAACAACGTTTTCCGAGTGATTTTATGTTTGTTCTTACCAAAGATGAGGCTAACACGCTGTTAGAGATAGGGGTATCACAAAATGTGATACCCCCCACATACAACTTTGGACTATCCTTGCCTATGGCTTTTACAGAACAGGGAGTCGCTATGTTGTCATCGGTTCTTCGCTCCGATAGAGCCATTGAGGTAAACATATCAATAATGCGAGCGTTTGTCGAGATGCGACGAATGATAATTGGCTACAAAGAGCTAATGGAACGTATCGAGCAGTTGGAGATTAGCACAGATGCTCAGTTTAATGAACTATATCAAGCCCTCACAGAGTTAATTAGCAAGCCTGAGCCAGAACCAATACCAAGACGACCTATTGGATATAATATCAATAGAAGTGGAGATGAATAGAGGAGAACTGCATATAGAACATAAACCGAATGGCACGGTTACTATATTTGTCAAGTTGGCAGATGACGGCAATGTTTGGCTATCGAAGTATGAGATAGCTGATTTCTTGGGTGTGCATATACAGAGTGTCACAGCCAACCTCAGAGAGCTATTTAGGAGTGAAGAGCTACTTGAATATAATGTGGCAACATCAAAAGAAGGCACTACATTTTATAATTTGGATGTTGTAATCGCCCTTGCTTTTAGGTGCAAGGGTGGTTATTGTAGACCTATCCGAGAGTGGATTCGGGATAGAATTAAACGTCCTCTTGTAGAGAGTCGCCAACCAGTAATTATTCAAATTGGAAATAGTGTGATTCATTCGTAGAAGAGAGTAAATACCTTCGCACATAATTTGTGCGAAGGTATTTTAGATACGAACCCCTCGTTGCTGAGGCTCTGGGGAGATTGGTGTACTTTGGCTTGCCGTTTGCCCACTGTCCTGCGACTGCTCTGCGCTTTGGTCACTCTGATCGATGGGTTTTAGCGAGAGGGTTATTTTACGCTCCAGCGTGGCAACTTCGGCTTTTAGGGTTTTCAACTCATCCTCCTTTTTCCATTCGCCAGATATGACACTCTTTAGAACGGGTATATCCTGCTGGAGGTTGGTGATCTTCACCTGCTCCTGCTCGATTAGCTTCGGTATACGCTCCATCGCATTGAGGAAGTTGAGCGAGGCGAGTTTTGGGTCGGCGGCGATGTTGCCATTGTTATAGTGGTACTTCACACGCACGCCATTTTCACCCTCGTGGACTCCCTCAATCATAAATTTATTATGCGATAGGTCGAAAATGTCCTTGCCTGACGACTCCGTTTTTACCACAATATTAAACCCATAGAGCGAGCCAATCACACGGTACTCACCTGCACCTGTGCGCATACGTTCGTTTATATCTGCCAACTTCTCACCAATCTTATTGGGGTCGCTACCATCTACACCTATCAATGTTATCGGGTTGAGCTTGCCACCCTCCTTGTCGAACTGCATCCGCTCACCAAAGAGTTTCATATCTGCCTCCATCTTAGAGAGCGTCGCTTGATGAGAGGCAAGTAGCCCCTCGACGTGCTGCAACTGATACTTCGAGTTGTGGCGATTCTTGTTGAACACCTTGCGCTCAGACTCCAACGCTACGACCCTCTTTTCAAGTTTTGCCTTATCCAAAAGGTCGGTGTTGCCTGACAAAATCGCCATATATTCACTAAAGTTCATACCCGATTTCTCATCGAATGTACCCTCGTCAATGGTACGTGCGCCCATCGCCCCACTCTTTAGCTGAGTGATGAACATCTGCTTATTGTGGAGCAGGTTGAACTTGTAAGAATCCAACGATTTCTCCACCGCATAGATAATCACATCTACCTTATTATCAGCATATAGCTTCGCAATTTCATTACCTTTTCTAATCGCTCGACCATCACGCTGCGCCAGATCTGACGGTCGCCACGGAGAGTCTAAATGATGAATCGCAACAGCTCTTTTTTGTGCATTTACACCCGTTCCCAACATATCCGTAGAACCGAAAATCACACGTACCGCACCCTCGTGTATATAATAATCCAAAAAGGGGCCAATAAATAATTGAAAAAGGGGCCATATCGATAGCCCGAAAAATAAATAAATCAGCTATTTTTAGAGGGTGTAATCACCCCACAAAAAATAGCACAAAATGTTATCGATAATGGATAAGAATTCAATTTTACACCTGCATAGCAAAGGTGTAAGTAAGCGCGGCATCGCCCGCCAATTAGGCATCGATCGCAAGACCGTAGATCGCTATGTGCGCAAGTACGAAGCGGCTCAGTCGA
>JBCQUZ010000128.1:0-4979 GCA_047173645.1 Rikenellaceae bacterium
ATGAAAATATATGAAAGTTCAGTAAGAAAACCGATCTCTACATCATTGATATTCATCGGTATAATGATCTTTGGTTTCTTCTCGCTCCAAAATCTTTCGGTGGATCAATACCCCGAAATCGAGATCCCCGCAATCTCGGTTATCACCACCTATGCAGGAGGTAATGCCGACGACATTGAGACCAATATAACACGCGTGTTGGAGGATAACCTCAACACCGTGGAAAACCTCGACAAGATCACATCTACTTCATCCGACAACTACTCAATCGTGTCGCTGGAGTTCGAATATGGATCGGATCTTACGGAGGCTGCCAACGACATCCGTGATGTTGTGAGCCGTACCCAAAGTTTATTGCCCGACGATGTGGACTACCCCACGATCTTTAAATTCTCGACCTCGATGATGCCCGTTATGATGGTGGCAATCACCGCCGACGAGAGCTACCCTGCATTGGCGAAGATCCTCGACGAGAAGTTTGTGAATGTTCTAAACCGTGTGCCTGGAGTGGGTGCGGTGAGTATCATTGGAGCTCCCGAGCGTGAGATTCAAGTCAATGTAAACCCCGATAGATTGGCAGCCTATGGACTTACGGTGGAGCAGTTGGGAGGAATCATTGCTCTGGAAAATGTAAATATTCCAGCTGGAACAATCGACGTAGGATCAAATACTTATGTACTTAAGAGCGATGGTGAATTTTCGTCGAGCAACGATTTAAATAACATCATCGTATCTAACCGCAACGGACGCACAGTCCGCCTTTCGGATGTTGCACAAATTCGCGATACACTCGAAACATCAACTATGGATGAGCGCCTCAACGGTCGCTTGGGTGTGCGCGTGATGATCCAAAAGCAGTCGGGTGCCAACACCGTTGATATTGTTAAGGTTATCAACAAAAGGTTGCCTGCCATCATGGAATCGATGCCAAAGGATGTTAAGTTGGATCTAATCTTCGAAGGATCACAAGAGATCACCGATAGTATCAACTCACTGTCGGATAGTATCATGTATGCCTTTATATTTGTGGTATTGGTTGTGATGTTCTTCTTGGGAAGATGGCGCGCGACATTTATCATATGTCTCACTATCCCGATTTCGCTCATCTGCTCATTTATCTATCTCTTTGCCACAGGATCGACACTCAATATCATATCTTTGTCGTCGCTCTCCATAGCCATAGGTATGGTTGTGGATGATGCCATTGTTGTGCTCGAAAATATCACGAGCCATATCGAGAAGGGATCGAGCCCCAAGGAGGCGGCGATATATGCGACAAACGAGGTGTGGTTGTCGGTTATCGCAACAACATTGGTTGTGGCGGCGGTATTCCTTCCGCTCACGATGATCTCGGGAATGTCGGGAATCATGTTCCGCGAGTTGGGATGGATTGTGACTATTGTGGTGAGTGTTTCGACCCTTGCAGCTATCACCCTCACCCCGATGTTGTCGGCATATATCCTCACCGAAGGTGGTGGAGTTCACGACTATAAAGGTATTGGTATTGTATATAAACCTATCGACAAATTTTTGGCGTGGTTGGATCGTGCCTATGCTGCAATGCTTAGAATGGTTCTAGGTCATCGTCGCATAACACTTGCAATTGTAGCACTCTCATTTATAGCATCATTGGCACTTGTGGGCACAGGCAAAATCGCAACAGAGTTCTTCCCCCCTTCGGACAATAGCCGTATTTCGGCAATCGTGAAGTTAGAACAAAATCTTTCGGTCGAATATACAGCAAAGATCGCTCGCCAGATAGATCAAATCATTGCCGATAAGTTACCCGAAATCAGCGTTGTATCTACATCGTCGGGAGCTAACTCATCGGATGATGCCTTTGCGGCGATGCAAACCACAGGCTCATACATCATAAACTACAATATGCGTGCGGCGGTATCATCTACCGAGCGCGATAGAACAATCCACCAAATGTCCGATGTTCTGCGTGCCGAACTAGATAAAATCCCCGAGGTACGTTCATACACCGTAATGCCTGGAGGATCTCAAGGTGGAACATCGGGAAGTAGTACTGCCGAAGTCAAGGTGTTTGGTTACGACATCGAAGAGTCAAATGCTGTGGCTCAAGATCTTATGGGACTCATAAAAGAGATTCCAGGCATCCGCGACGTGCAACTCTCACGCGACGATCTTCGCCCCGAATATAATGTGGTGTTCGACCGCGAAAAGCTCAGCTACCACGGATTAGACTACTACACAGCGGCTTACTACGTACGCAATCGCATGAATGGTTACACCGCAAGTTTATATCGCGAAGATGGCGACGAGTATGACATCATCGTTCGTTACGAAGAGGAGAAGCGCGAATCATTAACCGATGTCGAGAATATCACCCTCTACACCTCAACAGGTCGCCCTGTACGCCTAAGCGAGGTGGCGAATATCGAAGAGGTATTCTCTGCTCCATCCATCGAACGCGAAAATCGTCAACGTATCGTAACCGTAGAGGGATCTATGGGTGCAGGTGTGGCGCTAAGTGAGGTTATCACAGATATTCAAAAGATCCTCGACAACTACCACGCACCCGATGGTATCGACATCGAGATTGGAGGAACAATCGAAGATCAACAAGAGGCATTCTCCGATATGGGTATGCTCTTTATGCTTATCGTGGTGTTGGTTTACATCGTTATGGCGACGCAATTTGAGTCACTGTTGTTCCCCTTCATCATTATGTTTACCATTCCGCTAGCCTTCACGGGAGTTATATATGCTCTATTCTTGACCAATGTTC
The DNA here is from genome assembly GCA_047173645.1 of Rikenellaceae bacterium. Classification (GTDB taxonomy): domain Bacteria; phylum Bacteroidota; class Bacteroidia; order Bacteroidales; family Rikenellaceae; genus Alistipes. Next base: position 2,756 of record JBCQUZ010000128.1, read on the forward strand.
CGATGTCTATCATCGCACTTATTGGATCCATAATGTTAGTGGGTATTGTGACCAAAAATGGTATTGTGATGATCGACTATATGAACCTGCTTGTGGAGCGTGGCGAAAAGGTCTACGACGCGGTATATGCTGGAGCAAAGAGCCGTCTACGCCCTGTGCTTATGACATCATTCACCACAATCCTCGGTATGTTGCCTATGGCATTGGGTACGGGGGCGGGATCCGAGACGTGGCAACCGATGGGTATCGCTGTAATTGGAGGTCTAACATTCTCGACCCTTCTAACTCTCCTCGTGGTGCCAATATTCTATTCGGTGATGGTCAACGGACAAATCCGTCGCCAAAAGAAGAAGAGCGACAAAATAGCAGCTCGACGCGAAGAGCAAGCAAAATTAATAGTGGAACAACAATAAAACTAATTGAGCAATGAAAGCAATATTCATATCATACAACCAAGCGCTAACAGATCGAGTACACGAAGTTCTCGACAAACTCGAAGTGCGAGGCTACACCAAATGGGATCTCACAACAGGTTGCGGATCGGTCGATGGCGAACCGCACCTAGGTACCCACGCCTGGCCCTCAATGAATTCATCAATTATGGCGGTGGTCGACGACGAGAAGATCACCCCCATACTCGATGCCCTACGCCAACTCGACGCTGTAACCAAACGCCAAGGACTCAAAGCATTTGTTTGGAAAATCAAGGAGGCATTGTAATATATCGTTATTAGTAATGTGGTTAAAATACTATTCATAATTTGGAATAGTTAGCTTTGTCCGCACATAAGAAAAGACGGATAAAACAACAACCCAATGAAAACAAGAAAACATTACGACAAGCCCTTCAAGGAGCGTGCAGTCAAATTAAGCTACGAACGCGTAAGTGTTCTTCAAGCCGCCAAGGAGCTAGGAATTTCAGATAGCTCACTGGGCAAGTGGCGCAAAGATTTTGAAACCTATGGCGAAAATAGCTTTCCAGGTCATGGCAACGCACGCCTAACAGATGATCAACGAAAAATAAAAGAATTAGAGAAAGAGCTAAAGGATAGAGAGTTAGACCTCGAAATATTAAAAAAAGCGATAGCCTTCTTTTCACGAACCGACAAGTAAAATATGAGTTTATAGATACTCATAGGTATAGATTTAATGTCGTAAAGATGGCTCAGTGCTTAAAGGTAAGCACTCGTTCGTATTATGATTGGCGCAAACAAAAATATCACCTAAAGGCGGATAAAAAAGAGACTCTAAAGTCAAAGATAAAAGATAGTTACAACACTTCAGAAGGGTTGTATGGTTCGGTGCGAATCACCGCAGATTTGCACTATTCGGGTACTCCAATATCTCGTCCTACGGTGCAGAAATATATGCGTGAGATGGGTATAAAGAGTCTATTGACCAAGAAATTTAAGGTCTGCACTACCGATTCGAAACACAATAACCACATAGCAGACAACTTGTTAGATCGAGGCTTTACGGTTTTGGAACCCAATAAAGTTTGGGTTTCGGACATCACCTACATCCGTGTCACAGGAGGTTTCGACTACCTAACAACAATCATCGATCTGTTTGATCGTAGGGTAGTTGGGTGGAGCCTTAGTAGTGATATGAGTGCCGAAAACACTGTTGTAGTAGCATTTAAAAGTGCTATAGGACGTAGGGCTCCGAGTGTAACATCAGCCCATGGGCTGATGTTACACTCGGACAGAGGTTCGCAATATACTTGTAATGAATTTATCTCTATTCTAGACAAATACGGTGTTGTGAGAAGTAATTCTCGCAAGGGTAATTGTTGGGACAATGCTGTAGCTGAAAGTTTTTTCAAGACCTTAAAAACGGAGTTGATATATAGGATAGGGGTGAAAAATGTTGAAATTACGAGAGATAAAATTTTTGCGTATATTGAAACTTTTTACAACAAAAAGCGCAGGCATGCGGCTTTGGACAATCTAACGATTGATGAATTTTGGAGCAATTATTACAAATCTAATAAGGATAAAATGACCGCTTAACTTTTTGTGCGGATAAAGGATCAATCTGAAATTCCAGTGGAGAAAAATAATAAATATTTTTTAGCTTTGTGCCATGAAAGAGAATTTAGACCCCATAAGCATCCTTCTACCCGAAGGAATTTTAGAGCATTTTGCACTTGTAGATGTTCATAAGAACGATAAAGATTACCATCTATTTTTAGATGAATTATCCATCCCTCCATCCCCGAGTG
>JBCQUZ010000129.1:0-4938 GCA_047173645.1 Rikenellaceae bacterium
TGAGGATAAAATCGAGGTGCAAAAGGTCTACGACTTTGCGCTGCAAACGATGCCTGTGCAGAGTGAAATCAAGTTAGGCGAGACAGCCGAGATACGTTGCCAACTCCTAAAAAATGGCGACTACGACGATGCCAAATTCACAATCCGCTACTTCCAACCCGATGGCGAGGGAGAGCTAAGAATGGATGATGGCACACTGTTCCTACCCAACGACCGCTACCCACTCGACCGAGAGGAGTTCCGCCTCTACTACACCTCCAACTGCACCGATGCTCAGACAATAGACATCTACATCGAGGACAATTTTGGGCAGGAGCAAAAGTACACGTATAGTTTCACAAATGAGAATATAGATGATGGAGCTGAATAAGATACACAATATAGATGCGTTGTTAGGGTTGCGATCGTTGCCCGACAACGCTATTGACTGCATCGTCACATCTCCGCCATACTTTCAGATGCGAGATTATGGCATTGTAGATGTTGAGTGGGGCGATGGTTGGAGTGGTCAGTTAGGGCAAGAGCCGACACGAGAGTTATTTGTGGCGCACCTTATCGAGATATTCGATGAGTGCAGGCGTGTACTCAAGCCAAGTGGTACACTGTGGGTGAACCTTGCCGATAGCTACCACAACAAGAGCCTCTGTAATATCCCTAATAAATTTGCCGATGAGATGATTGGTGCAGGGTGGATATTGCGCAACGAGATTATTTGGCATAAGCCATCGTGCATACCATCGTGCGCTAAGGATAGATTTAGTCAAGATTATGAAAAGCTATTTTTCTTCACTAAGTCTCAGAAGTATGCTTTTAATCAGCAGTTTGAACCCTATGCCAAATCAACTATCAAGAGGTATGAATACCCGATGAGTGGCAATGGCAAGAATGGTGTCTACAAAGAGATTAGTGGCGCACCCTGCGACAAGATGATGCGCAGCAACCCTAAAGGGCGCAATATGCGTGCGGTATGGAAGATACCATTTGAGGGGAGCAAGGAGGGGCATTTTGCGATGTTCCCGACCAAGCTCGTTGAGACCCCAATCCTCGCAGGAAGTCCCGAAGATGGCATAGTCCTCGACCCATTTATGGGTGGTGGCACAACCGCCATCGTTGCCAAACGCACAGGGCGCAACTACATCGGCTTCGAGCTAAATCCCGAATATATAGAAATTGCGGAGCGGAGGGTAGGATAAAATGGCTGAAAATAACTATATTTGCATAAATCTAATCTAAAAAATTATGAACCAAAAGAAGTGCATAGCGTTTATCTTCTCAGAAATAGAACCACTACTCATAACTAAAGGTGATAAAATGTTATTTGCAGCCCTCAAGGAGGAGTTGAACAAAGAGACATTTGCAGAGTCGCTGGCGGAGTACCTCGATGGATGTTGGTTCGACCTCGATGGGCGAATTGCTATTCATCTTGATGAGTGGCTGGAGTCAGAGGATGACGACCCATCTCTCGATAAGCTATTTGCACAAAATGAAACTCTTCATATTGAGGGTTTTGATATTAGCAAAGATTTATGGTATGAGCAGATTATAGACCTGCTCAGAGATGGTGCTGAGAGTATCAAAAATGGCTATATTTGTGCAAATATCAATAATGGTGTACTAAATTAAACTATTTTGTAAACAATAGAAAATCGGACTTTCGTCCCCTCGTGGGATGAAAGTCCGACCTTTTTTTGCGACTCTGTTACTCGTTAAAATGGCAAGTCATCATCATCGTCATTTGAAGTGTAGACCACCTTTTGCTCGACTGCCATCTCCTCCGTGTTTAGCTGATTATGTGTGTCGGCTCTCTTACCTCCAAGCAATTCAATCTCCTTAACGTGAATCTCAGCGACACGGCACTTCTGCCCCTCGTTAGTTGTGAAGTCTCGGTAGCGAAGTGTACCAATCACGCATAGCTTTGACCCCTTGTCGATGTACTTCTCGGCTACATTTACCAATCCACCCTTGATAATAAGTGTGTGGAAATCGACTCTTTCTGGTACTACGATACCGCTTTTGGTGGTGAAACCTCGCTCGTTGGTGGCGAGTGATAGTTGTGCAACTCGGTTGCCATCGTCAAAGGTCTTGATAGTTGCTTTACGTGTTGCGTTGCCAAGTAGGCTGATTCTGTTTGTTGTCATCATTGTTGTAAGCTATTAAGTGTTTGCAATTTATGTGGATTTGGAGGTGAGGGAATTTGAGTTTCAAAAATTTTCCTATTCGTCTATCCGACATTTTTTTTAAGCTATATGCGTTATTTGTCAGCTCGGTCATTTTTCGTTTCGTGTGCTAATAAGGTGTAAGGAGTAGAAGCGACACTATTTTGCGCTGAAATACTACCTCTTGAGGAGTGTGGAGATTTCAGCGCAAACAGCTACGCTGCTCGATGTTGTTTCTTCGCCAAGCGACTGGAAATACCTTTGCACTCGTAATGAAGAATGAGTGAGTTGTCAATCGCAGCCGACAATGTGGAGGATAGACAAAGGGAATAGGAATAGATATTGGCTAAATCTTGATTTAGCACCTTTGTATTGGCTCTGCCTTAGAATAGAATCGGGAATAGTTTTCAAATATATTAGTTTGAAAACTATTCCCGACAAAATTATTAGCGAATTATTAACTCATTATTAGCTAACTATTAACTAATAATGAGTAGGACATGAGTAAAATGTGAGTTGATTATTAGCTCCACTAACATTTAGCTAATATCGTAGTTTTCAAGAAATTGCTCGCATATTTTAGCAACTACCTTACTCTTGCTTATGCGTGCATTGCTCTTGGCTTGGATTGCTTTTTGGAGGCTGTCAATCTTGGCGAACAACTCCTTGTTTACTGTGATAGTAATATTTATGTTGTTTGCCCCCTTCTCCTGTGATAGGCTCTGCACAACGTCGTTGGTATTTGGTGGCACATTACCTTTGGTCGGTAGAGTAAAGTCATACTCTGCATCCTCCGTATCTCGGAGGTTGCTGAAAAAATCTGAACCTTTCATCGTTATTCATTTAGTCTTGTTAATATCTCGTCCGTTAGGCTATCGTAATCCGCAGCACCTCTGGAGTCGGGTTTGTAATCAAAGATTGAGATGCACTTTGATATTGACTCCGATAGGGCGATGTTTTTATGGATAACGCTCTCGAACATTATATCTTTGTAGGTATCGTAGAGATACTTTAACGCATTGTCGTTCATATTAACCCCCTTGTTATATTTGGTGGCGATAAATCCTAAGATGTTTAGGTCGGGGTTGGTGAGTTGGATTATTCTTTTTAGCTTTTTGATAAGATCCAATACTCCTTGAATAGCTAAAAAGTCCGTTTCGATTGGAACGATAATATCGGTTGATGCAACGATGGCATTAGTGGTGAGTACACCTAAACTTGGTCGGGTGTCGAGAATGATGAAGTCGTAATGCTCAACTTTGAGTGTGCGCTGTATGAATACCTTTAGGATATTCTCCCTCGATGGTTGCGCCACCAACATCTGCTCCATTCCCTCCAGCATTGGTGATGCTCCTACAACATCTAAATTCTCTCGGATATTTTCGATGGGCAGCATAGTATCTTCCACCATATTGATATGGTCGTTGAATGCATTTACGATTGTCTCTTTACTCTTTGCCCCCAATGCTATCGAGAGGTTGCGTTGTGGGTCGAGGTCGATGCCTAACACTCTAAAACCTCTCTTTGCGAGTGCGTGAAGTAGTGTTACGCAGGTGGTTGTCTTAGCTACTCCGCCTTTGTTATTTGATACGGTGATAATTCTTGTATTCATATTGTAATTGTCTGTTATTGTGCATTTTAATAATTAGCTAATATTCAACTAATATTTTTCTGTTAGCTGAATATTAGTTGATTGTGAGTTAAATGTTAGCTGTATATTAGCTACAACTAATACTCTCCAACCACTCGTCTCGCTTTTCTCGGCAATGCTCTAAGTTGTGTCCAACACAAGAGAACAACTGTCCATCGAGGTGGCGATATTCATATTGACACCTCCTGCCTAACTTGGTCTTTGCTCTTGGTGTTAGGTTGAAATAGGTGTATTTCTCCGCTCCGTTGGGGCAGGTGCTTATTGCTCCTAAACTATTTTGTTGGCTCATTTTATAGGGGTTTTAGGGTGGTATTTAGTATTATAATACTTTATAGTACCAAATACCACCGAATTATTACTCGTTCTCAATTACTGCGATTTTCTCCATAATGCGCTCGTGTCTCTTTTCGTAGACCTCGTTGTGGGTCGCTTGGATCTCTTTCATCTGCTCATCTGCGTGTTGCTCGGCATAGCCTAAGAGCATTACTGCGGTGTAGTTTCCTCGCTGTGCATCGCTTAGGGTGCTGACGATGTAGTCACGCTTGATGATGGTGCGTTTTTCGTCCGTTAGGTTGTAAACCAAAGTCCATCTATCCTCGTCTGTGAGGTAGTTTTTATCCTCAAAACCGACCATTGCAAAGTGTTCACTGCGGAGTGCCTTTGCCATTGCGAAGTAAGTTATCTGCTCCTCAAAGGCTGAGAAATCGCCCTGCGTAACATCGAGACCCTTAACCAAATCTTTGATCTCTGCGATTGACTTCTCTGTGGCAATCTCCTTGTTGCGCTTATCTTGGCTCTGCAACTTCATCAAAGGTGTCTCTGCAACGGAGCTTGACGAAGATGATGATAGCGTTAGATATGAGAGTGTTACACCCTGCGAACCAATTAGTGCATACATCTTGACTTTGCCACTTTGGTATTGGTCGAATAGCTTTTGGGTCTCCCTGCCATATTCGTCCATCTCGGCATTCCATTCTGCCTCGTCCTCGAAATCATCATAGTTTGGCTCAACTGGGCACTCCCTGCACCAATCAACTACTGCCACTTCATAACCTTTGGCGGTTAGCTCCTCGACTGCACTCTCGTCAAAGCGATAATCATAGCGTGCAAGTGGTAGTTCGGGGTTATTCT
>JBCQUZ010000130.1:0-4871 GCA_047173645.1 Rikenellaceae bacterium
TAAATTAAGGTATTACTACAACTTTTTGTAATATTATTTTTAGATAAATTTTTAGTAATAATCATATGTTGTTGATTGATAGCTATTTATGCGACAGGTGTACTTTACTGAGAAGTTACAGATGATGTATATGCCTATCGTCAAAGAGAGATAGATAAAGTTAAAAAGGAAGACAAAGAGTAAAAATGAAAATTGTAATTTTAGAAAAGAAAGAGTTCGCCTCACTGGTGAACAAACAACGCAAGGCGTTATTAATAGTAGAGTTCCTAAGTGCTATAACCGAGAGGAGTCGCCCCATGGATATGTACTTTACATTAGATGAAACCTGCAAGTTATTTAATATTTCGCATGAGGATTTCGAGCAAGGTATAATTGATAATCGGGTCAAAGGTTACATATCAGATGGTTGCGCCTTCTACAAAGCTGTCGATATTATCAACCTCAAATGCGCCATCGAGCGAGCGAAATTCAACAAGATCCTAAACAAGATTGTGCAAGATGAGAGCATCCTAAAAGATGGTGCCATCCTGCCCAAACCCAGTAAAAGCCAAGCGGAAGATGAGTAATTGAGCCATACATAGATTACTCACCGTTAGCTTCGATCCCGTACTGCAAATTTAGCGGTGCGGGATTTTTAATCATTCCATAATGGCTCATTAATCCAATCAGCGGTAAATCCCATTGCAAGAATGTCAATATTTGGAAACTCTGTGAGTAAATTATTAATTTTATCTTTGAGGCTGCTCTTCGTAATGATGGAACTCAATAAATATTTAATGATACATAATCGGTAATAGACCCTGTGAACATCAATTTTATTCACATCACATAGCCAAGGTTTATAAACCTTGTTTGGTACTACTGGCTTTAATCGCAGCCCTCTATTCCATAGGCGAGAGTGGTGACAACAAATGTTTCTTACGCCTGCGAGTGTCATTATCCAAGATTCAAATACTTTAGGTTGCAGATTGAACTTCTTTGCAATTTGCTTTTTAAGAGTCTTGTCAGAGATGTTTTTGTACATGTGACAAATAGTTCCTAATGATAATGTCTCTGCAATTATCCAAGCAGGTGGATATGGGTTACTATATTTTGTGTTAAAGTGCGTAATGAAATCCTCAGAGCTTTTTTTGAGGTCTACTGTTAGATCAGTTGTAAATTTGGTGAAATAATGGCTATTACTAAAGTTTGTTGATTTAGTCATCCAAAATATATCTCCATAATATTCACAAGCCGTATTAACTATAACAGAGCGGATAGCAACCTCAATTTTTTCTACTTCGTTAAATACCAACAATCTTAACTTCTTATCGAAACGATACATATCTATAACTTTATCGAAAGTAGCATCTTGCTTGTAACGGTGCGACTCTTTTGGATGTTTTAATAAAGGGTAACAATATGCACTTAGGCGATAATACCCAATATTTAGTAGGTAGCGTTCAGCCCGTGTTTCGTCAGAAATAGTCAAGCCCCTCAGTTTTAATAAGGTTATTAAATCATTGGGAGGCGTATGCACCTTGTTGTATGTAATTTTACTCATAGCTATAAAAAAATAAAGACCCGCCGATTTGAGCATTGTAAAGAGGCTTGGCAGGTTCTATTGATGCAAAGGTAAGCAAACTTATGTCCAAAACAAAATATTTGTTAAAAAAACATAAATTTTACAAACCAAATCCCTTAGATGGTCGATTAACTCGTGCGCTCTCTGGAGGTTTAATGCTTTCTGCTACTTCTTGGCTGTTGGGCGACATCAAAGTGATGCGTTGCTCTAACATTGCAGAGGGTGAGGTGGCGACAATAGTTTCGCTTTTGGATGTAACCTCGTCAGGCTGCGGCTCACGCTGAGGTACTTTCAAAGCATCTTCATCACCCTGCTCAATAGGCTTTAGCGAGAGCTGGATTTTGCGATCCAGCGTTGCGAGTTCACCCTTTAGCTCTTTTAGCTCATCCTCTTTGCGCCAAGTACTACTGAGTACCTCTTGTAGGATTGGTATATCAGCACGTTGTATCTCGTTATCCTTTTGGTAGCGTTCGAGCAGTGATGACATCTTATCAAGTGCGCTGAGGAAGTTGGTAGCAGCCAAGAGTGGGTCGGCTGCGATGTTGCCATTGTTGTAGCTGTACTTGATGCCATTCTCGCTAATCACCATAAATTTGTTGTGGGTCATATCGAATAGGTCTTTATCCGATGATTCAGTTCTCACAACCACCCTAAAGCCATACAGCGTACCAATATCTAACTCAGCACCTTTTGTGCGAGCACGCTCATTTATCTCTGCGAGCTTCGCCCCAATCTTCTTTGGATCGCTCCCCTCTACACCAAATAGAGTGATAGGATTGAGTTTGCCTCCATCCTTATCATACTGCATTCGAGAGTCGAGCAGAGCCATATCGCTACTAATTCGAGCAATCATACTATCATTACCGCTAATGATATATTGGATATTGTCGAGTTTTGCTTTCGACTGCGACTTGCTACGTGTAAATGCTTGTCGCTCGCTCTCCAAGGCGGTGATCTTCTTCTCTATCTTCGCCTTCTCCAATAGGTCGGTATTACCCGAAAGAATAGCGACATACTCCGAGAAGTTCATACCCGATTTCTCATCCAACGACCCCTCGTCGATAGTGCGGCTACCCATACTATTATTTTTGAGCTGCTCGATAAACATCTGCTTGTTGTGGAGCAGGTTAAACTTGTAAGAGTCCAACGATTTCTCAACCGCATAGATAATCACATCTACCTTATTATCAGCGTATAATTTCGCCACCTCGTTGCCTTTTCTGACCGCTCGACCATCACGTTGGGCAAGGTCGCTCGGCCGCCAAGGGGTATCGAGATGATGAATAGCGACAGCCCTTTTTTGAGCATTTACACCCGTGCCAAGCATAGATGTAGAGCCAAATAGAACTCGCACCGAACCCTCATTCATAGCCGATATAATCGCCTTGCGAGCGGTGTCACTTTTAGCCTCTTGAATGAAGCGCACCTCGTGGGCAGGAATGCCATGATCCTCAACCAACTTGCGCTTAATTTCAGAGTATGGATTCCACTCTCCTGGCTTATACGTCCCAAGGTCGGAGAATACAAACTGTGTTCCTCGATGCTCATCATACTTACGATAGTACTCGGCAATCTTTGCAGCACAGTGCGAAGCCTTATTGTCGATATGGTCATCATATCGTCCCCTATCAATCATACGCAGATCAAGTGACATCTTGCGAGCATAGTCGGTGGCAATCAGCATCTTCGCTTTCTCCTCCGTTGGTGAAAGTTTCTCACGCCCAAGCAGTGTAGCATCACCATTTTTAGCGAACTTCACCAACCTCTCGATAAACTCCTCCTGCTGAGGTGTAGGTGGAATATTGTGCATTATCTCATTCTTCTCAGGTCTGTCGATACCAATATCCTTAGCGGTGCGGTAGTCGGTAATCTCAGCATAGAACGCAGCGAGTTCAGGTACTTTGATAAAGTAACGGAATCGCTCCTTTTGCACAATCTCGTTCGTCACCGAGAACTCATAATCGGTAGTCTTCTTAGCAAAGATCGCCGCCCAAGCATCAAAGGTCTTGATGTTTTGCCTCTCAAGCTCTTTAGGTCGCAGATACTTGAATAACAAATACAGCTCAGTGAGCGAATTTGAAATAGTTGTACCACTCAAAAATGTCGCTCCCAAATCTCTACCAGTTCGCTCTTGAATGGTGCGCAGAGCAAAAAGCATATTCAAAGCACGCTGACTACCAGCACTATTCCCCAATCCTGCCACTCTATCGTGGCGGGTGTTGAACATTAGATTCTTGAATTGATGTGACTCATCGACAAAGAGGTGATCAATGCCCATCGTCTTAAAATCGGCAACATCATCTCGTCGCTCCTCAATCTTGTAGGCAATCTCTTTGAGTTTGGTTGCGAGGTTCTCTTTACGCTTAATAAGCCCCTTCTCCATACCTCGTGACACTTTCTCGCCCTGCGAGCGGAGCAACTCCAAATTCTCATCGACACTATCCAACTCAGCTTGCAAAATATTACGCTGAATTTCGGGTGATTGTGGTATCATTCCGAACTGGTCGTGCGTAAGGATTATGCAGTCCCAATTATTGTTTTTGATGTCGTTGAAGATCCTCTCTCGCTTGTCGGGTGTGAAGTCATTCTTGCCTGGCGCAAGCACCTTTGCATTGGGATATGCAGTGCGAAAAGTGTGCGCCAACTCCTGCACATTTGCCTTGAGCCCAAGAATCATCGGCTTGTTCGCAAGTCCCAATCTTTTCATCTCATACGCTGCTACACACATAATTAGCGTCTTGCCAGCCCCCACCTCGTGATCACAAATTGCACCGCCATTTTGTTTTATCATCCAAATGAATCCTTAATGGATATGTTGCTGATAATCAGAGAGCTTTAGATGAGAGAGTTGAATAGGTAACGGATTTGCAACGTGGTTAAATCGTCATATTGCGTGACGTTTCTAAGTGCTAACGATACATTCGTTGTGTCTCTTTGCTCTGATACAAAGGTAGGAATTTTGTGCTATTTTGCAAAAAGATAGACGAAATTTCTTTGTCGTTGAGATATTTAATATATTTGTGTGTAAATTTTTCGACAATGAATAGCAAAAATGTAGATATAGAGTCGCTTTTTCGGACATATTATCGTCCGTTATCGCTTTATGCTCTGCATTTTGTGGGTGATATTGACTCGGCTGAGGATGTTGTGCAGGATAGTTTTGCTGATATGTGGAGTCTTATCGAGAGTGGTAAGGAGATACTTAATATAAAGGCTTATCTCTTTGCGGTTGTGAAAAATCGTGCACTTGCAAAGGTTAATCAGGATAGATTTCGCAGAGGTATTGACTTACCTTTATCCGATCCCT
>JBCQUZ010000131.1:0-4837 GCA_047173645.1 Rikenellaceae bacterium
GCCCAATGAGACACCAGAATTGTCCGTTGGACTACTGGTGGATGAGTCGGGGTCAATGTGTTCTAGAGATAGAATTACCTATGCCCGAGCAGCGTCCATTATCCTCTATGACTTTTGTAAGTCCCTCAATATACCCATTCTGATTTACGGTCATTCCACTGGGTCAGGGGTGGACTTATACTCTTATGCGGAGTTCGAGTCCTATAAAGGGGACGATTGCTATCGACTGATGGATATGTCCTCCAGAGGATGTAACCGTGACGGGGCCGCACTGCGCTATGTGGCAGAGCGACTATCCCCACGACCAGAAGAAGTAAAGATACTGGTGCTTATCTCCGATGGCCAGCCCTCTGACGGCGGCTATTACGGCACAGCGGCAGAGGAAGACCTGCGAGGGATTAAGCACGAGTATAAGCGAAAAGGTGTGCAACTCATTGCCGCCGCAATCGGTGACGACAAGGAAAGCTTGGAGCGGATTTATGGAGATTCCTTTATGGATATTTCTGATTTGAATCGGCTCCCTGTGCTCTTGTCCAGCCGCATCAAACAATTTATACGACTTTGAAAGGAGGCGTTTGAAAATGCCTAACTGGTGTTCAAATCAATTCACCGTGACGGGTAGTCACGAAGCCCTTGCGGATTTTGTAGACCGAGCATTCGGGCTACCTGCAGTCTATCCTCCCAGAGAGTGCGATACTGAGGAGGACACACCCTGCACCGAGAAATACCTGTGTTTCAATGCCACGGTGCCAACGCCCCAAGAAATCATTGACATTGGCTTTGATGGTCGGGGGGTTGTTGACATCACCAAGTTCTATGCGGGCGATTATACGGGACCATTGGACGGCTATCACTGGAATCTCCACAATTGGGGGACGAAATGGGAGTGCGAGACGTTCGCTGCTTAAAAGGCAGTGCACTAAAAAGAGTATAAAAATCTTTTTTTAGGAGAACTGATAGTCCAACAGGTGGAATGAGAGAGTAACGCCTTGAAACGCCGCCCTAATCTCCGACAGGCTGTATTAAATATGGTCTGACGCTCGGTAAAGTCAGCTGAGAGTTACCGTCCTGTGGCTGTGGAAAACAACACAAACGAAAGCTGTTCAGAGGTGAATGGTGTAACCTATAGGCTGGGGGTCTATAAAGTATCTATGGTGAGAATGGTTGAAAAACCTGACGAACTTGCGAATGTACGGGTCTAAATTCGTAGCACATAGAAATGTGTGTGCACCTTCGGGTGAGTATGTGTGGGAGAGTAAGACTTCCCATTATGAAATTCCATATACCGTTACAGGCGGTTTCAAGCATACAGGCTCAAAGCAAGCACCTAAGGATATACTGTAAAGATAGGATTATTGGAACGTCGGAAGCAGTAAAACGCTAAAATGGCGGTGGTGGCGAAGAAAATAAGCACCTTAATTTACTGTGAAAGCAATGGCACGACCTGTGAAGCTTTTGTAATGAAAGCCGAGGAACAGCCATTAGTCAGTTTGATAAAATCAATCAAAAAGTAAGTAAATGCAGCTTCGAGTATGACAAAGAAAATCAAATCCGAAAGGAGATGATGCCTGTGTTGGTTTCGAAGCAACAGAAAAATCCAAAGCAGAAAAAACTGCGACACATTGAATATTATAACCTGCAAGATACTTTTGATAAGCTGTATGCAGATAGTCAGTGCGGAAAGATTTTTGATAATTTATCAGAAATTATAGCAAGTGATGAAAACATCAAATTGGCATACCGCAATATCAAAAGAAACGGTGGAAGTTATACTGGCGGTGTAGACAATCTTACAATTGAAGAGATAGAACGCATACCAAGTGATAGATATGTTCAAATCGTCAAAACCAAATTGTCGTGGTACAAACCAAAAGCAGTAAGGCGAGTTGAAATCCCCAAGCCTAACGGAAAGACCAGACCTCTTGGCATACCAACTATATGGGATAGAATTGTACAACAATGTATCCTACAAGTATTGGAGCCAATATGCGAAGCTAAGTTTTACAAACGCAGTTATGGATTTAGACCTAACAGGTCAGCCGAAAACGCTATTGCCGACAGCATGAGAATGATACAACATCAAAATCTTCATTTTGTAGTTGACATTGATATTAAAGGATTTTTTGATAATGTCAATCATTCAAAGCTAATTAAGCAAATGTGGAAACTTGGAATTAGAGATAAAAAACTGATTTGTACTATCAAAGAAATGCTTAAAGCTCCGATTGTTATGCCTAATAATACGGTAATATATCCCGATAGAGGAACACCACAAGGTGGGATATTATCACCACTACTCTCCAACATTGTTCTAAACGAGCTTGACTGGTGGATAGCTACTGCATGGGAAGAACATCCTACGCACTATCCATATAAGTTTACTGTTCATAAAGATGGAAGCGTTGAAAAGGGTAGTATGTACAAGGCGTTACGAAAGAGCAAGCTAAAGGAAATGTATATAGTCAGATATGCTGATGACTTCAAAATCTACTGTCGCAAAAAGAGTGACGCTGATAAAGCCTTTGTTGCAATAAAACAATGGTTAAATGATAGGCTAAAGCTTGAAGTGAGCGACGAAAAATCAAAGGTCGTAAATCTCAAAAAAGGTTATTCCGAATTTTTAGGTTTTAAGATGAAAGCTGTTAGAAAAAGAGACACGCATATAGTTAGTTCGCATATGTGTGATAAGGCTGTAATTAAAGTTGCAAAAGAATTAAAAGAACAAATTAAAAAGATTGAGCATCCCAAAAATCTAAACGAAGCGTGGAGAGCTATAACTCAATACAATTCAATGGTCATTGGTGTTCATAACTACTATCAGATTGCAACCCAAATCAGCACAGACCTAAATCTAATGGCAAGGGAAATCAATTGCGTAATGCTTAATAGACTAAGGAAGCGGCTTAAACGGCAAGGAAGTTTAGAAAAATATAGGTATATCAGAGAAAGGTACGGGAAAAGTGCTCAAATGAGATTTGTTGACAAATTCCCAGTATGCCCAATCGGATATATAAAAACTAAGCCACCCACTAACAGGAAGCGAACAGTCAATAAATATACTAAAGATGGTCGTGAAGAAATTCATAAAAATCTAAATACGAATATGAGTATTCTGCGCAAACTTATGCAATCAAAGGATATTTATAGAAGTGTGGAGTTTATGGATAACAGAATTTCACTTTATGCGGCACAATACGGGAAATGTGCAGTAACAGGCAAGATTTTGGAATATGATGAAATTCATTGTCATCATAAAAAGCCAAAGGAATTTGATGGAACAGATAAGTACAACAATTTAATTATTGTTCACATCAACGTGCACTACCTGATACACGCAAGCAATAGTAGCACCATACAGAAGTATATTGACCTATTACAGCCAAATGAAAGCCAACTTCAAAAAATCAATAAGCTTAGGATTATGGCTAAAAAAGAGCCACTTGAAAATTAAAATGTTGCTCGACAACGTGTAAATTTACTTTATGAAAAGAAATTATTAAATTGATGGAACGCCGTGTGCTATGAAAGTAGCACGCACGGTGTGGAGCGGGGGAAAATTCAGAGATAGTCTCAAAGAATTACCTATCGCTATTATCTACGCCGATAACATCGACCCCGAGTCCATGGGCTGGGATGAAGACTGTGAAGAACTCGGTATGTATTTCCTTACTGCATGGAGCCCTCCCATTGCGTGGGTCGAACAGCTTGCGACGCTATTTCCTGACCTGAATTTCCACTTGGAATATGAGGAGTCTGGAAGCTATTTCGCAGGCGAAGCAACCGTAGAGAAAGGCTGTATCACCTATCGTCAGTATACCGAGGAGGAGTGTGATGCACTGTTCCATCGAGATGATGACGACGAAGACGACGAGGATGACGATGATGCGTCCCCAGAGGAACCGTTAGAGAAAACCTAATATGCCAGGCACCCATAAGTGGTGCAATACAAAGGGGTAGAGTCGATTGCGACTCTGCCCCTCATCTAAAGGAGGGAAAACCAGTATGAGCTTTCAATCATGGCACACCTACGGATATGGAATCTGTGTTGATCACATCGACACAACAGACATAACAAAACTGCAGGCACTCTTGACCTGCGCCCCTAAATTGAATGCAGAAATCCAACAGCATTTTCTGGCACTGGAAATTGACACGCCCACATGGGATGACTACATGGACTTTGACGAGGACTACCAGTTGGGCTTAGCGACTATTTTGCAACGTGTCATATCAGAGGCTGAAGGCATCGAGCTAGTTGCCTGTGATGATTTTGAAAATTCTCAATATTTGCTCTACCCACCACGCTATCCATGGAGTATGAGTTCCTTGGATCATGAATTGACAGAGGAAACGATTGCTGCCATCCTGCACAAATACTGTGTAATGCTTACAGACACCCCCATTGAGATTGATTACGAAGCCCCTGAAAATGGTGGCTAACTTACAGTGTGTCCACAAAGGAGGACGATAAGATGTCCCAAGAAAGAAATCAACTGACATCAGTTGTATCATACCCAGAACGAGGGGCAGGCGGTAACAATCGCTATCGTGGGAACTGTTCACCCAAACTGCTGCTCGACCTGATTGACCACTTCCAGATCAAAGATATTTGTGATTATATGTGTGGGAGCAACACCACGGGTGCCGCTGCCCAGCAACGGAGCATTCATAGCCACACATATGACCTGCATAGTGGATTCGATTTGGTGAATCACGAGATACCAGAGCGCCCCAATTTTATTTTTTGGCACCCACCTTATTGGGATATCATCAAATATTCGGGTTCTATGTACGATAGCCAAGCAGTACAAAAGGCCTATGGGTACGACCCTAGTGC
>JBCQUZ010000132.1:0-4802 GCA_047173645.1 Rikenellaceae bacterium
GCTGTATAATTGAGAACACCGGTTTTAAGCCGTTTGCGGCAGTTACACCACAGAGGAAATAGTTGTAGCCCTTTTCGTAAAGGGAAAGAAGAGTTGTATCGAAACTTTGATTTTTCATAATCAGCTTTAAAATAGTGTTTTACAGTAGAGAATATTTCTACGGCACTGCAAAAATAATACAAAAATACAAACTATGAGCCGAATAAAAGGAAAAATAACAACATCAGACTATCTACCCATAGCGGAATTTAATCGACTGGTAGATAGTCTGCACGCCGACGAGGAGTATATGTGGGAGCTATATTGCCGCATCTCCTTCTGTACAGCACTCAGAGCTTCAGATGTTCTAACCCTCTGTTGGGAGGATGTTTTGGAGCGAGATTATCTCGACCTGAAAGAGAAGAAAACAGGGAAAAGTAGACGTATAACATTCAACAGTACGGTCTCTCAAAAGATCACTGAACTCTACACACTCTTAGGCGAACCCGATAAAAAAGGTTCGCTTTTTTTAAACCAAAATTCAAATAAACCCTACACTTTAGTACATATCAACCGACTGTTGAAGCAGTTTAAGTTAAAGTATAGATTGCCAATCAAGGCATTCTCCACCCACACTTTCCGCAAGACATTCGGCAGATATGTGTATGAGAGCAATGGTAAATCTGCTGAGAGTCTAATACTCCTCAATAGCATATTTCGCCATAGCTCGATAGATATTACAAAGGTCTATATCGGTCTAAGGCAGGCTGAGATAGACAAGGTGTTTAACTCAATAAAATTTTAGTATGTACAACAACACATCGCAACAAATATCTCAATCTGCCAGAGCTATGCTTAATGCTGAGATATTGAGCAACATAGATAACTTCTCGAAAGAGGATATTTACAACTCCTACACTGGCATAGGAGGACTTCACGGATTGAAGCAAGCCGACTATGCTAACTTCCACGAATACACCAAAGCCAAGCAAGAGATTGAGCAGGGGCAGTTTTTCACACCTCACGAGATATGCCGACAGATGGTCGATATGCTCACCGTCCAACCAACAGATATGGTAATGGATATGTGTTGCGGTATAGGAAACTTCTTTAACTTCCTACCCAATCAGCACAACGCCTATGGCTATGACATCGACCCCAACGCAATAAAGGTTGCTCAGTATCTATATCCTAACGCTAATTTACAAGTTGCCAACTTAATGACTCACTGTGGTGAGGAGCGTTTCGATATAGTTATTGGCAACCCTCCTTTTAACCTCGACTTCGATGGTGTACTCTCGCAATTCTACTATATGACCAAAGCATATTGGGCGTTGAATCCAGCAGGTATATTGTTGGTAATCGTTCCGCAGTCATTCCTAAGCAATGAGTTTTGGGAGAAGTCAAGGGTAACGGCTATCAATCGTGATTTCTCATTCATCGGACAGACTAAGCTCGCTGATGATGCCTTTGCAGCGGTGGGTGTCGAGAAGTATGCCACTAAGATTATGGCTTTCCAGCGTGAGTCCGACAATATCGAGATGACCGCTTACAGTGCAGAGGATTTCACAACCATAGAGGAGCTAACCGAGCGTATCGCTGCTGCACGAGGTGTTGTAGCTGAGAAGAGGTTGGAGATCCACCAAGAGACCAATCAAGAGAAGGATAGCGAGAGAATAGAGTTTGAGTATAAGCTCAATAAATATCTCTATGAGATTAAGACTCACAAGACAATCCAGAAGCATCACGACAAGGCGATAGCATTGGTGAGTAAATTCCGCAACCAGAGACCCCCCGTAGGTTGTAGCTCCGAGCAATACAAGGAGTGGCAGAAACACGCTTTGACCTACAAAAAGGTTCTGGCGGTTCTACGACGCTATATCAAGAATCAAGATGTAGTGCCTCGCAAAGAGGTTGCATTGGTGAAGATGAACAACGGGTTCAAGCTCAAGGGCTACTCTCAGAATCTGCTCAATGGAATAGATCACAAATACACTCCGATGTATAGGCTGATGGATGGGTCGAGAGGATTGCCATACCTAACTCGTGAATCGAAATACTACACGCCGAAATTAGAACAACAATATGCAGTAGCTCGCAAATTCATTGAGCGAAAGCAAAAGGAGTATATCCTGCAACAGACTCCATTTGCAAAGATGAAACAGAACCCAAAGCTCCGACAAAAGATTAGGTCGCTGTGGTTCTACAATGCAAAGATGGAGAAGTGTAAGTTCACACCCCTTCAGCAGAAGGATATGGGGCTAATATTCCAGAAACAATTTGCGCTGCTCAACTGGCAACAAGGTTCTGGTAAGACTGCCGTAGCTTATCACTATGGTAAATATCATCGCCCACACACTCGAAATACTGTTGTGCTGGCACCGGCGATTGCGATACATCTGACGTGGGAACCATTTATGCAACGACACAAGGAGAAGTACATCATCGCATCAAAACCAGAGCATCTGAGAGATATTCCACAAGGTATGTTTGTGTTGGTGTCGCTCTCAATGATTGGCGAATTGGTTACACCTCTCAGACGATTTATGAAGGAGCGTTCAAACAATATTTGCCTACTATTCGATGAGTCAGACGAGATTACAAACCCAAAATCAAAGAGAACACAACACTCGCTAAATGTCTTTCGTAGAGCTAAATATAAGTTGTTGGCAACGGGAACGACTACGAGAAATTGTATAAACGAATTGTACCCGCAATTTGAGCTACTATACAACAACTCAGCGAACTTAATTTGTTACGCTGATAAGGTTTACTCTCAAACCAAAGATGGCAATATTGATTGGGATACCAATGAGTATTGTGGTAGACCATTCCCGGTACGAGGTGGAGCAAATCTATTTAGATCCTGCTTCTCACCCTGCAAGGCATCGGTCTTTGGAATGGATAAACAGAACCAAGATGTCTACAATAAGAGTCATCTCGCAAGCATTATCGCCAGAACAATCATCACCCGAAAATTCAAAGAGTTTGCAGGTGATAAATACGAGGTAATCAACCTTAATGTAGAGCCACACGAGGGTGAGAGAGCAGTCTATAAGAAAATTTTGGAGGAGTTTCACCAGATTATGCACATCTATTTCAACCCGATTAAGGATAGCAAAAAGGAGTCGCAACTCAATTTGGTGCGTAAGATACAACTACTCATTCGTGCCTGCTCAACCCCTCACACGATGGAGGGTTATTACGGTGACAAGTACCCAAACAAGACCAAGCAGATTGAGCGAATGTTGAGGTATGACCTGAAGGGCAAGGTTGCTATCGGTTGCACCTCTCGTGATGGTGTTGAGCTATACACAACGTTCCTCGCTGAGAAGTTCCCCGAAAGAGCATTATTTGTAGTGACTGGTGATGTGCCGTTCAAGTCTCGCCAAAAGATACTCGATAGGTTTGAGAATACAACAGATGGAATATTGGTCTGCACACAACAATCGCTAAAGAGTTCGGCAAATGTTCCAACCTGCGAGGATGTAATCTTAGAGTCACTGCAATGGAATATCCCACGTATGGAGCAGTTCTACTTCCGTTTCATTCGTCTCGATTCAGTTGGTAAACGTAGGGTCTACTTCCTAACATACGAGAACTCCATCGAGCAAAACTTGATGTCATTGCTGCTGACAAAGGAGCGTTTGAATGAGTTTGTCAAGGCTGGTGAAGTGAAAGAGGAGTCAGAGATATTTGAGGAGTACGACATCGACCCCTCAGTCATCAACTCGCTATTTACCAAAGAGAAGGATGACAAAGGTAACACCTATATCAATTGTGGTTGGGGACAACAAAAGGTAAGTTAAACAATTAAAAATAAACAAAATATGATTTTAGCACAACAATTAGAGGGCAACGATGTGAAGTACATCACCGTTACCATCTGCATCAGAGATCGCTTTACATCTCTACTCACAACATTTTACCCCAACGAACAGAGGGTATCGGCATTGATAAAGCTGGGAAACCTCTTTCAGCTTGCACCATCGCCCTATGGCAAGAATGTGGGAGGGACTGATGATCCAGTTCACTGCCTTGCCAACATTCGTGATAGTCAGATGTCACGAGGTAGCAATATCGCCAAGATAAAGGATATATCCAAACTCAAAGAGAAGGAGGGGCATATCTTCCTATTTCGTGATGGCAAGTGGCACTACTTCAACAAAAACAAGAAGTGTTACAGTGGCGATGACTTCACCACAGAGCTGCCAATGACAATTCCTTCAGAGAGAGAAGATACACTTTATGGTTTGGAGTTCAAGACCATTGATAGTAACAACATCAGCAATATATATGGCAGATCCTTCGAGTCGTGGAGCGAGTTAGAGCGCAAATCTGAGGAGTCGGGACAACCAATATTCGTATTTCGAGGCAACAAGTTAGTCTACGCAATCAATCACCCATTAAAACGTCAAGCACAATGAGCATACACACAGCAATAGAGAACCTTCCTGAGCATCTTGTAACCCAAGAGATTGCCGATGCAGCTATCACAGAGGGAAGCATCACGATACTTAACACCTTGCCACATAGATTTCTCAATGGCGAGATCGTGATGTCGCTAATAAACAGAAATGCCAAAACATACTCCTACGAAAAGTTAAATCTCAAAAACATCCCTGTTGAGCTACGAAGCAAGGAGGTATGTGAGTTCGCTATCAAGCAGAAGGATAGCAATATTCTCCATACGCCAACTGAGCATATCTCTGTAGAGATGTTGTCTGAGATGGTGAGTAGTGCCGAGTCAAACCTGAGATTTTTACACCTATTCCCAGAGTCATTGTGGAGTTTGGAGCATATCTACAAAGGCATCAACTCCA
>JBCQUZ010000133.1:0-4781 GCA_047173645.1 Rikenellaceae bacterium
AAGCGAGAGTCTATGCCATAGGTATATAGCAAAGACTTCGCCTGTCTACTCCCTGTGTTAAATTTTGCCGATCTATAGGTGAGAATAAACAGCTTAAAAGCTTTTAATTTAATATGTTATAATATATATATTTCTGTTTTGTAAATAGTTATTTCGTTTGTTATGTAATGCAAATATAGTGAATATTTCTGAAATAATTACTCAGACTAATATTCATAAACCCTTTTTACAGTTATTGCACCGATAGTATCAGTGTGTGCTGTCGCTAGCAGATGCTCAAAATAGTCCTCCTCATCGAAGTGTAGTAGTCGGCTTTGAATAGCCCTATTAGAACCTTCAGATAGCATATTGAAGAAGAACGGAAAGAGATATTCGCTGTGATATGGTTCTACTTGCTTTGGCATAGTTAACGATATGGCATAACTCTTTGGATCTGCCAAATATATAGAATCATACTGAAATGTATATTTTCTATCATCAGATTCAGTTATGCGACCTGCCAATCTCTTATTTGAATAAACGCCTGCTGCTTTCATTGTTGTTAAATCGTTATTTTGTGTGTCGTGCAAGCCACGCTACGGCATAGGAACACGTGGCTGCAGGTTTTAGGCTCTCGTCTGATGCGTAATCGTAAGTAGCCTTAACGAGTGCTGCTGCAATGCCTTGACCGCTTAGAGGCTGTGGTACTTGGGTGGTGACGATAGTGAGTGTGTCACCCCAAATCTCATAGTCAACATAGGCTGTATATCCCTGCACCTCAGCGTAGAAGCGGTTATTATATTTGTCGTGAATTATCTCCATAGCCACATATATTATTACTTCACCTCGTGCATATTCTCTGCCACTTTGCTACACCACTTAATCTCGCCACCCTCTTTGAGGTAGAATCTGGTGGTGTTGGTCTTGTTGTTTGGTAGATGCTCCTTGGCGATCTCGAAAGTGCGTATTCCACTCTCTCGGACAATCTCAATGCGCAAAGTTTGGAACAGTTCCTTGTCGCCAAATGCAACCGGGAAGCCATTCTTCTTGCTCTCTGCGAGTGCCTTTACCTCTCGCTCTGGCGTGATATTCTTGGTGACAATTTTCATAATCAATATAGTTGAATTTTTACAGCGGTAAAATTTACCACCGTAAAAAAGCAAATTATGCGAATTTCATTAATTCGACAAGTTGTAAGAAGTAATCATTACTCCAAATATCAAGTACCGAATGATCCTTAATGAATGGCTTAACATCGCTCTTTACCAACTCAATATCTGTTGTTGCTAACCTCTCTTTAAGGTGCTTAATGAACTCCTCTTTGGTCATATCAACACCGTTGAACTCCTTAATGCGACACTGTAAGTGGTTAAAATCAAGCGCAACTCCCTTGCGAACATACCATTCAAAATCATACCAATCTCGCCCCTTGACTCTACTCTTCCAATTCCTAAATACCAAAGCGTGCATCTTACCCGCATATAGATCTGGCAGGGTGAAACAACGAGTCATAAATGAGTATGGGTGAAGCAATAACTTCTGCTCCGTAGTAAATTCGAGAGGAGGGTTTATATCTACCTCTATTTTAATCTTTATGCTCTTGTTGGTGCGGAATGCAACATCATAGGTAGCTGTGTCATCTTTCAAAAATGCAGATTCAACACTTCCGAAACTCTTTTTCTCCTTTCGCTTTATCTCTACGTCACGCCCTGCTGCCTTAAATTCAGCGATAATAGCAGGAAAATAACTCTCTAAATCAAACTCTCCATCACGAGAGAGTAGCGAGAAATCCATATCCTCAGAGAATCGAGGCATAGAGTGAAAAATTCTAAGACAAGTGCCACCATAAAATGCAGTTTTTTCAAAGAAACCTCCACGCCATAGGGCTGCAAGAGTTATCTCCTGCATCACCTCGAATGTTGCATTTCTGCGGTCGTTATCAGTTGCAATCTCATATCGAGACAACATCTGCTCGAATATATTCATCGTTCTATAATCTTAATTAGGTTATTTATATCATCTTTTTTCTTGCTCACCTCGGCTATGGCACGTAGAATCTCTGTGTCGAAGTTTTGCAACTGCTCCATATCAAAACGTAGATCCTCCTCCAAATATACCTCCATCGCCTTTATAAAACGAGGGCGAAGTTTCGATGTGTATGCTATCATATCGCATAGTGCCTTTTCGGGTGATGCAATCAGAAATGTAGCCTCTCCGCTCTGCTCCTGCCGAACGCCGATCGAGTAATAATCTTCACTGCACTGAATGTAATCGAATTCGCCAATTCTGTTTTTAAACTCTTTGCTACGCTTTAGAGTCATCGAGCGTGTGAGATATACACTCTCAGGGATCAATCCATAGTAGCGCAACGCACTCTCCATCGAGACATACGATGGACCGTAGATGTGATTTGCGATCAGTTCGGTAGATAGCAATAATCCAGATATTTTGGGTGACACCACAAACAATCCACGCTTCAACCTAACGAGCGTGCCATCTTTCACCATCACCTCGATCTTGTTCGTTGGCTTGGCGTATGTCGCAAATAGCGACTTCAAAACGCTAATATCTATCGGTATGTTCCCAAATTGAGTGAGTGTTTCCATATTTGCATAACTGTTATTTCTGCAAATATAGTCATTTTCTGCATAGTTACCCCTTTTTAATCGGGATTTCTGTGCAAATAATAACTATTCTTATATTACTGCAATTATTATGCTGTGCAAACATAATGTTTGTTGTGCATAATAATTATTTAAGGTATAGCTGTAATAATTGGTAAAATTGGCAATTATTTGAAGTATACTTAGAATAATTCAACACAGAACTTAATTTGTACAAATAGACTGCATTTTTCTGATAATGCAGTGAATTTATACATTTTTCTTGAGCAATTATACTAACTCAGCAAATCCACCAGCTCCTGCTTCATCTCGTCGTCAATCTCTCGGTATCTGGCGAAGGCTTTGCTGCCCTCCTTGTGACCTGATAGAGAGCCAACGAGGTTTGGATCCTTCACCTTTTTATAGAGGTTGCCGACAAATGTTTTGCGAGCCATGTGTGATGATGCGATCTCGTAGAGTGGTCGTTTCTCCTCTTCACTGGTTGTTGGGTTGATAACTGTTACCAATCTCTTCAAACCTGCTGCCTTGAATATTTGCTTAATAGCAAGGTTGTATTTCTGCTCTATCGCAAAGGGGAGTAGCTCCTCGCCTATTAGATTGCTATATGTTTCAACGATCTCTTTTGCAACCGCATTGAGAGGAACACGAACTGTTAATGGTCGACCCTCCTTTGTCTTGCGTGGGATATACTCGATCGCACCATTAATAAGATTGCTCTTCTTCATTTTAATAAGGTCTCCAACCCTGCAACCAATTAGGCATTGGAATACAAAAACATCTCGCTGTATCGCCAACTCTGGGTGACGAGATAGATTTGTGTTATATATCTTATTCAGCTCCTCAATGGTGATGTAGATTGGCGTACCATATCGACACTCCTCTATTTTGAAGTCGTCGAATGGTCGATTGGTAGTTTTTTTGTTGTCGTAGCACCACAGGCAGAATGTTCTGATACGTGTGAACATCTCCGACATAGTATTGTGCCCTCTCTGCTTTGGCTGGCGGAACTCAGGGATCTTCTCGTATATCTGTGGATGCTCCTCGAAATAGCGGTACTCATTCTCGAAGAAATCCCACATATCACGGATTGTGTCGGAATTGATGTCGTCGATAAACATCTCGTATTTCTTCTGCCCACGCTTAGTAGTACGAACATATAATTCGTATCTCTGCATAGCACGACCTATCACACGGAAATTCTTCCTGCGTACTTCGGACAGCTTATGCTTTTCGAGGAACTCCAAGAATAGTTGGTGCAGTGTTGGCTTGGTCTCCTCCAATATCTCCTCCTCGGTCATATAATTTCGAGGATTATAATATTTATCAACCGCCATCTTTAGCCACCCCTTTTCGACTGGCTCTTCTTGGTTGGTTGGGTACTCCTGCTCGATGAAACTCTTTAGCTGACGAATGTCATCATTAAAGGTTTTGCGGAACTCTTCATCGCAAATAACCTTACTTTTTATCTCCTCCGACTTCTCGTCCCACAAATTGGGATTGATTGATAGTCGTGTGGGAGCGGTCATATCTACTCGTCTACCATCCCTCAAACGGAGATAGACAGCAGCAGAACTCTCTGTGTCATAACGTTTTGCGCTCTTCTTTATAATTGCTGAAATCTTCATAATACCCAGTTTCTAAATTGAATACACAAATCTAAGCATTATTTTTGGATTTTCCCCACATTTTCCCCACACGTGCTAAAAATAATTAAATTTGACTGAAGCCGATTGAATAACACTACCCTTGTAATTTATTGATATAATGTTAGTTTGCTTTATTTTTCTAAAAATTTCGATTGAATAAAATTTATTCAAATTTAATATTTCAAATGCGGCTCTGGGTACCAGAAAAATCGCTAAGTAGTTGAAACTCAACTCTTGGCGATTTTTTCATTTAGGAATTGTTCCCAAAATGTTCCCACACATCCCGACTTCATCCTGCGCCATATGCTCCGAGAGGCTGATTTTGCAATATCCTGGGTTATTCGGGTGTGCCCAACTTTCCCCACAATTTCCCCACATCGAAAAAAATATCAACATAGATAATAGAAAACTTGAGGCTGTCCAAAAACGAAAGTTTAGGACAGTCTTTTTTTGCCCAATAATTTGCATTATTCCACGATTTTTCGTATCTTTAAGGTGTTGAATAACAGCATATTATTATGAAATTCAAAGA
>JBCQUZ010000134.1:0-4771 GCA_047173645.1 Rikenellaceae bacterium
AATGAAGGCGGGGTGATGACGACGCTCCGCCTCCGCCTTCTCCAGTGTGCGGATATAGTTGCAGACGCTCGGATAGCTGATCTTGTAACCTTTATCTAATAGGTGCTCGTGGATGTCGCATTTGAGCATACACTGCTTGCGAAGACCGTTGCGACGCTTGGCTTTGTTCTCCTGCAAATATCTGTCAATCAACGCCTTAATCTCATCGGTAACGACTCGACTATGTCGCCCTCGACTATCGTATTGAGGAGGCGTGATGAGTAGACGCTCAATCTCTGCTTCGCAGTCATCGCTCTCGAGCGCCGATTCATACTCCCTGATTACCTTATCAACCGTTTTTCGGCTGATGTGAAGATCCCGTGAGATCTTTCGCTTACTATCGCCATCTACTCGATAACGATGCAAGACACTCTGTTTTTCCACCATTTTTATCATTTTTGCATCTCGTTTTGGTGGCGCTGAAAGATAGTTGTCGCAGCATTTTTTTTAATAAAAATACCGCACACTATCGGCACCAAGTTGCACCCAAAAACAAGATAAGTTTTTTTCGATATTTGGGATCTCTGGTGGTATACTTTTCAATTATTAGGTGGTGGATTTTTCGGGTAGTATATACACTCTATATGCTGAGCACAATGCAGATTATGAGAAGATGGTAGGTGTAAACAGAGCTGCAAAAAGTGCTGTGAGCTACCACTATGGCTATAAATATACGCGCGAGTTTATTGAGGAGGTATTGGGGGTAGATGATATTCTACTCTCGCAACTTAATCTCTCATTCATTGAACAATTCGATCTGTTTTTGCGAGGTCGTAAGGGGTATGCAAAGTCGACTGTCAATGGTCATATGGTATCGCTGAGGCGAGTTGTCAAGCGTGGACTTAACCAAGGCGTGATACGTAAAGATCCATTTGTGGGCTACACTTTCGAGGCTAAACCCCACCGATATAGACATATGAGCGCAGCGGATTTGGAGCGGATGTTGAGCACTCCGATAAAATCTAAAGCGGTTTGTTTCGCTCGTGATATGTTTATATTTTCGACATTCACAGGTCTTGCTTTTGCGGATATGCGTAATCTTAGCATTAAACACCTACATCAAGATGGTGCGCGTATGTGGATTGAGATAAAGCGACAAAAGACCAAGAGTGAGTGTTATATTCCGCTGTTGGATATTCCTCGCAAGATTGTGGCAAAATATGAGGCAGTGCGTAGGAGTGACAAGGTGTTCAATATGGTGACGAGTGCAACGATGCAGGAGAATTTGGAAAAGGTCGTAAAGCTCTGTGGTATAGAGGCTCACGTTTCTTATCACGACTCACGCCATAACTTCGGGACATTGATAACATTACTTAATGGTGTGCCACTCGAAACAGTTAGTAAAATGATGGGGCATAGTGATTTAAAGACAACGGAGATTTACGCCCACCTAACGAGTCAAAAGGTTGCGGAGGATATGAGGGTGATAGCGAAAAAGACCAAGCGAAAGTACAAACTATTTGAGGATAAGAGTGTTCCAGTGGCGGAGAAGTATAATTATTTTGAATATAAACAACGATATGAGAAGAGATATAATAACAATTAGCGATGGCGGTGCGGTGAATGTGCCAACATCTGTGCATTGCGACAATGGTAAGCAAGTGATAAATTAGGGTTATAGGTTGGGAAACGATGGTTTTCTCAACCTATTTTTTTTGTTAATTCAACAATTATTTCTATATTTGTAATGTTCTACATATCGACGAAGGTGGGGAAACCTGCCTTAAAAGCTGAGGCGGGCATTTTTATGCTCGTGCCTCACTGTATACACGGGTGGTTTTGCCTCCCGCGCAGGCTATTAATGTACCTGCTGCCTTCGTCGGTGTAGAACAGCGGGTCAGGTGAAATCACCCTCTTTTTTCTCCTTGCCCAATAAGTTAAACCATTAAAACCAACGGCTATGGAGCAAAGACACAGAATCAGATTAACAACCTCCAACACATTCGACTTGGAGCGAGACGAGATCAAACGTCTCTACACTTATCTATCACTATTTCAATATCGATGGCTTCGAGTCCCCGACTATCGTGAACGAGTGCTGATCGAAGCTCTTGAAAAGGATTTCAAAAAGTTTTACATTGAGATGCAGACCCAAACGGAGCGTGATCCAAACAACCTCACACTAAACAAAATCAGAGCATTTTTTGACATTCACCACAAAAAGTTAAAGGAGCTGACCGATGAATACAAAGCCACCGACAAGGAGCGTGAGGAGATAATATAATCCCCTCAGCCATCACCATTGCAGTGGCAAAGGAACAACTTTGCTACGGAATAGTCAAGACCAAGCCCCCCATTTTTAGATTTGGGGGGTTGAGCATAGCTCAAATCTTGCCCATACCTCCGTCAAAGTTGAATTAGAGCCACCGCAACGATGACGACTGAGGTGAAGATAAGCATAGAAAAAGCGATAACCGCATAGGTGAGATTAACTTCACCTGTGCGGTTATCGCTTTTAATGTTTAATGCAACTCCGACTCCTTTCTGCTCAGAACAGCATACCTATCAGCTACGGAGTCCGCCACGCCTTCTGGTAGTGCTTTTCGAGGAACTTCTGAATGTCGGACTCTCGATAGAGGACTTTGCCGTTCGTCTCAAATTGGAGGTAGTCAATCTTGCCCTTGCTGCGCCAATCTTGGGTGGTGCGGTCACTTATTTTGAGTCGCTGCGTTAGCTCGGCATCGGTGATGAATCTATCTCCGCCAAAGGTTGACTTGTAGCTCTTGGATAGCTTTGATATAGCCTCTCGTAGTCGGTTCGTAGTAGATAGAAACCTTGTTACTATCTCGCTCTGTTTTGTGATTATTTCACCCATATTATGATACTTTTAGTAGTTTCGCAATATCGTTGGGGTGATACATTATCACATTACCTATCTTAGAGAAGCCGATCTTACCGCTATCTCGATAGTTCTGCAACTGCCTCTTCTTGATGTTGAGCAGACAGCACACAGTGGTGGCATCCATCCAATCATCTAAATTTTTCTCTACTGCATTTTTGCATAGCTGCTCTACCTCGTGGGTGAGAGCGTCAAAGTGCGTCAGCATACTATCTAACGCACCTTTTTCGATGTTTTTAATCTCCATTTTACTATATTATTCGTCATAACAAGCGCAAATATAGTGGGTGATTTTGGCATATCAGAGACTTTCACAACATCGTCACCCACAATGTCCCAAAGTGTCCCAGATTGTCCAGCTATCATATATCTGCAGTGCAAATAAATGGCAAATATCTGATATAATCAAGCGATTTTGCTGAGGTGAAATAGAATGAAATGTTTTGAAATAAAATGATACTCCGCAGATGGGCAGGTGGCAAAATGGCACAAACTAAACATAGTGTAAATGGCTGACAATATGTATTATGCAGCAGATCTGCGCAAAGGAATCGCAGTCGGTATATTTGCTTGGATATGACGAATTTATATGGTTACTTCGCTCTTGATAACGTGTGAACTAAGTGAAGTTTGCACACAAATTACAACCAATAAAATTTGAGAATTATGTTAGATGAGAATGTGCTGTTTACTCCAGATACGGAGTACAGCGAGTCGAGTGAACCACCCAAGCGCACCACCACCAAGCAACGTAAAGAGTCGATGGCTGAGTATCGGCAAATGTTCCTCACACCTCCAAAGATTGTCGATCGGCAGACTATATTTATTAGTCGGGAGTTGCGTGATCGTATAGATCGGATCGTGCGGCAGATTGGGGACAGGAAGTTGAGTGTGTCGGGGTTTGTGCAGAATGTTTTGCAGCACCATTTAGAGATGTATCGTGAGGATGTTGAGCGATGGCGCAAAATATAGTCTTGGAGGTTGTGCAGTGGGTATAGTTGGTATACTCACTGCTCTCTATCCATATATACTGAAAACTTGTTTTTCAGACATATTGTTTCCTAGACATATTTTCATAAATAATTAATTATGAAAATAATACAATGTGTAAAAATCAATGAATCCGTTGCTACGGATTTCTGTTAGCGACTCGATTTCTAATGTTTAATAGGCGAGGTAATGTTTCGGGTAAGCCGAAACGTTTTGAGTAACCTCAAAACCTCGCCCAAACACTGTGGTGATTTGGGGCTGTATCGCTCCTGATAGTCGCAATACAGTGATAATTCTAAACTAAAGTTAATGCCAAAGAAGAACAACAAAGTGGGCAGACCACCCAAGATTATAGGCTACGTCCGAGCGCCATATACAGAGGAGCATTTGGAGCTACTGCGCAAGATCGCAGGTGAGGCATGCAACATAAATCAGATCGCCAAGCACCTCAATGAAGGGCAAGGATCGTACAAATTATACGCTATTGCAATGGTCGAAAAGCTGACTAAAATTCTCGATGACAGCAAAAAACATTAAGGCGCAGTCGTTTGCTAGGTGCGTGCGATACGTGATGACGGAGGATGCAGAGATACTGAAAGCGGAGGGTGTTGATGGCGGTGCCGACATCGACGACATCGACGACATCGAGAATAAGCAGATGGCAAGAAACGATATTTATCCGTAGGTGAGTCTGTAATGTAGAGGTCTAATTGCCACAGCTCCGTATTGCTGAATGACTTAGGGGTTGATCGTTGAGTAGACGCAGCCACTAGATACGATATAGAGGCTGTCCAAAAACGAAAGTTTAGGACAGTCTTTTTTTGCCCAATAATTTGCATTATTCCACGATTTTTCGTATCTTTAAGGTGTTGAATAACAGCATATTATTATGAAATTCAAAGA
>JBCQUZ010000135.1:0-4714 GCA_047173645.1 Rikenellaceae bacterium
TAAATGCTTAACAATTGAGTAACAAACCAGTGAAATAAAAATAATATTAACCGACACAAGGAGAGGGATATATCTTATTAATTAAGAGAATGCTGTCTAAGGTAGGGGAAGTATTATACTACGATACCACCATTCCTGTTACAATCCAACACAGCACGAGAGTTATGTAAAGCCTTAATCTTCCCCCGAACTGTCGGCAACATCACTTCAAACAACAAGGCTATCTCATTAACACTCATTCTAATTTCTCCACTTGGTATAGTCACTACACCGCCCTCACTAATCGTTATAATATTTCTTCTCATTGTCATTGTCATTATCTTTATTCGTTTACAACTTCATCTTTCCATCCGCTATATCGTCCACATTGATAGACTCTAAGTGGCATATTATCCTCTGGCAAAGTATATTGCCCCTGCGTATTCTCCGCCAACAACCCCATATCCTGCCCAATCTTTTGATTGGTGATCTCGGCATAAATCTGTGTCGTTTGAATAGAGGAGTGCCCCATCATTTTACTGATTGTCTCGATTGGAACGCCATTATTTAGGCAGTTGGTAGCGAACGAGTGGCGACTTTGATAATAGGTCAGATGCGTTCCCAAATTACACTTTTCGGCGATGATTTTTAGGCTACGATTCATATTACACGTTTGAGGTACATAGAATATTCGCCCATCCTTTCCCTCGCCACGATACTTTTCGATAATCTTCAGCGGAATATCCAACAGCTTGATGCTACAATCTACCTTTGTCTTTGCTCGCTTTATATGTATCCATGTTGAACCATCCGCTCGCAGCTCGATATTTTCATCGCTCAATTCAGCCATCTCTGCCCTGCCGAGACCCGTGAAAACTGAAAAGATAAAGAGGTCTCGTGTGTGGCAGAGTCTATATGTTGGCAGCTCAAGGGTCATCAACTTTACAATCTGCTCCATAGATAGATGCCTATGTTTAATCGGGACTTTTTCCATCCTATACCCTGCAAAAGGGTCACGCTTAATGGTCTTTTGATTTACCGCCATCTTCGCAACAAGTCGCAAGATTATCAGATAATCATTCAGCGAGATTGTTTTGATCTGTAACACAACCGAGAGATAGAATTGAAAATCATTGATAAACTGCATATCAAGCGAGCGTAGTGGAATATCCTTAATGTCGTACTTGTGCGCCATAAAATTACAGAGATGTTTGCGCACAGTGAGCCTACGAACATACGATTTACGAACTCTATCTACCCCTACACGCTTCGCAAACTCTTCGATATGTTCATCAAAGAGAGTTATCAAAGTCTCCTTTGTCTGCACCTTGCCAGTAACAGCATTCTTCACTATCTCGGCAGAGACAAAGCCGATAGTATCGACGCTCTTTTTGTATGCCATCTTAGCTTTGATAGCAAGCTCGTCAAGATCTCTATTTATGCTCTTATCGCTCTTGGTTCGCCCTTTTGTGGCGTTCCAATCGGTTGGTAGTATTGTGATACCTGTACTGTATTGTGCAACTTTACCATCAATGGTTATTCGCCCCATAATGGCAGTTGTGCCATCAGTCTTTACCTTCTGCTTATTTATATAAAACAGCAACTTAAATGTACTTCGCATCTCTACTCTCCATTTGAAGTTAATAATCTTTTACTCGGTCTTACCTTACGACGACTCATATCTTTGAGTATGGTAGATGGTGGCGAGTCAATACCCTTTAGTTCGAACATTCCCGATATAGTATTACTTAAAATATCGACATCCTTATTAATCTTATCGTGTGTGATTTTGGCATATCGTTGGGTGGTGCATATATTCTTATGCCCCATAGCTCGACTAACTGTCTCTATCGGAACTCCCTGAGATAAAAGCACTTGGGTGGCAAAGGTGTGGCGTGAGTCGTGATACGAGATTGAACGCTCTATGCCACAGAGTTTTGCAATCTTTTTGAGATGAAGATTCATACTCTCCTTTGTGAGCATTGGGAACAGTAGACCGCCCTTTGCCGTGCCTCGATACTTCTCTATTAGGTTTATGGCAACATCAAGTAACAATACATTCTCTGGCGTTCCACTCTTTTGTCGAGTGGTCATTATCCATAGTCGTCCATTGTCATCACGCTTTAGGTGATTATTCTCTGAGAGCGTCATCATATCGCAATGGCAGATACCTGTGAAAGTCGAGAAGATAAACATATCACGAGTAAAGTTGCGATTGGGAGTGTCGAAGGTGGTGTTCATAATCTTCGATAACTCCTCTTGCGAGAGGTAACGTTGTGGCTTATACGCTTTGGGGTGCGAAAACCCCTTGAATGGGTCGATGTCAATAAGCCCTTTATTCATCGCTATAAAGCATACACTCTTTAGTCTGCGAATATGCCCAATAATAGTGTTTATCTTGTGTCGGAGTTCTATCTTTAGATAGATGTAAAAATTCTCGATGAATGTGATGTCTAACTGTTTCAGCGCAATATCTGACACTTTATATCGACTCTTGACAAAGTTGGTTAGGTGGACGAGGGTGATCTTGTATTGAGTGTATGTAGTCGCAGCACGGTTTACGCCCACACGAAGGGCGTATTCATCATTATGCTCCTTGAAACTCTTTAGGATTGTCGCTTGTGTTGCTGCAATGCCTTGAAACACACTCTTGATGTCGGTAGCTGTGAAGTTGTCGCCCATAGCATACAATTCATCAAATCGCATACGCAGGAGCAGGAGTTGTGATTCAATCTCCTTGTTGGCCTTTGTTGCGACACGGCTTTTACCTGTACAACGCTGCGATGTAGCGTTCCATATTTTGGGGTCAATTTTTATCTTACAGCCAAATTGTGCAGTTGAGCTAATACGCCCATTTTGTTTAATTGTGATCTTGCCCATTAGGGGGCAAACGCCATCCACATTTTGCTCATTACGTTTGAGGTAGAGCAGCACCTTCATCTCGATCTTCATACAATAACTTTTTTAGAGTGCAATATTAATTCTAAATCAGTTATCTGTCGATAAGCAAATCACAGCGGATCATTGCAAAAAATCCTGCGAGGGATAAATCTTTACGTTCGTATCGCAAAAATTACTATATTCGCAGCCCACAACTATCTACAACCCCGATTTTACACCACATATCCAAAACATAATAGGTAATGATTTGGTAGTGGAACTCTCGCTATATTCTGCTTCGAGTTGCAGTATTAGCATCTGTGTAAAATGTAGCAAAACGACTACTATTCAACCACTTACATTTCTTCCTCGTCGTTCTTCACTTGGTTGCTTTGGCTGTATTTTGTTCGATGACAGGCTTAGCGTTTTCGGATGTCAAGCAACTCAAAGAGGAGCATATCTCGATCGACAACAATGGTGCGATGTGGATTAGAAAGCGACGACAAAAGACTAATAATATGTGTAATATTCCACTATTGGATATTGCGCAGCAGATTTTGGAGAAGTATAAGGATCATCCAGCTCGCAAGAATGGTGCGTTGTTAGTCGTGCCGAGCAACCAGAAATTCAATGCTTATTTGAAGGAAATAGCCGACCTTTGCGGTATTAAGAAGCTGATTTCCAGCCATACAGCACGCCACAGCTATGCAACCTCTGTTTGCCTCGCCAATGGTGTTTCGATAGAGAATGTCGCCAAGATGTTGGGGCACTCCGACACCAAGATGACTCGCCACTATGCTAAGGTATTGGATAAGAGCATCAAGCGTGATATGGATATTGTTAATGAGAAATTTGCTTTGGCTTATGCGAAATAATATGGTAACAATTAGCGATTTAGGTGTAGTGGCAATTCCCTCTACACCTATCCAAATGACAATCTATGAGATTGCAGAGCTATTTGATGTGTTTGCTCCGACTACTAAGGCTCGGATCAATGCTATATTAAAATCTAAAAGTACCACCTATTACAATCGAGAGCGTTTTGCTATGCCGACCTACTTCGATTTAGAGATGATTATAGGGGTAGCTTTTGCAGTGGATAGTTATAAGGCTGAGATATTTAGGCGGTATATTATTGGGCGAGTTGCAGCACCAAATGTGCAACCTATATATATTGGTGTCGATATGCAGCGTGTGAATAATGTTTTGAGTTAATCACATCGCCCATCGTCGTAGTGGTGGCAAAGTGAGTATTTAGCTAAGAGTTGAGCAAGCCCAAGCCCTATTGGGCTGCTCCCTACGCTCGCAAGGCTTGCACAATTCTTATCTAAACTCAATAGAATGCCACAACACCGACGATGACCGATATGAAAGATAAAGCGAAGCGATGAACGGAAGATTAAAACCTCCATTCATCGCTTCTAAAATTCAAAATGTTATGTTACAAAAGTCACCTCTGACTCTCTCTAATCAAGATAATGCGCTACGCACTCCAAGCCTCACGCAGGTTCTCCTGCAATATCTTCTCGATGTCGCTCTCCTTGTAGATTATCTTACCACAGATTTTGTAGTATGACAGGTAGCCATTGTTGCGGTACTCTTGCAGGGTGCGACGATTTACGTGGAGCAGATTTGATAGCTGCTCATCGTTTAGGAATCGTGTTCCCATTAGTGATGGGCGGAAGTTGTCTGCCGCTTGTGTGATCTCTGCCATCATTGTCTCTACTGTTGCCACTAACTACCCGACAAAAAATCAATCACGTCACACCCATTATATAATCGACCATTATTACACAGAGCCACGACCAACGTCTCAAGCCCATATTTCACAAACGACTTAGCCAAATATCCATGT
>JBCQUZ010000136.1:0-4645 GCA_047173645.1 Rikenellaceae bacterium
AACTTATTGCTTGCGGAGCGACAAAATTTGGCGATTTTCTTTGTCCACAACAATAGCTAACGCTATATAAATATTTTTACATCGACAATTTCAAGTTGTCAATCACTCACAAATTTAGCTATTTATTTCTGCATGACCAAATATTGTAAGGTATTTTCTGACCTAGACCAACCCATTCACATTTGGTAGCGACAGCATTTAACAAGAAATCCAACCACTTTGGGAGTTGCCGTAGCTGTTTATGCACTCTTGAATGGTTGGATTTGTCGGCGCCTTTGTGTATTAGGCACTTAGTATTTACACCTTAATAGTTAAAGTAGACGAATGTTGCGATGAGTATGCCAGTCAACAAAAGTGTTATTATGTACATTCTTATCGTTGATGCCTCACTCTCAATCAGCGTATAGAGCTGCTGCTGCCTATCCATACACTCCTTGATAAGTGCTTTGTTCGCCTCGCCTTGTTCGCCTTGCTGCTTGTTTTGCGAATGGATGGCTTGCAACCACTCTTGTTGGTTCGTGGCGTTGTCGGCACCTGCTTTGCTGAGATTTTGTATAGCTCTCAGCACAGGTGTATTGTCCTGCTCAGGGATTCTGATATTGGCGATCATCATCTGCACCTTGGCGATGTCGGTTGGGGTTGCGGTGGGCTTCGTAGCCAACTCTGCGATTGCGGTTCTTACCGCTGCGATCTCCTCGATCTGTGTGTCGTGGAGGTCTCTCATTAAACTCTCGTTCATAATCTTAAAATTTGATTCGTTTTTGAGGCTTTTTCTTCTTTTGCATCGACCTGCGGAATGCCTCTTCATCCGTGTCGATGGCTGGTGTGTCGGTGAAATCAAAGAGTCCCAACGCTCCTGAAATTAGATTTACTCCTTGGTCTTGATGTTGCTCTGGCTCTGGGCGCAAACTCTGCGTTGGGTGCAGATCCTGCTGCTCGGCTCGCAGGTTTTGGCGCAGTGCGTAGTCGATCTTCGAGTAGCTGAATTGGCGGTCGATCTTTGAGCCGTTGAACGATGTCTCGTCAGCGGTGAATCTCACACCCTCGACCTGCGATGTCGAGCCTTTGGTCTTATAGCTAATCTCAACACCATCGGCACGTAGCCGAGATTCAAGCTCTGCCCATGACCTCGACAATGGTACATTCTTGACGAGCGAGTCATAAATTTTATACTTCGTAGCATCTTTGCCCCTTAGCCTGTGTCGCTTCACCCTCTCTTTTCCCGATGAGATATAGAGTCCCTGTTTCTCCGTTATGGCTCTACAAATCTTGGTCGAGCGGAGGCGGTCATTTGCATCCGAAATTGTCCGCCCATTGTTATCCACACGATTGAAAATTATATGGCAATGTGGGTGCATTTTGTCGTGGTGGCGACCGATGATATACTGCGTATCGAGTATATTCATCCTCATCATGTATTCACGTGCGATCTTCGCCATCGTTGCATCATTAAGCCGCTTGAAGTCCTGTGCCGAGAAGTCGAGCGATATGTGACCGACCATCTTTGTGACCCTCGGGTTCAGCTCTGCTTGCATCTCAAAGCTGCTCGCCATCGCCTCCAAATCTCGGATACTGACTCCATTGGAGTCGATCAGATTAGCACTCTTCTTTTCGTCCATCACGTACCTGATCGCCCCTCCAAACGAGCCTCCTTTTGTGATCTTCGCCATCATCCTCGCAGCTCTTTTAAGACACTCCCGATCTGCTCCGTGAGCCTCAAACACTCTCGATTTACCTGCGTATATCCAGCTGCATTTGCCTGTCGAGCGATCTGATTTAGGTTGTTGTCCATACCGCACAATCGCCTCACCAGACTCATCGTCTCGGGGGTGATACGTGGCTCAACCTTACCCTTTGTTATCGCTTGTCGGGCGTATTCGCTGTATGAAATTCCTGCCGATTTTGCGCTCATCTTCAACATCACAAGTTCTAGTAGATTGAGCCTGATATTGATTGAGTGAGTCCTCTTCTGCGACTCGTCAACTGTGGGTCGCCCACCTCTATTTTTACTTTTCATTCATTGTTATTTAATCTGACCATCGGGAGGTGCGTACGCCGCACGGGCGAGTCCTAGTTGTTGTAAAGCAACAACATAAACTTGCTACCTTAATTTAGAGATACTAATAATGGTATGGCTGTGAAAACAGGTTTTCAAGACATATTGTTTCCTCGTTTTATTTACCATTTTATTAGAACCTCATTTTCATTCTTGGCTTAGGGGTCTCTTGCTTCTTTTGCAACATCAGATATTCGTTTAGATCTTTGTAACCTGAATAGAGTATTGATTGGTCGATGGTTTTTATTCCGAGCTTCTCTATCTCTGTCAAGGTGCGCTTTCCTGCTGTATCGTTGTCGAGGTAGCAATGTAGCTCGTTGTGATGGCTCTTTAGAAAGTTTGCTGCTTTGCTTAGATTGGTCACTGAGTTGAGTACACACATATTGTTGACTGGCTCAGCACCCTGCAAAGTGAGGTGCGACAACATATCCATAAACCCCTCGAACACTACGCAGGTATTTGAATTGACATCTATTGTTGTTGGGGCTTTGGGGGATGTACCGCCCTTGTAGTACTCGTTGCGTAGTTCCCAACCTCCGCCATCGCTTTGGAAACCTATGGCGTAGTATTGCTTTGCATTTTGGGTGTAGTGGACCTCTCGGCAGTAGCGTTGGGCTATGTCGAGGTTGATTGCTCGCTTCTCTAAATAGGCGAGGAGGTGTGGGCTTTGGAGAGTGCGAACCTCTGTAATGATTTGGGACGGCTGGGTCATCTGGGTCGGCACACTCCAATGAGAAGAGGAGAAATCCCCTCGCTCCAATTTCGTAGCAGCTTGATGGAAGTTCAGACCATCGAGGCGCATAACGAGGTCGATGATTGATCCACCTTCGCCAATTCCGAAGTCGTACCACAGGTTTTTATTGTAGTCAACTTTGAAACTTGGTGTTGTTTCGGCTCTGAATGGCGATAGGTACATACCTGCTCCGCCTCGCTCTGTTTTGGGGGTGATACCTCTCTGAGAAAGATAGTTTTTGATTGAAATATCCTTTATGTTTTCCATTGTTTTTCGTTTTGAAAAGGGTGTTAAGTGTAGCCTCGTGGTAAGAGCCACAAGGGTGATAGATTTTGTAATTATGTAAGATTTAGCTGATAATAGCTTGCGAGATAGAGCATTACGCCCTTACAAATCTATTACACTTTTTACGGAGTGTAATATTCTGCAACTGAGATTTGTAAGAGTGTAATACTATTTGTAATCTTTTTGTAAGATATATAATTATTTCATTTTCAGTGAGATAAAAATAGATCATTACAAAATTACACAAATTCCTCTATCATTTGTCTTGTCACTGTGTAGCAGCGACCTGTGGAGGGTGGCGATGTGAAGATTGAACCATCCAACGAGAGCCGTTCGCTGATGTAGCTCTGTGGATCGCTGGGCTTCAAGTGCCAGTTGTTTTTCAAGATTTTGCGAATGGTGATTTGCTCGACCCGACACCCCCTCATCTCCAACATATGCGCTATATCCGCTGTGCAGAATTTATACTCGTCGGCTCGCTTGTAATCCAAAATATCGGTGATTATCTGAATCATCTCGCTCTCTATCTTGCTGCGATTGTGGTTCACCATATTGCGCAGGGCGTTGGTGGTGAGCAGCGATGGTTTGAACCACATTCGACTCTCCTGCGAAGTGGTCAAGGTTCGATTCTGCAAATGCCACACGAATGCTGGCAACTCCTTTTTCATCTCACCGAGAAGATTAGGGTTATCGTACCCAATAGGGTCAATTTTACGCACCCAATAGCGTGTCTCACCTTGCTCGATAAAGATTGGGTTCAGTTCATTATTGGAGCATAGAATAAATTTTGCGAAGAACTCCACCTCGTTTCTATCCTTGCCCTTTGCCTCTGATTTATAACTGCGTGCAGTCGATAGGTTTTTAATACGCTCGGAGTCCTCTTTGCGATCCAATAACACTTCATCGACTGCAACAATTAACTTTGTAGCCCAATCTGAATTAA
This sequence comes from Rikenellaceae bacterium, assembly GCA_047173645.1. Taxonomy (GTDB): domain Bacteria; phylum Bacteroidota; class Bacteroidia; order Bacteroidales; family Rikenellaceae; genus Alistipes. The sequence continues at coordinate 4,018 of JBCQUZ010000136.1, forward strand.
ATTGACTTCTAAAATCCTCATTAGTATTAAAGGTCATATTCGCACCGAATATTGCCTTTAACAGATTGAGAAAAGTTGTCTTACCAGTGTTACGCTGCTTCGACACCAACAGAATTATCGGCAGTCGCTGAAGAGGTTGCGTGTACAACAGCTGCAAATAGTCCATCCCCAATTCAAGTTGTTCGCCAAATATATGTTCCAAGAATCTACGTATTTGTGGAGACTCACCCTGCACTGGCTTAACATCAATAGCTTGATACTCATTCAAAAACGACCCTATCATTGGCTGATAATCAATATGCGATGGCACACAGCAAAAGCCATTATATTTTTCAATCTGCGATAGGAAATCTTTAGAGTGATCCTGACGTAAAGTATCATAATTCCACGGAATACGGATCTCGATAAAGTCGCCACTGTGCAGAGGTTTCTGCACAATCTTATAGAGGGTAGTCCCTACACGGATATACTTATCTTCCATCGGTTATCGCCCTCCTGTTTTGCGTCCTGCGAGTTCAAGGGCTAGCTCTGCATCGACGATGATTTTACGTCCTAACTGCGTGATTGCACGATTGATTACTCCGCTCTTTTTGATGCGCTGAGCAGTGGGGATCGAGCAGCCGAATAG
>JBCQUZ010000028.1:0-27903 GCA_047173645.1 Rikenellaceae bacterium
TACAACTCTTCAAGTTGTTTCTTCTCGTTTTCCGAAAGTATCACGTATCTCATATAAACTTCTGATTATTAAGCAAAAATACGAAATATTTGCCAATTATCCAAAGAAAATACGAAAAATATCGCAATAATTTTTTTGCGCTACTTAGAAAAAAATAGTGACAATAAAAACCATACTTAGCATTAATAATCGAGCTTTACATTTGTGGCGAGTAGCTTTTCGCGAAGTAGAGAGTAGCTAACCTTATGCGGAGACAGACTGTTTTTTATGGCAAGTGTAGCGAGTGTACCTGCTCCTTGTCCTACTGCCATCGCTATGGGAGTGAGGCGTATTGCGGCACTCGCGTGGTGGTCGGCACCAATAGCGCGCCCAACAAGAAGTAGGTTTTCACACTCCGCAACTAACAAACTTCGTGCAGGGATTGAGTAGATACCCTTGCCTTCGAGTTGTGTAGTCGCGGTGTCGCCACCATCGGGTGAGTGAATATCTATGGGATAGCCACCTAGTGCTATGCGATCTTCAAATGGTGTGCCTTTTATCAAATCCTCCGCACGTAGTACATAAGTTGTCTTTGGGTGACGAGATTCTCTAATTCCAATATGTGCTGGAGTGCCAATAAGGGTTGCATTTTCAAATCCTGGAACATACTTTTTTAGGAATTTGTATAGCTCCCAACACTGCTTGCGACCGATGGTCTCGGCACGTGATAGTTCGATAGCATCGGTTGGGTTTAGATCCAATACGCGCGATGTGTTGAATATATATACGCCTGGTGTGTTTGTCTCGAAGAAGAGGACATTGTTGCGTGGAATAGATACTTCACCTGCCTCTTTTGCACTTTGCCACAGATCGTAGAATCCCCACATTGATACACGATTTGATTTGGTGAGTATTTCGGCTCCTTCGCCTTCTCGCTCTTTATCTACAAATTGCTCCCAATTATTTGCGATATACTCTCTTAGCTTTTGGCTATCGACACCACCCACTTTGAGATTCATTGTCATTGGTTGAGTTTTGTTATCCTCCTCGCGACCTAATGTATAATCGACACCTGCTCTTTCGATCAACTCACCATCACCCGAAGCGTCAACATAAATATCCGCCTCAATTCGTTGCACGCCACTTCTATTGTGGATTGTAAGAGCGATGATTTTACCTGACTCCGTATCTCGCTCTGCGTCAATGAGTCGCGTGTGATACAAAATATCTACACCCGACTCTATGAGCATCTCCTCTAAGGCTATCTTCAACCCCTCGCTGTCGAATGGTGTAACTGTGGAGCAATACCCCGTAGTGTCGAAGATATGCCCTGTGCTAGCTCCCATATCGACCAATCTGTCTACCAACTCTTGCGCCGAGCCAAATATAACCTGCTCCGCATCGCGATTGTGGAAGCTCATCATAGGGGCTACACCCATATTTGTCAGTGCACCTCCTAAAAATCCAAATTGCTCTATAAGAAGCACCTTAACTCCTCCTCGCGCAGCAGCGAGTGCAGTGTGGCAACCCGAAGGTCCGCCACCAACAACTACAACATCATATTTTTGTAAAGAATCCATAACGTTTTACTTTTTTCTAATAAAATAGTGGTCAAACAGAGTCACCGCCATCACAATAATCGCACCCATCGGATACCACCAAAATGAACTTACACCCACTGAATTGAGCCACAATATAAACGACACCGAACATACCGAACCGACCAATATCGCCCCAAAACGTCCCTTGCGCATAAGCGACAGGAATGCGATACCAATCAAAATACCATATACATATCCAGGCATCTTAAAGCCTAGCGACAATAACCCTTGCGATTGCGACATACTAAACATACACCCCAAAAGCGTGAGAATAACACCCCAAACAATAATCGCCAACTTCGAGATACGAACCACCTTTTTCTCATCCATAGTTTTCATTTTAGGGAACACGAGAGGTGCAACACCCATAACAGTTGTTTGAGAAAGAGCCGCCAAAGCTGAATCCAACGTTGAGATTCCTGCTGCAAACATCGCGGCGATGATAAGTCCTGAGACTCCATCGGGAAGTTGTGTCATCACGAAGTATGGGAAGATTTTATCTGGCTCACTAACAACCGCCTCTGCCATCTCCGCCCCGAGTGGGTTGATATGGTAGAATGCAACGAGTGCCAAACCAACTAGCAACATAATCCACGTCGTCGACGCACCAATAGCCGAAAATGCAACCGCCTTGCGTGCCTCCTTAATATTCTTGCAACAGAGTGCACGTTGAGTTGTAACTTGGTCAATAGCGTCCGAACCAAACTCAAAGAATGTAGAGCCGAAGATTCCAACCCACAGCGTATATGTCTTGGTAGGATCCATCGACAAATCGAGTAGCACCAACTTCGCCTTAGCATCAGCAATAGCGAAAATTTCACCAAAACCACCTGGTATGCCACCCACGGCGAAGTAGAGGGCAAACAATGCTCCCGAGATAAAGATTATAAATTGAATAACATCTGTCCAGACCACCGTAGCAATACCTCCGATGTATGACCACACAACAGCAAATGCCGCAACAATACAGATGCAGGTAATTGAATCAAGCCCCGTGATAACACTCAACACAAGTCCCGTGCCGACCAACCTCACACCTTGACTTAAAGTCGCTCCAAGTAGGAAAAATAGGCGTGATAGTTGACTCACATTCTGCCCCAAACGGTTCTGTATAAAGTCATAAGGGCTGTATATATTCTCTTGGTAATACTCCTTCAGCAGAACAAATACGAATAGCAGATTACCCAATATGAAACCTATGGTCATCTGAATATAGCTCATATCTCCTGTCATCGAGAAAACAAAGGCAGGCACGGCGATAAATGTTGCAACACTTGTTTTGGTCGCTATAAGAGATAGCGACACCGCCCACCAAGGGAGGTTTTGCCCACCTCTAAAGAAGTCATCGACACCTTTGCCCTTGCCCGTAACCTTCTCGCCGATATAGGTTGTGCCGATGAGCATCACCGCTAAGATTATCCAATTCAGCGTCGAGAATCTAGCCTCCTCACCTCCGCTTTGGGCAAAAAGCAGAGTGGGTATAAATAGCAGTAGAGCTAAAAATAACCCAATTTTAAAAAGTTTATTTTTCATTATTAAGTTTAGTTTTGGTTTAGTTTTGACTTGCTAAAAAATACTTTTTATAATTAATGCCGTAGCTCCACGTTTGCGCGATGTGTAATCTATGGTTATTTGGCTTGCCTTTTTGCAAAGTTCATCGTTTTGGAGCGTTGTAAACCAGCTATTTAACTCCTCCGCAGAGCTAACTGATGTAGCACCTCCAAGAGCTACTAGATCACACGCCTCTTTGAATTTGAGGTAGTTGGTACCGAAGGCTATTGGGAGTCCAAATGTCGCAGCTTCTAGGGTGTTGTGTATTCCTTTGCCAAATCCGCCTCCGATATAACCCCACTTTGCATATTTGTAGATCGAGGATAACATACCCATTGTATCGAGGATTAAAACTTGAATATCATCAAATTTTGTTGAGTCATCTATGGTTGAATATTTCACCGCTTTACGCCCTAATCTCGACGCTAATTTTTCGATTCGTTCTGTGCCAATTTCATGTGGTGCAATTATGAATTTTATAGTTGGATTTTTGTCTATCAGAGGGAGCAATAGATCTTCGTCTGCCTCCCATGACGACCCTGCGATCATCATATTTGACTCACCAACAAAGCTCTCGATAATTGGTAATTTTTTACCCCCCTGCGCAATATCCCACACCCTATCAAATCGGGTATCTCCAGCTACAACAACATTATCGAAACCAAACTCCGCAAGCAGAGATTTGGAGTTCTCATCTTGCACAAATAATATCTCGAAAGCGCTCAACGCTTCGCGCCATAAGAAACCCCAAGGTCTAAAAAATATTGAGTTTTTGCGAAATATAGCCGACACTATGAAACATCTGATTTTACGTCTGCTAAGCTCCGAAAGATAATTTAACCAAAATTCATACTTCACAAATATTACTACTTCGGGATTTACGATCTCCAAAAACATCTTTACATTTTGTGGTGTATCTATCGGTAAATAAAATATGTAATCAGCCCCTTCGTAGTTGCGTCGAATTTCGTAGCCCGAAGGCGAATAGAATGTCACAAGAATCTTGTAATTGGGGTGCTCAGAGCGCATTTTCTCGATTATTGGGCGACCCTGCTCAAACTCTCCAAGCGATGCTACATGTATCCACACAATACGATCCGAGGGTGAAATTTCACCCCTTAGACGTTTGAATATATCTTTGCGCCCCTCACACCAAAGTTTAGCCTTGGGCGACCACAACGCAACAATTTGCGCAATAAACCCATAGAGGGCAATTGCAACAGAGTATAGAAACATCATAAAATTTTAATTTTGAGCGAAACAAAGATACAAAAAAATGTCGAAAAGTGAAATTTTTATGCTCAAATATTGTACCCTACCATCTACTATGCACCGCGTTGGGGATATATCTCACCTCGACACTTCCGTCACTCTCCATATCTATGGCTATAAAATCCAACTGCACCTCTAGCGGCGTGGGAAAGTTAGCAAGGTAGATATTTGCAGCCTTTAGGAAAGATCTAATTTTGCTAGGAGTCATAGCATCTTCGGGGGTTTCCCAGCTGTTTCGTCGTCGTGTTTTAACTTCGACAATATGGAGTGAAAACCCCTTTTGTGCTACAATATCTAATTCGTAACTACCAAAACGCCAATTGCGCGCAACAATCATATAACCATTTTTGCGAAGCCACTCCATCGCTATATCCTCGCCTCGATTGCCTATTTGGGTTGTTTTGCTAACCATTATTTTGTGTGTATTTACTTGTTATTGGTGTGTATAGAGTGACGTTTGAGGTGATTCTGGTTCGAATAGTTATTATGGTTTAGATCATTATGATTTAAAATAAATCCTCTTTAGTGGATAATCTTTTGGATTGTATTCGCCTTGCTCATCATCTTCGTAAGAGCCTCGCGATCATCTGTTTCGAGAGCCTTGCGCATGATTTGAAGTTGGTGGATATGTTCGCGAAGAACATCCAAAACATTATATTTGTTGCGCATAAGAATCGGAACCCATGTCGATGCCGACGAATTAGCAAGGCGCACAGTAGATTCGAAACCTCCACCTGCCAAATCAAAGATATGTTGCTCCTCTCGCTCCTTCTCCAAAACCGTGAGCGCCAAGGCAAACGACGTTACGTGCGAAATATGCGAGATATAAGCAACGTGCATATCGTGCTCATCAGCATCCATATAAATAACTGGCATTCCGATAGTTGTATATATCATTTCGACCATTTCTACAGCCTCTGCGTAGCTACGATCCTTTTCGCAAATCACGCACGTACGACCCTTAAACGCACCTCTTTGTGCCGCTTGTGGGCCACTATGCTCTGTACCCCACATAGGGTGTGTTGCCACAAATGATTTGCGATTTGCGTGCATCGAGATCACCTCACATAACTCCTCTTTGATAGATCCCATGTCGATAACAACTTGTTCGGGGCGAACTTTGTTGAGTACTTTGATTGCAAGTGTTGGCATTGTATCGACAGGCACCGAGAGTACTATTAAATCTGCTTGGGCGATACCTTCATCAAATTCAGCCACCTCATCTATAAGCCCTATTTCTAAGGCTTTAGCTAAATTTGCAGGCGATGCGTCGAATCCCAAAACCTTGTCGGTTAGTTTGTTCTCTTTGAGCGAAAGGGCAAATGATCCTCCGATCAAACCTATACCTATAATATATGTAGTCATTATTTATCTTGTTTAGTTAAAAAAATATTATCTTATTTGATTAAAAAATTTATATCATCTTGTGCGGCGAGTTCGCGAGGCGGTTCACCATATTTAAATATACGCATTGAATTATCCCCGATGAGTTCGAGCCTAGATCCCGATAATTTTAACATCATCCCTTCGCGAAGCCCCACAACATAGCTATCTCGATTAAGCTCCATATACTCCATTATGCGATCTTCGCGACTCTCACCGCCGTGACCTTGAATCGTTGAGTCGGTATAGTGGGGATTTATTTGAAAGGGGATCAGATTGAGAGCATCAAAACTTTGGGGTTCAACTATTGGCATATCGTTTGTTGTCGAGATTCGTGGAGCGGCGATATTACTACCTGCCGACCACCCGATATAGGGTGTTCCCTGCTCCACACGTTCTCGGATAATATCTGTGACCCCTAATTTTTGGAGTCTATCTATTAACGCAAAGGTATTACCTCCACCAACGCATATTGCTCCCGCTTGGGCGATTGTTTGGATAGGATCAGAGGAGTTGTGTAGAGACTCCACGCCTATATTTATATGTGATAACCTATTTTTAAACTTTTCGAAGTAGCTATCCATCGATATAGTTACCGCTGCATGGGGTATAAAACATAGAGACTCTACCCCTCGGAGCATATCTTCGATCTGCGAAATGGAGTTTTGTAGGAACTCTTCGCCTGGAACTGCGGAATTAGATATGAGAAGAAGAGATTTAACTCTTTGTAAATTAGTTGTTTCCAAAAAAAAAGTGCATTATTGGTGATAAAAAAGTGTAACAATGTGCCAAAAGTAACAAAAAAAGTGTTATATTTGCCTAAAATTATGGAGGAAAAACCAGATTTATCCAAAAAATTTATATTTATTAACTAATAAAAAGAAAAGTTATGTCTGAAGTTCAATCAAAAGTTGTCGAGATTATCGTAGACAAATTAGGTGTTAAGGAGTCTGCTGTTACTACAGAGGCTAGTTTCACTAATGACCTTGGTGCAGATTCACTCGACACAGTTGAGTTGATTATGGAGTTTGAGAAAGCATTTGATATTCAAATTCCAGATGAGGATGCTGAGAAGATCACTACTGTTGGTGAGGCTGTTTCTTACATCGAGTCTAACAAGTAAGAATTAACAAAGATTTATTATCATGCAAGGCGAAAGCCTCTCTCTTTTTTGTATTTAAAGGGGGAGAGGCTTTGAGTCTTTAAATTATTATTATGGCAGATAGAAGAGTAGTTGTCACAGGTATCGGTACGATTAACGCACTTGGACACAACGTCGAAGAATATTTCACAAATTTAGAGAAGGGAGTTAACGGTTGTGCAACTATAACTCAATTTGATGTAGAGAAATTTAAGACCAAGTTTGCTTGCGAGATAAAAAACTACGACTGGACTCAATACTTCGATCGTAAAGAGGTTCGTAAGTACGATCAATATACACAATATGCACTTATCGCTGCAGATCAAGCTGTTGTAGATTCTGCTATGGATCTTGAAAGTGTCGATAAAGAGCAAATTGGTGTTATTTGGTGTTCGGGAATCGGTGGTCTTAAAACATTCTTTGATGAGTGTATAGGGTATGCTCAAGGGGGTAATACACCTCGCTTTAGCCCATTTTTTATCCCTCGTATGATTGCAGATATTGCTGCTGGTTATATCTCAATTAAATATGGATTTATGGGTCCTAACTATTGTACGGTTTCGGCTTGTGCATCATCTAACCACGGAATGATTAACGCTTTGGATACCATTCGTTTGGGCAAAGCAGATGTTATTGTTGTGGGTGGATCAGAGGCTCCAGTCAATGAACCAGCAGTGGGTGGTTTTAACTCTATGCAGGCACTTTCAACTCGCAACGACGATCCGTCGACTGCATCGCGTCCATTCGACGTTGATCGCGATGGTTTTGTGATTGGCGAGGGTGCAGGTGCGCTAATCTTCGAGGAGTATGAGCACGCTATGGCTCGTGGCGCGAAGATCTATTGTGAGGTTATTGGTGGAGGTTGCTCAGCTGATGCTCACCACTTTACAGCTCCTCACCCAGAGGGTAAGGGGGCTATCAAATCTATGCGTGATGCGTTGAAAAATGCAGGTATTTCGGCAGAGGATGTTGATTATATCAATGTTCACGGAACATCAACCCCTCTTGGAGACAAGGCGGAGTTGAAGGCGGTTCAAGGACTTTTCGGTGAGCATGCTTATAATATCAATATCTCATCGACAAAATCTATGACAGGTCACCTTTTGGGTGCTGCTGGAGCTGTCGAGGCATTGGCTTGTGTTGCTGCTATCACTCGTGGATTTATCCCTCCGACAATTAATTGTCAAAACCTTGATCCTGAGATTGATTCTAAGTTGAATCTTACTTTGGACAAGCCACAATATCGCGAAGTTAACTGCGCACTAAGCAATACATTTGGCTTTGGTGGACACAACGCAACGATTATCTTCCGTAAAATCTAAAATCTATCCTTGTTGATTTAAACTGATTCTTAGATCACCGTATATTAATTTATTAGACGTTAACATGGTTAATTTTATTCGACGTTATATAAGACGTAATTACGGAGAGGATAGAGTCTATTACTCTATGGTTGACGATATTTGGGGGTTTGTCCCCCATAATATCGAACTATACAAGCTGGCTTTGATTCATAAGTCAGCTTCTTTAGTGTTAGAGGATGGCACACATATCAATAACGAGAGGTTAGAGTATCTAGGCGACGCTATAATAGAAGCAGTAACCTCCGATTACCTATATATCGAACTACCGAACCATAACGAAGGTTCTCTCACTCAACTACGTTCCAAAATCGTTTCACGTCAATCTCTTAATCGCATAGCAAAAGCTATGGGGTTAGATGCTTATGTCATAAGCAATGGAAATTTTGCTCAGAAACATTTGCTGGGCGATGCTTTTGAGGCGGCGATTGGGGCGATATATTTAGATATGGGTTATGATTTTGTCAACAGACTCCTAATCAACAAGATATATTTAGATTATATCAACCTCGAAGATATAATGCTTTCTGAGACAGACTTTAAGAGTCGACTCATTGAGTGGGCACAAAAGGAGCACCATTCGATTGAATTTGTCACTTCGCACGATGTATATTCTACGTCGCGCCGTCCGCTTTTCTACTCCAAGGTTATAGTTGCTGGTGTCGAGGTGGGTCACGGTGTGGGAGATTCCAAAAAGGAGGCAGAGCAAAGAGCTGCTCAATCTGTTTCGCAGGGGGTACCCGACGAGGTGAGCGATGATCTGCTCGACAAAATCGACCATTACGAAAGTGGTGAGTAAAACAACCTTTTATAAATTTTATTATGGTTAATATCACCGACAATCTTTTGGTTAGGGGAGTCTCTTCGCTTAGTGATAAGGAGTTACTAATGTTGCTTTTGGAGGATGTTCCCAATGTTGAAAGGGTTGTCGATGAGTTGTTTAGCACCTATGGTCGTTCTCTAAAGTCTCTTATGTGCGAAGATATTGCTCGCCTACGCATGGTCGAAGGAATAGGTCTTAAGCGTGCACAAAGGATTGTTGCGACGGCGGAGTTAGGGCGTAGAGTATCTCAAGAGTCAGCCCCCGAGTTAACAATTATCACATCGAGCAAAGATGTTGTAGATTATTTCAGACCAAAATTAGGGGCATTGCCCCATGAGGAGTGTTGGGTGTTATATTTAACATCCTCGAATAGTGTTATAGAGTCAAGTCGTTTGAGTGTTGGTGGAGTAGGAGCAACGATTGTGGATCATAGATTGATTATCAAGCGTGCTTTAGAACTACTTGCAACACAAATAATTATGATTCATAATCACCCTTCGGGAGCTGTGGAGCCTAGTCGTGACGATGTGGAACTTACGCGGAGGGTAAATTCCGCGGCAAAGCTATTCGATATAAAATTATTGGATCATATCATCGTATCGTCAAATGGTGATTATAGCTTCTTAAATTCTAATCTTCTTTAAACAAGGGATTCCCTATTTAAACATCCTACACTTCGTTCACTTTGTCGATGTGCCCTGTACCCTCAAAAAAGTTTATGATATTGCGCGAAACATGGCGAGCCATTTCGTGACGAGTCTCGATGGTTTGGGTTCCAAGATGGGGACTTAAAACAACATTATCCATCGCAAGGAACTCTTCTGAAGGATAGTGACCAAACTCAAAAACATCTAAACCTGCACCCCAAATCTTACCTCGTTTAAGGGTGTCGATCAACGCCATTTCGTCGATCAGTGCACCTCGTGCAGTGTTTATTATAATCGATGTTGGCTTCATTAGATCGAGCTGTTCAGCTCCTATAATATGGTGAGTTTCGGGGGTATATGGTGCATTTATCGAGACTACATCCGACACCTTTAATAGCTCATCTAAAGGCAAATAGGTTGCTCCATAAAGAGCCTCCTTTTCGGGTGAAAGAGCTCTTCGATTGTGATAAACAATCTTCATTCCACACGCCACAGATCGCCTAGCCAACGCTTCGCCAATACGCCCCATACCAACAATTCCAAGAGTTGCTCCATACAACGAATGTCCTAAGTTATTGAGCAACTTAACCTCAACATCGCCCACCCTGAGACGACGGTCGATCTCCGATATACGACGCATCACTGCAAGCATCAAACCCAAGGCTTGGTCGGCAGTAGGTTCCGTCACAGGATCTGGAGTGTTTGTCACTTGTACACCTCGAAGGGTTGCCGCTGGAACATCTATATTGTCATACCCTGCGGCATAGTTTGCCACAATACGTAGTCGATCTCCCGCGGCATCCAAAAGGCGACCATCCACAGGGAAGTTAAACATTGATTGGAGGGCATCATATTCGTTAATCATCGACAACACTTCGTCGTATGTAAAACTCTCTACGCCCTCGGGCGGAAAGGTTACATCGTAGCGATCTATAATCTCCGAAAAACCCTCCTTAAACATATTGTATGTTACTAAAACTCGCTTCATAGTAATTTTATTTGGAACAAAAGTATCTAAAATATTATATTTGGTCAAGGATAAAAAGTTAAATTCACAAAAAAAAGTTATCTTTGCGTAAATTTATGAGTATATAATGAAAGCGATACATATCATAACTCCCGTAAAGGATTCCATTGACTCAACATTGGAGAGTGCACGAGCAATCATGAGCTCGAAGTTCTCCATCCCATTTATATATACAATCTACAACGATTTCAGCACTCCCGAGAACACCGCTCGATTGGAAGTCGCTGCATCGGAAATTGGATTTGAATTGGTAAACCTATCAGATCTTACCGACCATCCATCACCCAACTATCTACTTGTGTTACAACGTGCTCAACGTCGCGCCATAGATGCCGAGGCTGGATTGTTGATTGTGGAATCGGATGTTGTGGTCGAAAAACACACCCTTCAATCACTCTTTGATGGCGCTATGGAACGTACCGAATGTGGAATTGCCGCGTCGGTGACTGTAGATGATGAGGGGGATATAAACTACCCATATTTGTATGCTAAAGGTCGTAAGGTGGAGGTGTATAATGAATCGAAACATTTGAGTTTTTGTTGTTCGTTGTTGACTCTCAAACTACTTAAAGCATTTGATTTTAATACGTTGGATCCCGAAAAGAATTGGCATGATGTCACCATTTCGCATAAATCATTAGAGGTTGGATGCCAAAACTTTTTGTTTGTAAACCTCCCCGTGATCCATCGTCCGCATGGTAGTCGCCCATGGAAGCAACTTAAATATAAAAACCCATTGAAATATTATTGGTTGAAATATACCAAAGGGCTCGATAAAATTTAATCCCAACAAAACTTAACATATAATGAGTAGACAACCATTAGTCTCGATAATAATCCCAGTATATAACATGGAGGAGTTCCTCCGCGAAACCCTAGATTCTGTTCTTGCGACCGACTATCCAGCGTTAGAGGTTGTGTTGGTAGATGATGGATCGAAGGATTCGTCGCTTTCGATAGCACAAGAGTATGCAGATAAAGATTCACGCCTAAGAGTCCTCACACAACCCAATGCGGGAGCTTGCACGGCTCGTAACCATGCAGTGCGCGAATCGAAGGGAGAATTTATTTTGCCTGTAGATGGAGACAATCTAATATCATCAGATTTTGTGTCGTTGGCTGTGTCGGAGTTGCTCAAAGATGAGGAGGTTAAGGTTGTCACTCCGCGCGCAAACTTTATCGGAGATAGAGAGGGTGAATGGAAACTACCTCCATTTTCGCTTAAGTTGCTTGCAACAAAAAACTTAATGGATACTACGGCTATGTATCGCAAGGCAGATTGGGTGCGCATAGGTGGATATTGCGATGAGTTGATGACACGCGAGGATTGGGATTTTTGGATCTCGATGCTCAAAGATGGAGGTAAGGTTGTGAGACTCCCTAAAATCACATTTTTCTATCGTCGTCGCGCAGGGTCAAAGCGCATTAGAGGTCGTAAACTTAAGGGGCATGTTACCGAGATTCTGAATCGTCGCCATGCGGAGTTTTTTGAGCGTGAATTGGGTGGTCCTCTTCGTGATAGTCGTTCGTGGTCGAGGGTTATAAATAAATTCTATCGAATATTTAATATAAAGAGTTAAGGGTGTATGAGACTTATAAAAATGACTGGAGGGCTTGGAAATCAACTCTTTATATATGCGTTTTATATCGCGATGAAAAAGCGATACCCCTCTACGTATCTTGACCTTTCGGATATGATGCACTATAAGGTTCACAATGGATATGAGATGAATCGTGTATTTGGACTTGGAGGCGATGAGTTTTGTATTCCTCAACTGCTCAAAAAGGTGATGGAGTTTCTATTCTTTAAGGTTGTGATTGAGCGCAAACAAGATCTTAAAACAATGGAGGGTTTTACCAAAAAATATATCAACCCCAATGTCTACTTCAAAGGGTTTTATCAATCAGATCGATTCTTCGCAGGGTCAGAATCTGAGGTGCGTAAGGCTTTTTCATTTGACATGAGCAAAGCTAACTCGAAGAGCATAGAGATGGCAAAAACTATCGATAGTGACCCCCGATCGACATCTATACATATTCGTCGTGGCGATTATATGTTGCCCGAGCACTACAAAAGTAAAGGTTCTGTTTGCCAACTACCCTACTATCTGAATGCAATAAATGAGCTCAAAAATAGAGTTGACGCTCCTCGTTTTTATGTATTTTCGGACGATATGGAGTGGGTAAAAGAGAACCTACCTCTCGAAAATGCAGCATACGTAGATTGGAACAAAGGCGATGATAGTTGGCAAGATATGATGCTTATGAGCCACTGTCACAACAATATAATATGCAATAGTACGTTTAGTTGGTGGGGTGCGTGGTTAAACCCGAACAACGAAAAAATTGTGCTAGTACCCCAGAAATGGAGTGGCACTGGAGCAAGAAGCAAATCATATATCTACCCCAAAGGGTGGATAAAAGTTAAAATCGAGTAAAGGTATGCCTAACATATTTTTGAAAATATTAGTTGCACTCAAAGAGAGTTTACTCTTCTCCAAAAGCAACCATTCTCAACGACTCATTATGACTCTATTGGTTAAGGATGAGGAGCGAATACTCGAACAAAACATCCTGTTCCACAAAGCAATGGGTATCGATGCCTTTATCATAACAGACAATAACTCCACAGATCGTACGCCCCAAATCATACAAAAGTATATCGATAAAGGGTGGGTCGTTGAGTCATATTCAGACCACGATACTAGACACCTCCAAAAAAAGAAGGTGGATCGAATGATATGGTGTGCAAAACAAAAACATGGTGCCGATTGGGTAATAAATTGTGATGCCGATGAGTTTTGGTTTTCGCCCAAAGGTGATCTAAAACACGAAATGAGCACAGATATAAATGTCCTCAAATGTAAATCTATAAATGTCTATCCCGAAGAGGGTGTTGATTTTTGGTTGTGGGATAAGGTTATAAAACCAATGCCCGATACATCAAAATATGATCTTTCGCCCTATAATCTTTTCAGACGCTACACCTATAAAGTTGCACATTCGACCAAAGGATATGTAAAAATTTCTATGGGCAATCACAAAGTAGCGATGTTGCCTAGAACTAAACAGAAGAGTGAGATCACCATATATCACTATAGTTTTATGGATCGAGAATCATTTATCCATAAGACAGCAAAAACAAGACCACAACTAACCAATAAAAAGAATAAAAAGAAGATTGAAAGTCGCCATTGGAGACATTTTAACAAAATGTACAAATTGGGGTCTATAAATGATGAATACGACAAAATCATTGGATCAGCCTACTTCGAAGAGTTTCAGAAGCTAGGATATATATACCAAGATTGTAGAGTAATGAATATTCTTAAAGAGATACAAAAAACGATAAAATAGATTATGTTATATAGAACAAAAAAAATATTTATTGCGCTAGCAGAGAATCTGTTACCAAGAAGAAGGGAAAAATCGCCCAAACTTATAATGACTCTGCTTGTCAAGAACGAGGAGAAGGTTTTAGAACAAAACCTTCTATTCCATAAATACATGGGTGTCGATTCATTTATCATCACCGATAATGACTCTAGCGATAATACGCCACAAATCATACAAAAATATATCGACAAAGGGTGGGTTGTAGAGTCAATCAAGGATTATGGCAAGGGACACCTTCAAAAAATCAAGGTCGATAGAATGATTTGGAGCGCAAAGAGAAACCATGGTGCCGATTGGGTTATCAATGGCGATGCCGATGAATTTTGGTACTCTCCCAAAGGAGATCTCAAATCGGAGATGGGAGGAAGAGAGAATATATTGAAGTGTAAATCTATAAATATCTACCCCGAAGAGGGTAAGGAGTTTTGGGAGTGTGACAAATTAATTAAACCAATCCCCGACCCTTCACAATATAACCTTTCGCCATTTAACATCTTCAAGAACTACACCTACAAAGTGGCTCATTCGACGTTGGGGTATCTTAAAATTTCGATGGGTAATCATAAGGTGGTGCTATTCCCTGCGCGCAAGAAGATGAGCGAAATAACCATTTTTCACTACAACATCTTAGATCGAGCATCATTCATCAGTAAAACCACAAAGTCGGGACCTAGACCTCATCTTAAAAAGAAAAAAAAGAAGGCTACAAGTCGACATTGGCAATATTTTTATAATCTATACACCCAAGGAAAGCTAGATCAAGAGTATGATCGAGTTATTGGAGCAGAGCATTTCGATGAGTTCCAAAAGCTAGGATACATATACAAAGATGATAGAGTTGCAAAAATCATCAAAAAGATACTCGAAAAGGGCGATGCGTAGGTTTATATAGCGCTAAATCCAAATTTTTATATAATTTTGTAATATCAAAAACTATACACACAATGAGAATATATATATCAGTCGCTTTAACTCTATGCGCAGTTCTATTTACGAACTTTGCTTCAGCTCAAATGCAAGAACAAGGGCTACAAACTTTTTCGGACGACAACAAAAAGATAACATGGGGATTAAAGGCTGGAGTAAACCTAGCTTCGACATCACTCCACGGCAACGACACCGAAGGTCGCGAAGAGTATAGAGTTCCACTATTGGGGTTCTCGGGAGGAGTCACCGCAGAGTATAAATTCAACAAAGATATTTCGCTAAGCTCCGAAATACTATTTTCGCAACAGGGTGTAAAGTATAAATACCCAACAGTCTATGGTAATAGCTATGACGACGATGAGGATGAATACACCGATGGAAGCGACTGTAAGGTTACTCACAGATTTTCATATATAAATATCCCTATCCTCTTTAACTACTATTTTGTTAAGGATAAAAATATATCGTTCAATATAGGTATCCAAGTAGGATTCTTGGTTGGTGAAAGTAGCTCTACCAAATTTAGTTACTATATGGATGGTTCGTCGGCTAGGTATGACGGAGCTTATGGTTGGGATTTGGAGCCTAACCCCGATGGTAGCGGAACATATACTCGCAATGATGCTGGTTACTACATATTTGATATGGGAGTACCTTTCGGTTTCACATGGGGATTCAAGGATAATCTAACACTCGACGCTCGCTACACTTTAGGTGTACTCGATACTTTCAAACAAACCACAGATTACGATTACGACAAAAATTTCGGATCTACAAACAATACATTCACCATATCGCTAGGGTATAAATTCTAACGTAGAGTAGCTCCCAGCAAGATAAAATTCGAAATATTTCGGTACGGTAATTGCTTTTTCACGGTCAGTACAAACATTTAATACTTTGAAACGTGAAAAAAAAGATTACTACACTAATTATGGCTTTGTCGTTGGCAGGTAGCACCTTCGCCCAAAGACAAAATAGCCAACCGCAGATGGGAGCTGATTCGAAACTCTTATCGCAAACCACACAGGGGGATTATACTGTGAGCCGATATTTGGTTAAGGAGAGTAGCTCCGACAATGATGAATTTTCGGTAAAGTATCGCATTAATATTTCGAAACTAATTTCGAACTACGACAACAATGCCGAGGAGATCAAAGGGTTGAAGAGTTTTATTGCCGATATTAAGCAAGACACCCTCAAGAGTATCACCGCCATAAATGTCTCTGGATACGCATCGCCCGATGGTCCGATGATGGGAAACCAAAAATTGGCAATGGCGCGAGCTGAGGATTTCCGCAAATATCTAAACTCAAATTGTGGAATGGGTAAATATAGTGGTACAACTACTGCCGACGCTCTGAAGTGGAGTGCAGCAATAGAACCTATCACAAATTCATCTATTCCTCAAAAGAGTACAGTTTTAGCTATTATCGAAAGTGGCGATTCGGAGTCTGCAATCGAGACAAAACTACGAGCAATGCACGATTCGTGGAACTACATGAAGGTTGCAATCCTCCCTCCGATGCGATGTGTGGAGTTGCAAGTAAAGTATAACTCATGGAAAGTTGTCGAGACCCGCACCCTCAGCAGAAGTTGCACGCCTCAAAAGGGTTCAACGATACATAACAACTACTTTATCTTGATCGATGAAGATTCATCTGATGTGTTGATAAATTCATCTAACGCTCCACTCGATTACGATAACTGCAAGTGTCGCGAGAAGCTAAAATTTAAGCGCTTTCACGATAAATACAAAGAGCGCCAAAGATACAAAAAGTCACATCGCAACCGCCGAGAGTACTTGTATGAGCGCGAAAGAGTTAGAATACGCTAAGCTAAATAGATTATATTAACCTAAAACTCAGGTTAATACTCTATTCCACTCAAAAACAGACCTTGGGCAGGAGCTCCTGCACTACAACGCGATAGGTCGCGTGACGAAATGATCGCATCGAACTCATCGACCGTATATTTTCCACGCCCCACATCGACCAAAGTTCCAACGATTGCTCGCACCATATTGCGCAAAAAACGATCCGCACGAATTGTGAAGATCATCTCTCCTTGTGATGAGAGAGTCCACCGTGCATCTGTTATCGAACAAATATTCGTCTTGTTGTTGGAGTTCAACTTGGCAAAGGATGTGAAGTCGGAGTGAAGCAACAACCTCTGTGCTGCACGATTCATCGCCTCCATATCGAGGTCAACATAATATTGCCATGCAGAGTCGCGAGTGAATGGGTTTTTGTGACGCTCGATAAAATATCTATATTCTCGTTGCTTGGCATCAAAACGTGCATGGGCATCATCCTCTACTCTATATATTTTGGAGATTGAAATATCTTCGGGCAAAATAATATTGAGTTTATAGCGCAAAAAATCGGGATCGACAATTTCGACTTCACAATCGAAATGCGCAACATAAAACGAGGCATGCACCCCCGTGTCGGTTCTCCCCGCCCCAGTTATTGGGGTGGGTTTTTTTAGGAGTATAGCAAGCGCCTTTTCGATGGCACCTTGCACCGTAGGTTCGTTGTTTTGGCGTTGCCAGCCACAATAATTTGTCCCTCTGTAACGTAGCTCTATAAAGTATCTCATGTTGCAAAAGTAATAAAAAAAATCTATCTTTGTCGAAATATATTTATAGCAAATTTAAAACTTAAAAAATAATGAAAGTAGCAATCATAGGATATGGCAAGATGGGACACGAGATCGAGAAGATTTTGTTGCAACGTGGTCACTCAGTGCCACTAATCATCGATATGGATAATAGTGCCGATTTGAACGTAGAGAACCTTGCCAATATTGATGTGGCAATTGAGTTTACAACCCCATCAACTGCTTATGCAAATTTGGTAACTTGTATCAAAGCAAAGACTCCCGTAGTGAGTGGAACAACTGGATGGTTGGATAAATTTGACGAACTCAAGGAGCTTTGTGCAAAGAATGGAAGTGCACTTTTCTATGCGTCGAACTATAGCTTAGGTGTGAATCTAATGTTCAGAATCAACAAGCAGTTGGCTGAGTTGATGAACAAATTTAATGGCTATGCGGTAGATGTCGAGGAGATCCACCATATCCACAAACTCGACGCACCAAGTGGTACAGCGATTACAATTGCCGAAGGGTTGATCGAGAATTTGGATACCAAGAGCAGTTGGGTCAACGACATCACCCCCACCGCAGATCAAATCAACATCAGATCTATAAGAGAGGGTGAAGTTCCAGGAACCCACACGGTGAAATATGAGTCGGCAGATGATATTTTGGAGCTTAAACATACTATCAAAAACCGTAGCACGTTGGCATATGGAGCAGTCATCGCCTCGGAGTTCTTGTGTGGCAAGGAGGGAGTCTTCTCGATGGAGGATATGTTGAAATAATTTGTCAATTATAATGGATAAAATAAAGGCATTTTTTGCCAATAAATGGGTCGGCTTTTCGCTCGCCACAACACTATATATATTATGGTTTGTGGTGTGGAGCGGTTATTGGTTGGCTCTACTTGGTGTGGTTGTAATATATGACTACTACATCTCGGGATATATGCACAAATATATCGCTATGCCCAACAAAAAGCTAAGCGAGAAGAGTTCAATCTATAAGATGATTTCGGAGTGGGTCAACGCTTTGATCTTCGCTACGGTTGTGGCAACTTTGATCCATACATATATCTTCCAATTGTATGTGATCCCCACATCGTCGATGGAGAAGAGCCTACTTGTGGGTGATTATTTGTATGTGAGCAAGGTGAGCTATGGGCCCAAGATGCCTAATACCCCTCTCTCGTTTCCATTTGTTCACCACACGATGCCTATGTCTACCACCAAACAATCATTCTCGGATGCTGTGAAGTGGGACTACAAAAGAATTGGAGGCGTGAAACATATCAAACGAGGCGATGTTGTGGTGTTTAACTTCCCTGCTGGCGACACTGTTTTGCTAGAAAATCAAGGAGTTACATATTATGATGTATTGCGTAGCTATCAATCTCAGTTTAGCAAAGAGGAGGGTCGTCGCAGGTTGTTTAGCGACTACACGGTAATCACACGCCCAGTAGATAAGCGTGAGAATTATATCAAACGTTGTGTGGCTGTGGCGGGCGATACTATCGAAGTTCGCGAATCGAGATTGTTTGTCAATGGCAAACCTGAAGAGTCACCCACCGAAAAGCAATATGTATATTTGGTGCAGTGTGCATCGCCACTTAGCGCATATACACTTCGCAAACTCAATATCACGGAAGCGATGGGTAATGGTTCGATATATCAAATGCCTCTCACAGCCGAGATGGTAGATGTTGTTCGCAAGCTACCCAATGTGGTAAATGTCACTCAATATATCGCAGAAGGGGTAAATCCCGATATTTTCCCCCACTCGACCGATATGTACCCATGGAATGTCGATAATTTAGGAGCTATTTGGATCCCTCAAAAGGGTGTGACAATTGAGCTAACACCCGAAAATATACCATTCTACGAAAGGGTTATTTCCCTATATGAGGGCAACGAGCTAAGGATTGAAAATGATGGGCAGATATTTATAAATGGCGAGCAGACAACTAGTTATACATTCGCAATGGATTACTATTGGATGATGGGAGACAATCGCCATAACTCGGCAGATTCACGTTTTTGGGGTTTCGTACCCGAGGATCATATTGTAGGTAAAGCATCATTTGTATGGATGTCGCTCGACAAGGAGCTTTCGTTCCCCGAGAATATCCGTTGGGATCGTCTTTTCAAAAAAATTAAATAGATATAACCGTGGCAAGCGATAGTTACTTCACAATCTCTGCCCCAGCGCAGATAATATATAAGGAGAAGAGCAGTAAATTCCTAACCTACGCCTACCCAGTTGTGAGCGAGGAGCAGATAGCAACTCATCTCGAAGCGTTGCGCAAGGAGCACTACGATGCCACCCATCACTGCTATGCGTGGAGATTAGGAGCTCATGGCAAAAGATCGCGCGCCAACGACGATGGAGAACCATCGAGCACTGCAGGCAAACCAATACTTGGGCAACTTCTTTCGCGCGAGGTGACCAATTGCTTGGTTGTTGTAGTGAGATATTTTGGTGGCACGAAGTTGGGGGTGTCGGGACTTATAGAGGCTTATAGAGACTCCACGGCTGAGGTTTTGGACGAAGCGGATATTGTGGAGTTGACAGTAGATGTCACAGTAGAGATAGCTTTTTCGTATGTTGTGATGAATGGGGTGATGAAGATCATAAAGGAGATGCAACCCAAAATCAAGAGCCAAATATTCGACAACCTCTGCACTATGACCCTCGCAATTCGCCAAAGCCAAAGCGAGATGATGATCGCAAAGCTGGAAAAGGTCGAAGGGTGTACCCTCGAAGTGGTCGAAGATGAGGAGTAACAAAGAGATGTAACGAGATGAAATCAAAGGAGACAAAACACATATATATAAAGGGTGCGAGGGTTCACAATCTCAAAGATATTGAGGTTTCGATCCCTCATAACTCTCTTGTAGTTGTCACTGGTCTTTCGGGTTCGGGCAAATCGACATTGGCATTTGATACGATATTTGCCGAGGGACAACGCCGATATGTGGAGTCTTTGTCGGCATATGCTCGTCAATTTTTGGGAAGAGTATCCAAACCCGATGTCGATGTGATCGAGGGTATCGCTCCAGCTATTGCAATCGAACAAAAGGTGAGTAGTCGCAACCCTCGTTCAACAGTCGGTACAACGACCGAAATTTATGACTACCTAAAGTTACTCTTCGCACGCATAGGTCACACATTCTCGCCTATTTCGGGAGAGGAGGTAAAGTGTCAAAGTACCGACGATGTGTCGGAATATATAGAATCACTCCCCAATGGTGAACGTATCGTAATCACAACTCCACTTAACCTGTATGAAGGTCAAGGAATTATAGACAAGCTCATCGCTTTAATGTCGGATGGATTTCAACGTGTTGTATTTGGTGGGGAGGTGATGTTGCTTGCCGATTTCATCACAAAAGCGGATAGTGTTGATGACCCCTCGAAGGTCGATATTGTGGTCGATAGATTGAAAGTTTCGCACGACGACGACACGATGGCTCGCGTGAGAGACTCCATTTCGAGAGCATTGTCATATGGTGAGGGTATCTGCTCGGTGAGAGTGGGTGCGGAAGATAAAATACGATCATTCTCAACTCGTTTCGAGGCTGATGGGATCACCTTCGAACACCCTACCGAACACCTCTTTAGCTTCAACAACCCATTGGGAGCTTGCCCTGTATGCGAGGGGTATGGTAAAGTTACAGGTATTGACGAAGAGTTGGTGGTACCCGACAAAAGCAAGACGATATATGAAAATGCGATCGCTTGTTGGCGTGGCGAGACGATGAGTAAATGGCGTGATATGTTGGTAGGCAACGCCTATAAATTTGACTTCCCGATCCATACTCCATATTATGATCTCACACGCGAACAACGTCTTTTACTGTGGAGCGGAAATGAATATTTCGAGGGTCTGAACGACTTCTTCAACTATCTTGAATCCGAAAAGCGAAAGATCCAATATCGAGTTCTAAAAGCTAGATATACAGGCAAAACAACCTGCCCGACGTGTGGCGGAAGTAGACTTCGCAAGGAGTCTCTGTATGTCAAAATCGGAGGGCGTAACATTGCCGATTTGGTGATGATGACAATAGATTCTCTAAGCGGTTTTTTCGAAAAATTAGAGCTAGATGAGTATGATTCACAGACCGCACGCAGGGTGCTCACAGAGATCACATCAAGAGTTGGATATATGCGCGATGTAGGGCTTGGATACCTCACCCTCGATCGACTCTCGTCGACACTTTCGGGCGGTGAGTCGCAACGCATAAACCTCTCAACATCATTGGGAAGCAACCTCACAGGATCGCTATATATATTGGATGAACCGAGCATTGGTCTGCATCCTCGCGATACACACCGACTCATCGGAGTGCTCAAACAACTTCGTGATTTGGGCAATACGGTGATCGTTGTGGAGCACGAAGAGGAGATGATCCGCGCGGCAGATTATATAGTCGATGTGGGCCCAAAGGCTGGATATTTGGGCGGTGAAATTATATATAGTGGTGAGCCAAAGGGACTTATGAAGTGTAAAAAATCATTGACGGCAGATTATCTATCGGGCAAAAAAGCAATATCAATCCCCGAGGTTCGTAGAGCATCAAGTGGGCAGATAACACTACATGGTGTGCGCGAAAATAACCTCAAAGGGGGTGATGTGAGCTTTCCTCTAGGGGTTATGACATGCGTAACGGGGGTTAGTGGTTCGGGCAAATCATCACTTGTGAGGGGAATTTTATACCCTGCGCTCAAACGAGAGATCACTGAGAGTGGTTTACGCCCTGGAGATTTCGACTCTATGTCGGGCGATATAAAGAGGCTCACCTCTATCGAGATGGTGGATCAATCACCAATTGGTAAATCTTCGAGATCAAATCCTGTGACCTATATCAAAGCGTATGACGAGATTAGAAAACTATATGCCGACCTCACATATTCGCGCAATATGGGGTATGGAGCATCGGCTTTTTCGTTCAATATCGCGGGAGGACGTTGCGACGAGTGTCAAGGGGATGGAATCATCAAGGTGAGCATGCAATTTATGGCGGATGTCGAACTGCTCTGCGAATCATGCAAAGGTAAGAGGTTCAAAGCGGAGGTTTTGGAGGCGAAATATCGAGGCAAATCCATAAACGATGTGTTAGAGATGACCGTCGATGGAGCTATTGATTTTTTTGCTGCCGAAGATGGAACAATCTCGCGCAAGGTGGTCGAAAGGCTACGTCCTTTGCAAAATGTGGGGTTGGGATATATCAAACTTGGGCAATCGTCGTCGACACTTTCGGGCGGTGAGGCTCAACGAGTTAAACTAGCTTCGTACCTTAGCAAAGAGGGTGGATCGGAACATATAATGTTTCTTTTCGACGAACCCACAACAGGACTTCACTTCCACGATATAAACAAACTGCTCACAGCATTTTCGGCACTAATCGAGCGCGGACATACAATTGTTGTGGTGGAGCACAACATGGATGTAATAAAATGTGCTGACCATGTAATAGATATAGGTGCCGAGGCAGGCGAGGCAGGCGGAAATATAATATATGAGGGGTCACCCGAGGGGTTAGCCCAAATGGAGAGTAGCCACACAGGTAGATTTTTGGCTACACATAACGTATAAATAATGGAGTTTTACACATATCAACTACCCAACGGAATAAAGGGAATACACCGCCAAACAAGAAGCAGTGTGACCCATTGCGCACTACTCATAAATGCTGGAACTCGCGACGAGAGAGCGGGCGAATGGGGTCTTGCGCACTATACTGAACATGCTATGTTCAAGGGAACTACACACCGCAAGGCGTATCATATAAATTGCCGTCTCGAAAATTTAGGTGGCGAACTCAACGCATTCACCACAAAGGAGGATACGACGATTCATGCCACAACTCTACGCACAGATTTCACCAAAGCGGTGGAGCTAATCGCAGATGTAGCATTTAATTCGACATACCCCGATGCGGAGATGGAACGCGAAAAAGAGGTGATATTCGAGGAGATAAACACATATAAAGATACCCCTTCGGAGTTGATATATGACACCTTCGAAGAGATGATGTTCGAGGGAAGTGAGCTGGGACACAATATCTTAGGCATAAAAAAGGATATTAAAAAGTTCTCGGGCGACACCATCCGCAACTTCACAGCACGCAACTACACCACCGACCAAATGGTATTTTCGTCGATCGGCAACATCAGCCCCAAACGCATTGAGACAATTGCTCAAAAATATCTGGGCGATTTCGCCACACAGACGCGAGATTTTGAACGCGAAGAGTCTAAGGTAGTGGATAGATTCGAACGCGAGGTGAATAGACGTACCCACCAAACGCACTGCATGTTAGGGGGCAAAGCATATGGAATAAAAGATCCAAAACGATTGCCATTGTCGCTACTAATCAACATCCTTGGAGGTCCTAGCGCAAACTCATTACTTAATTTGATCGTTCGCGAAAAGCATGGTCTAACCTACAATATCGAGGCGACATATACCCCATACACCGATAATGGGATATGGAACGTCTACTTCGGAGCCGAAAATGGAGCGCGCGAAAAGGCGATGGAACTAATTAATGTTCAGCTAGATAAACTCGCAACTCAACCTCTAACTCCACGTCAACTATCACTCGCGAAGCGTCAATTTGTGGCACAACTTGCAATTTCGATGGAGAGCAATGAGGGTTATATGTTGGGAGCTGGCAAGAGTTTTTTGGTGCATGGAAGTGTCGATACCACAGAGGAGATCTATCGCAAAGTTGCGGCGCTCACAGCCGAAAATATCATGGAGGTGGCGAGTGAAATATTCAAGGAGCGTTCAATATTAATATACAAATAGGATGAACTTATTAGATAAATATATTCAAGACCACACATCGCCCGAAGAGGAGTTGCTCAAGGAGTTGGATCGCCAAACACACCTTCGTGTGGTGCAACCTCGTATGTTGTCGGGACATGTGCAGGGCAAATTACTCACGATGTTGGTGAAGATGATGCGCCCAAAAAACGTACTCGAAATTGGAACCTTCACAGGATATTCGGCACTCTGTATCGCGGCGGGTTTGGAGGAAGGGGCACAGCTTCATACATATGAGGTGGATGATGAATTGGAAGGTATCGCAGCGAGCTTTTTCGAACGCAGCGAACATCGCGCAAAGATCTTTGCACACATTGGATCTGCTTTGGAGGAGGCTCCAAAGTTGGGATTGACATTCGACATGGTGTTTGTGGATGGCGATAAGCGCGAATATCCAGAGTATTATAATATGTTGATGGATAGCGGAATGCTTCGTAGTGGATCGGTGATGATCGCCGATAATATCTTGTGGTCGGGCAAGGTTGTCGAACCCCTCCAAAAGAATGATAAACATACCAAAGCGCTGTTGGAATTTAATTGCATGGTGGTCGAGGATGAGAGAGTGGAGTGTGTGATTTTACCAATTCGCGATGGATTGACACTAATTCGAGTGAAGTAAACTATAACTAAACTAAATATCATGAAAAAACTCTACCTTTTGACACTTTTAATCCTCGGAGCATTGCCAATTATGGCACAAGAGGATAAGAAGTTTAATTTTTATGGCTTTGTCCGCACCGACTTCTTCTACGATAGCCGATCGAGCGTGGCTTCGTGCAACGAGCTATTCTATTTGTACCCCTTGGCTGAAGAGTTAGATGCTAATGGTAATGACCTAAACGATAAATCGACAATGGGATTCTTCTCGTTCGTAACTCGCTTGGGAGTAGATGTTACGGGGCAAAAAATTGGCAACGCATTGGCTTCGGCAAAGGTCGAGGTCGACTTCGGAGGATTCAGTAGCTCGTATACCCTACTACGCATTCGCCAAGCATATTTGAACCTTGCGTGGCAAGAGGGCAAACACTCATTATTGGTTGGTCAAACATGGCATCCCCTCTTTGGAAGTGTTTCGCCAACGGTGGCAAACCTCGCAACAGGATCTCCATTTCAACCATTTAGTCGCACTCCACAATTTAGA
This sequence comes from Rikenellaceae bacterium, assembly GCA_047173645.1. GTDB lineage: Bacteria > Bacteroidota > Bacteroidia > Bacteroidales > Rikenellaceae > Alistipes. The sequence continues at coordinate 25,683 of JBCQUZ010000028.1, forward strand.
TATACATACAAAAATGGAGGATTCAACGTGTTGTTCGCTGCACTTTCGCAATTTCAATACACATCTTCGGGTGTAAATGGATCAAGCATGGAGTATTTTGCTAATGGCTGTGTTCCAGAACTTTACTTGGGGGTAGATTACACTTCGGGCGGATTTTTAGTTGGTGCAGGATTAGATCTTTTGACTATCTCACCACGCACAGAATATACCGATGATGCAGGCGATACGTATAAAGTCAACGAGATAATGAGCGCTCTTTCGGGAGAGGTTCACTTGAAATATCACAACAAGAAGCTCAACATTGCAGCCAAGAGTTTGCTTGCATCGGCACTCGACCATACCCTACTTTTGGGTGGCTATGGAGTGTCCTCTGTATCATCTACAGGCGAGCAGGAGTACACACCGTTGCACCACTCAACCACTTGGCTCAATATAACTTATGGCACAAAATGGAGGCCATCACTTTTTGTGGGATATACCAAAAATCTAGGCTCTTCAGAGGAGCTCATTTCGACTAGCAAGATCTATGGTCGCGGAGTAAATATCGATCAACTATTGGGTGTAAACCTAGGAGTAACATATATCTTACCTAACTTCACTGTTGGAGTAGAGTATTCATCTACTACAGCGTGGTATGGCGACATCAACCTCAAGAGTGGACGTGTCGAGGATACTCAAGATTATACCAACAATAGAGTTGTAGGTGTTGTTACATATTTTTTCTAAAATAGAATCATTCACGATATAGACTCTGGTAAGTTGTAGTCAAATGCGTATGGCATTATCATAGTTAGACCAATACCCAGACCTGCTGAGAAATGCTCACCCACTCTCACACCTTGAATTGTGTGTAGATATAGCCTATCCATAGGGAGAAGTCCGACACCAGCACCAAATCCCGTAAGCACCTCACCTTGATATTTTACGCCTGTGTTCTCCGAGTTTCGAGTTGTTGCAACTGCCTCTTTGGTTATTTTAGCAACCTCACTCCACGAATAGACGAATTGAGAGCCATCAGAAGTCTCAATTTTGTAGGTCTCATTTGGCACTTGTTCGATGATTGTGCCTTTGATTACACTGCCGTTGTTAAGGTGAATAACCTCACGATACTGTTGTGCTGAGGCGATAGAGATGCTCATTAGCACCATCGCAAAAAGGGAAAATAACTGTTTCATCTTTATACTTTTTTAGGTTTCTGGTACAAAGATGAATATAGGTTGTGTATTCTATCTGCACTAACAACTTGATTTTACATATTTTGCGATATGATTAGCTCGCTGTACTTTATGAACGAATGTTGGATCACTCCATCACCCACGCCCAAACGTTGTCGGTCGAGAGGGCATCATTGTAGCGGTAGCCCTCCCACTCGAAGGATTTGAGAGCTTCGGGGTTGGTGATGTTGCGCTCCAACATATAGCGGATCATCTCGCCCCTCGCCATCTTGGTGTAGATCACAACTTGGCGGAGCTTGTCGCCTTTGTATTGCAAAAATTGGAAGTCGATCACTCGAACCGCCCTCTTGACCTGCGCCCAGTTGAACGCCTTCTGCTCCTCCTTTGAGGCGAGGTATAGGAGTACTCCGCCAGCCTCGTTCACATCGTCAATCAGGGTTTGAGTCTGTATATCTCGCCAAAACTTCTCTACCTTTTCATCGCTCTCGATCAGTCGAACGAACCCCTCCATTCGGTATGGAACGATACGATCGAGCGGTCGTAAGATGCCATAAAGGAGTGAGCTAATGCGTAGGTGATCTTGTAGGTAGCTCGTGTTTTTTGAGGTTATAGAATCCTTGAAATGTTTGTAGACCACACCATCATAGCTATCAACAGCTGAGACTCGCCCCTCATCTGTAAACTCCCAAAAGCGACTTCGCAACTCTCGTGCGAGGGCAGGACTAATCTTGAAGATCGCCTCCAACTCCGCAGCCGAATAGCTCTGCATCTGCGATACAATCGCCTTTGTATGCTCCATAAATCGGGGTGTCGTGACGCTCTCAGCTGTCACGATCTTGCTCTGCATTCCCTTTGCTGGTGAGATTAGTGCTATCAATTTAGTAGTTTTTGCTTTTGTAGCTCTTCAAGTTTTCTTAGCAACTCTTCTTGAACCTCTTTTGGCAACATATCGTTTTCAAGCATATGCATAAACAGTTCAACATCTTCTTCAGTTATTGCAGATACGCCCAACAACATCTCGTTGAACTCTTCGTCGGTGAATCCCA
>JBCQUZ010000137.1:0-4610 GCA_047173645.1 Rikenellaceae bacterium
AGAGAATGTGTTGTGTCTCTTTTTTTGATGGGTGGATCGTTGAGGCTGATCGAGGATAATTCGGAATTTCCGAACTTGTAAGAGATCCTTACGAGTTGGGTATGACACAAATATGTCATTATCCCTATTGTATAACCCGAAAATATTAGTACATTTGACCTCGTAGGGTATTCCGAGATCTAATAGAGTAGACATTTAACGATGTTTGCTCTTTTTTTTGTCGCATTTGGCGCCCCTTTGGCACCCCGATAAATAATAAACCCCTCAAAATCAAGCGATTAAGAGGGGTTTTTCGTACTCGGAGCGGGAATCGAACCCGCACGGGCGTTGCTGCCCACAGGATTTTAAGTCCGGCGTGTCTACCGATTTCACCATCCGAGCCCTGTGTTATTTTTGTTCGCATTGTTTAATTAAGCAAACTTTAGATATTAGAAAAGTTAAATTATAGATAAAGTGAAGCTCTAAATAGATAGAGGCTTTATTCGCTTTATTCTAAATATAGTTATCTAATAACTAAATTATGTTTGCTAAGTAGTACTAAATAATGGTAGTAATAGCACCAAATAACGCTTTGCGAGCCACAAAGGTACAAAAATATTCTACTTATGCAAAATTTTTACCCTTAGATTCTAGAAAATTATTGCAGAGATTCTATAAATCTTATTACTGGCTGAGCTTCAGGTGATGCAAACCATTCTATATCAGCATCTCGGCGAAACCATGTCATTTGACGTTTTGCGTATCTTCGACTGTTGCGTTTGATGAGTTCTATTGCCTCGTCGCGCGAAATTATGCCATCCATATAATCAAACAGTTCGCGATAACCCACCGTTTGCAATGAATTTAGACTCCTAAGAGGGTATACATTTCGCACCTCCGACTCCAGCCCTTCAGCTATCATATCGTCGACTCGTCGATTTATGCGCTCATACAACTCTTCGCGCGGTATGTCGATTCCTACCTTTATGATGCGAAAATTACGCCTTTTAACCTCTCCCGTACGAAGTTGCGAGCATGGCATACCGCTAGTTAAACACAATTCCAAACCCCTCATAACACGTGCCGGATTACATCTATCGACACTCGCCCAATACTCTGGGTCTAGGCGCTTTAACTCATCTAATAGTGGCTCTAATCCATCTTGATTGTATCGACGACGAATATCTGCGCGTAGCTCTGGATCGCAATCGGGAAGAGAGTCTAACCCCTCGCATAGTGCCTTAATATACAAGCCACTACCACCAACTGCAACAACTCTTTCATTGGCTTCGAAGAGTTGCTCCAAACGCTCCAACGCCTCCACTTCGTAAGCCCCTGCGTTGAAATCTTCGTTGAGCTCTCGGCATGCAATAAAATGGTGCTCCGCCATTGTCAACTCTTCGACGGTAGGTTGGGCTGTTCCTATGGGAATACCCCTATAAAACTGTCTGGAGTCGGTCGAAATTATGGGTGCTCCAAAGTGTCGGGCAAGTGCGATGCTAAGCGATGTTTTGCCCGAACCTGTTGCTCCAACAACAACTATTAACTCTCTAATACTCTTCGTCATATCCATCATCGTCATACTCACCGAAATCGCCCATCATCTCGTCGAAAATCGAAGCATCTTCAATATTCGCGCTCGGGTCATATTGATCGGGAGGTGTGGCATGAGCAAAAGATTCGCGCGGATAGTTTGCCCCATTGGCAACAACTTCGGACTCCACGACCTCCAAATAGTATGCTCGATTTCCGAAAATATCAAATAGGTATATAAGTCTATCGTGGATGTGGGTTAGAATCTCCGATAGCTTCACATTATCCATCGGCATAGTTGGAATTGAGCCTTCGTCCAAAGGCGATAACCCCATATCTTCGGCTGTATACTCCGCGGTGCGTTCCCATCTGTTGTCGGCTGTATAGAACGATGCAATGCAAGGTTCATACTCTAGGCTCTCCAACAAAAAGTTGTGTAGCTCCAAGAGTGTCATCTCGGATGGTAGCTCATAATCGCGTACGAAATGGTCGTTTTCGTCGCTAAGCATTCTGAATTTGAAAATTATCATTGTCGGTAATTTATTAATTATGGGGTAAAGTTATAAATATTTCTTAGAATTAATCTATCTTTGTACCCTAGATTTATTTATACGTATGAAAAACATTCGCAATTTCTGCATTATAGCCCATATCGACCATGGTAAAAGTACCTTGGCGGATCGTCTTTTGGAGACAACAAACACCTTAGGTCAGCGTGAGATGCAGGCTCAAGTGCTTGATGATATGGATCTTGAACGTGAAAAGGGTATCACCATCAAGAGCCACGCAATCCAAATGGACTACAAAGCTAAAAATGGCGAGGAGTACACGCTGAACCTTATCGATACCCCTGGACACGTAGATTTCTCGTATGAGGTGTCGCGCGCTATCGCTTCGTGTGAGGGTGCTTTGTTGGTTGTCGATGCGACACAAGGTATTCAAGCTCAAACTATTTCGAACCTATATTTGGCTGTTGGTAGCGACCTTGAGATCATCCCCGTGATGAACAAAATCGACGTGGAATCAGCTATGATCGATGAGGTGAAGGATCAAATTATCGACCTCATAGGTTGCAAGGAGGAGGATATTTTGCTCGCTTCGGGCAAGACGGGTCAAGGTGTGCCAGAGATCTTGGAGGCTATTATTGACCGTATTCCAGCTCCCGAGGGAGATGAAAATGCACCGCTTCAAGCTCTTATATTCGACTCTGTGTTTAATCCATTTAGAGGTATCATTGCATATTTCAAGGTGATGAACGGATCGATCAGAAAGGGTGAGCATGTGAAGTTTTTCAACACAGATAGCGATTATGATGCAAATGAGGTGGGTGTGCTCAAACTCAAAATGCAGCCCAAAGATAAGATCACGGTGGGCGATGTAGGATATATATGTTCGGGAATAAAGAACTCGCGCGATATTAAGGTAGGCGACACAATCACATCGTTCGACAATCCATGTGCGGAGGCAATTGCTGGTTTTGAGGATGTTAAACCGATGGTATTTGCTGGAGTATATCCTGTTGAGGCTGATAAATATGAGGATCTGCGCGCATCGCTTGATAAATTGCAACTTAATGATGCTTCGTTGACATTTGAGCCCGAAAGTTCATTGGCTCTAGGTTTTGGATTTAGATGTGGATTTTTGGGCCTATTGCATATGGAGATCATCCAAGAACGTTTGTATCGCGAATTTGATATGGATGTAATCACAACTGTTCCCAATGTATCATACCTAATAACAGACACTTCGGGCAATACAACAGAGGTTCACAACCCATCGGGACTTCCAGAAGTTACGAAGATCTCAAAGATCGAAGAGCCATATATCAAGGCGCAAGTAATTACTAAATCTGAGTTTTTGGGCAATGTCATAAAGTTGTGCATCGACAAACGTGGAGTGCTAACCAACCAAACATTTATCACTCAGGATCGTGTGGAGGTGAATTTCGAGATGCCTCTTTCGGAGATCGTTTTTGATTTCTACGACAAGCTAAAGAGTACATCCAAAGGGTATGCTTCATTTGATTATCATCGCTCGGGATATAAGACAAGTAAACTCGCTAAGCTAGACATTCTTCTTAACTCGGAGCCTGTAGATGCTTTGTCGTCGTTGATATTTGCCGACAATGCTTACGATTTCGGACGCAAGATGTGTGAGAAACTCAAGGAGTTAATCCCGCGTCAACAATTTGATATTGCGATTCAAGCGGCAATTGGAGCAAAGATTATAGCGCGCGAGACGGTGAAAGCTGTGCGTAAAGATGTTACGGCAAAGTGTTACGGAGGTGATATTTCACGTAAACGCAAGCTCCTCGAAAAGCAGAAGGCTGGTAAAAAGCGAATGCGCCAAATCGGATCTGTAGAGGTGCCACAAACAGCATTCTTGGCGGTATTAAAGATGGATTAGAAGGAGTTCGAGGATTCGGGGATAAGAGTAATGTGGTCAAAAATAGTTGTTTTCGTATTATTACTGTCCGATAAAAACCAAAGAGCGCAACAAATCAGTGTCGAGGATAATTCCTTGGCACTTTTTTGTTGCATGTTAAAATTCAAGCCCCCTAAATCGGGAATAGGCTGTTTTCGTATCGTTTTTTCTCTTTTTCAAGGAGGTTTAGCCACGACTTTTCAGGTTTTTCAAGCATATCGTACAGCGAGATGTAACTCATCAACTGTAAACGAATCAATGATACGATACCTGTATAGCTACACACACGCTTTACACCGCTCTTTATTATCGAAATAAGTAGGTTTGTAATCATTACAACCCACACTTGACTCTCGCATTCACATTATCTCCTAAGAAGTATTTTAGTTGAAAATTCTGCTTTAGCTGCTTGAACATCGTCTCAATCTGCCATCTACGATGGTATATATCGATAATTTCTTGCGCTGAGATTTTAAAATTATTGCTCAGATACTCGATAACTCTGCGATTAGCCTCATCCCAATAGGCAATGCGACGTGACAAATGTTTGCTACTCTTGCCATCACCATATCTAAACTCCACGACCTCATCTATAAGTATTGCATTGTCAGCCTCTTTGGGTAGCTCGTTCTCTAAAACAGGGGTATGCTTGGCATTTTTCTTTAGTTTGGTGA
>JBCQUZ010000138.1:0-4556 GCA_047173645.1 Rikenellaceae bacterium
ACCATCTGTGCAATTGTTCACAAGACAAGGGCTAACTCTTAATTTGTCAAAACACAAAGAATATTAACAAAATAGCTGAAATATAGCTATTTATAATGATTTAATTTACGTATGAAAAACCTAATTCTACTACCTTTCATTATGCTTGTGGCAATCTTCAGCGTCGAGGCATCAGAGGTAATCGGACTAAAATTTAACAAAGCATCGTATGATGTCTCAACAAAGAGTTTGACTCTCGATTGGTCAACCATTAAAGGAGGCAAAACAATCACGGGCGTAAATGTTAGCTACCAACAATCGAACAAAAGTAAACCAACAACACAATCGCTTGCGTTGGGCAGCAAGGGAACTCTTAAAATCAAAAACCCTAAGATAAACTCTGTCTACTACAAACCATACGTATATGACGACAAACATATTGGTGCTAATGGAGAGTCGGGTGTTTATGACACCTACAAATCTGGCAATCTGGATGGGATGAATATTGATGACTGTATGTCGGAGGTTACAATCAAAATAGAGACCCAATACAAGAATAAGAGCGTATCGTATGACTTTACTATAAACCTTGACCAAACAACAAGCCGAGATTATGTAATAGTAAACTCCCTCGAAGAGCTTATGCCATACCTCAAAAAGAGGACAAATGACACATACGTGCGTATGGCACCAGGCGTCTACACCGTAGATGCAGCCTATATGAAGGCAGGTAAATACTGCATAGCCGAAGAGTTGGGTGATAATAACTGGGTGATTATTCAGATTATGGGAAATGGCAACTACTACGACTTTACAGGGGTTAAGCTCAATGTCTTAAACGAAGCTGTGGTGCTAAAGAAAGAGGTTGTAAATCTGCAAACTATCGGAAGCGGCAATGTGATAAGGGGACTTGAAATATATGATATTTCCGAAGATTTCATTCACGTAAAGGGATATGTGAATATAAAAATGGATGGTACTGGCAATCGCATAGAGCGTATATCGGTCAACTCCATAGGATCATTTCCCTATGGCTATGGAGAGCTCTATGGCAAGGGTCGAGACCTGGTGATTAAGGGTACAGATAAACATAGTTGCCTGCTTATTCGAGGTAAGGATAACTACGTGAAAGATTGCTACCTACACCATCGTGCCTTTGGACACTATCTATTCATGCAGGGTGCAACGGGCGAAACTGTAATTGAAGGGGTGTATGTTTTAGGCGAGATTAATACCACCAATAACATCCTAGCTGAGAGAGGCAAAGGTACACCTGCCGATTTGGTCAATTTCAAGAGTCGCTGGGGTTACGATACACCTGCAGGGTTTAGCCTCTCTTTGGGTGAGGATGCAATGCGCACATACGCTACAGGGCAGACGACATATGATAACAACACTCCATTTAGCAAGCAGAATACCTCTGGAACAGTTATCGTAAAGAACTGCTATATACAACACACACGTAATGCTACTCAACTTAGGCTTGGCTCACACAAGGGGTATGTTTACAACACAAAGTCGGTAGGTTGCCAACAGGGCTTTGTGATGCAGAGTGGTGGTGTGGGTAAGCACCTATATGCCGATACGCAGTTTGGACCAGCACTATATATGTGGTGGCCACGAGATAAGGACGAGCAGGTAGAGCTTACTCTAATTCCATACGAGGGAGGTAAGAGAGCCTATGCAGGAGGAGATATTGGTGGCAATGCAAGTGGGCAGGCGGTGCACGTATATGGATCGAACAACAATGTGACTGTGCATCAACACCCCGACTATGTGAATGACCAAAATTTAGTATTTGAAGTAGGTGGATTCCTCCGCTCAATATGCTATCTTAACTACGAAGATGGTGACCTAAAGGCAGAGGGGAACAAAATCACCGACAATACAGACCTACCACTTGTTTTTGGCGGCAATGCCAAGAGCAACACGATTATAAGATCAAATACATCAAAGAGTGTAACGTATGAAGGAGAGTTAAATCAGCACTAACAATTAAAATCAGGAAGAAAATAGAACTCCCCTATAAAAAATGAACAAGTTGTTTACCTTAATTACCGTTACTCCCAAGGCTCAATATAGACAAATACACGCCTCAGCCTAAAATGAAAGATCGCTGGATTCATCACCACAATAACATAAGCATCTGTATAAGTTAACTCCTTGATTGTGTAGTAAGCATAAACAGCCCCGTCTTTATAAACTGTGATAGTGGTGCTTGTAGCGATATACGTTCCACCACCATTACCAAGATACCCAGTACCCTCAAATGTACCATCTTCTCGGAACTCCACCGTAAAGGCGAACTCATCGTGAGGGTCTGAGGTGATGTCTATCCAGTTATCGACATCGAACGAGACACCTTCCCAGCGACCAATCATTGTTGGATCTTCTGTAGCGACCACATCGTCTGTCTCATCCTTGTCGCAACTAACCATTGTTGTAGCCATCAAAGCTACGAGAGTAGCCAAGCACATTCTGCTCGCTACAGATTTGAAAAATTTGAAATTCATTGTACTCTTATATTTGTTGATTACATTATAAGAGTAGGTTGATTGGTCTGCGAAAGTTTGAACATATCGACCTTTATATAAAGGTTATATCCATATAATACTTGGTAGCTGTATTAAACTATTCGCATCACCACTCTCTGATGAAGGAAAGATCAAGACCCCAAACGATAATAACATTCTATTGAATTAAGCCCACAAAACCCGTTGCGGAGATTCCCGCAACGGATGATACACAGCGTGTTACAACGCTAGAATGAACAGAGAGCATTGAAATCTAACCTCCAACGCTCTCTGTATTTTATTTGTTGAGTGCCAAATATTGACGATCACGCTTAGTCTTGCTCGTATCCTTAAAGTAGTTCTTAAAGATCGTCTGATAGCTATTACCTGCCATCTCAGCAACCTCATCAGGGCGAAACTCCTCCAAAATACACTTAGTGATAAATGCACCACGAGCAGCATACCACGTAATCTTATCTTTGTAACGAACCACCTTAGCAACCTTTCTCAGCGTCCGATTAACCCCATATCTAACATCTCGCATACGAATACGCATCTGATGTTCAGTGATATGTTTGTGGCTAAGGACTGGCATAACGTAGTTGCCATAGCACTTGTCTTTGTAGCGATCAGCAATCTCACGAGCTTTATCTACAAAAGGTAGAATAGCGGTCTTTGGGTACTTGGTTCTCTCGTACCTCAAAATCCCCTCGTCGTCTATACAATCCCACGTCAAATAACAAACATCGACATTCGCCATACCTGTGTAATAGGTAAAAAGGAATAGGTCGATATGGAACTTCTCTAATCGAGTGAATAGGCTACGGTCGATGTTCTTGATCTTCTCTACCACATCCAATGGAATGGTTCGAGGGTTAAACTGTGTCGACTTCATCTTAGGTCTCACACGCTCAAAGATTCTTAGGTCGGCATCTGGAACGTTTGCCATTCTTGGGGCGTAATATACCAATCCCGTGAATAATCTGAGATAGTTGCGCACATTGCCATTATGACCATTCTCAGCACCTCGCTTTTGCAGATAAAAGGTGTACTCATCTACAAACTCCTCCGTAAGGTCACAGAAGTAGTAGCTCGATAGATTTCGATTATACTTATTCTTAGTGAAACCCTCCAATGAGTGACGGAATGTTTTGTAGGTGTTGGCTGTTCCTGCACTGCTGACGACCTTGCCATTCTTGATACGTTCACGCTTACGGAGTCGATCATCTAAGATGTCAAACATTTGGCTCACCGATATTACCTTCTCCTCCTCTCTACGCTGTTGCTCCTTATCGAAGAAGTGTGACCATTGAACGGGCGACCACGCTGCACCATCGAGATCCCACGCCTCAGCAATCTTCAGATATTTAGTTCGGATTTCGAGTAGGCGTTTATTGCGCTCTGTGACCTCTGTGCCACGACCCTTGAATTGCTGTGTTGATTGATCCCACTCCTTGATGGGACCAGATATATTGATGATCTTGGTGACTCTGGGATAGCCACTCTTAAAAAAGACCATTTCGAGCTTCACCAACTCTGGAGATTTAGGGTTCTCCTTACCCTTAATGTTGATTGTAAACATAGCACCTTACGTTTATAAGTTAAACCTTAATCCGAGAGCCTCGCACTCCAAAAACGGACTACATAACTCCCTACATAAGATTAGTGCTATATTCCCAAAACGGGTTAAAAACGACTACTTCTGAATAAATAATCGCCAAACCCCGTCTATGCGTACATCTGTAATGCGCTGTATTTTATACCGTTACAAAGATTTGGTGTATAAGTATGAAAAACACTGTCTAAATATAATTTTTGAGCACAGAAAAATGAGGGCTGATTTCCGAGATTTGGAAGTCAGCCCTTTTTAGGTTAATTTTAATTCACAAAAACATAAATCACCTATGAGCAAAGATACAACTTTTATCGGACAGCCAATATTTTTAAGTAATCAACAGAAATTAATGCGATATTTTAACCCTACGCACTCCAGCACCTCGGCGACTCGTGTTTTTAGTCTCATAAAGTTCAGATAAGCATCGAATGGTAGCCATTGATATTTCA
>JBCQUZ010000029.1:0-27124 GCA_047173645.1 Rikenellaceae bacterium
ATTGCGAAAAATCCAAGTAGATTCTAAAATCCTAAAAATATTTTTTATCTTTGTACGTTAAATATCAATGTTGTATGTCAATATGTTTCCATCATATTGAGGTTTATTTCCACATTGATGTGATATTTTTAAGATGAGAAAAATAGATAGGTTCGTCGTTAGTACGATTTTGTTATGCACTATATTGGTTTGGCAAAAAGCTAATAGTCAGGAAACTAACAACGAAGTTGTTAATATTGTTGAAGTTGCAGATGCTGTTAATGATATTGTTAACATAAAAGAGAAGACAAAAAGGGATATAAAAAAGGAGGAACGGGATAATCGAAATTTACGATTCAGCGTCCTTGGAGGTCCTGGCTACACTCCTGATTATGGTTTTTTGGTGGGAGGAAGCGCACTCGTGACATTTGATATGCCTGGGATGAAAGGCATCGGAAAGCGTTCAGTGTTGCCCTTTGCATTTTCGTTGACATTTGGAGATGAGATATATTTTTCGGCAATTATGCGTCCGCAATTTTATTTGAATAGAGATAAAATTCGCATAAATGGTGAATTTAAATATACCAATCTCGAAAATAACTATTATGGAGTTGGTTTTGACCTTAATAAAGCTACAATAAGGGCAGAGGATGTAACCCAATATTTTTATAACCAAGTGGTTGTAAATCCAACATTGTCATTTAGGATAAAGGATAGCGACTGGTTTGTGGGTGCGACATTTCATCTTCAGCGCGACAATATCACCAACCCTGCACAGGGGATGATAGATGACCCTGATTATATAAAGGTGGGTGGTGATGCTAATGGATTTATTGCCTTAAATAGTGGCGTTGGATTTACGGTAAACTACGATTCACGAGATATACCTTCGAATGCTTATGAGGGTAACTATTTTGATTTCAAGGGGGTGACATATGGTGATTACTTTGGAGGGGATTCAAAATTCACAACTCTTCAATTTAAATATCGCCAATATATCCCATTGTCAAAAACAAAGGTTGGACGCACACTGGCTTGGAGTGTAACTTCGGACAATGTTTTTGGTGATGCTCCATTTACGATGTTGGCAACCATAGGATCGCCATTCGATTTGAGAGGATATTACCAAGGGCAATATCGCGATAAATCGGCACATACGGCAATTGTCGAATATAGACATAAATTTCACGCGGAGCCAACTAATTTTTTGACCAAGATGGTTGGCAAAATGGGATTTGTGGCGTGGATGGGTAGCGGAATGTTGGGTCCTTCACCATTCGATATAGAGGGTGTGTTGCCCAATTATGGTGCTGGATTAAGGTTCGAAGTGCAACCACGCATGAACTTTAGAGTAGATGTTGGACGAAGCCCAATCGAAAAACAGACGCTCTTTTATATAAATATGACCGAGGCATTTTAGAGGATCTCTTTTTTTGATGATTTCCAATAAATTGTGCCACCTAAACATAAACTTTTATGAACAACCTACTAACCCTTTCAATCGAAGCTGCCCTAAAGGCTGGAGCCGAGATATTGAAGATATACAACGATCCAAATTCAGATTTTGGAGTCGAGCGCAAAGCTGATAATTCGCCACTCACAAAGGCGGATAAAAAGGCACATCAAGTGATTATCGAAACTTTGACACCAAGTGGAATATATGCCCTTAGCGAAGAGGGTCGTCACGAAAATTATGATGCACGTTCGAAACACTCAACTCTTTGGATTATAGATCCACTGGATGGCACCAAGGAGTTTATTAAACGTAATGGGGAGTTTACCGTGAATATCGCACTTGTAAGGGATGGAGTCCCTGTGATGGGAGTTGTTTACTTGCCTGTTAAGGAGATTTTATATTTCGCTTCTGAGGAGTTGGGGTCTTTTAAAATCGAGAATATTGTATATGACGATCAAATAGAAACAATAGATTATTACATCGCGAAATCATCAAAATTGCCACTCGATGCGCAACATTCAAAATTCACAATCGTTGCGTCGCGCTCGCACCCAAGCGACGAGACCCTCGAATTTGTGGAACGTATGCGCATGGAACATGGAGAGGTGGAGTTTATAAGTAGCGGAAGTTCCATTAAGCTAGCTTTGGTTGCCGAAGGTAGCGCCGATGTATATCCTCGATTTGCCCCTACTATGGAGTGGGATACCGCGGCAGGAGATGCTGTGGCGAGATGTGCTGGTGCCGAAGTGGTGAGAGCTGACGATCAACAACCGCTCATCTACAACAAGGAAGATCTGTTGAATCCATGGTTTATCGTTCGCAAAAAATAGTAAGCCTATGACTTCTCAAATGATATTTGTAGTAGTTATTGTTGCTGTGGCGATCTATGCGCTTATCGACAATAGAATGCGACAAGGGTTGATACTCTTCTCGTCGGCATCGCTGTTGTTTGTTGGCGGGGTGTTGTCGGCGGATGAACTTCTTGCTGGATTTAGTAATCGTGGAGTGATAACTATTGCATTGCTGTTCTTGGTGAGCGAGGGTGTTAAACGCACAGATGCCATATCGAATATTATAAAGTTGCTCTTCCCCAAGGAGAGCAAAGGTGGTCGGGGAATGTTGCTTCGCCTGTTGCCAAGTGTAGCTGCTATATCGTCGATGCTCAACAACACCCCTGTTGTGATTATCGTAGCTCCAATCATCAAAAACTGGGCGACAAAACTAAAGCTCCCAGCAACTAAATTTTTGATTCCGCTGTCGTATGCTACAATCCTCGGAGGTATGTGTTCGCTTATTGGGTCGTCGACCAATTTGGTGGTGCATGGTATGATGTTGAATGCTGGATATAAGGGCTTTACGATGTATGAATTGGGTAAGGTCGGTATATTTATAGCCATCGCAGGTTTGATATATCTACTTCTATTTTCGAAATATCTATTGCCAACCCAAAGCAATATAAACTCCGAAGAGGAGCTTAAAGATTCAAATTATATTCAGGCGGTGATCTCTGCTCGATTCCCAGGTATTAACCGCAAAATATCGGAGTTTAACTTCAACCGCCGATTTGGAGCTAGAGTTGTTGGAATCAAACGTATGGGTGAAATTTTGCATGAAAATTTGGACGATATACGTTACGAGAAGAATGATACCTTGATAATCGAAGGTGACGATACATTCTACAAAACGTGGGGTTCATCGAGCTTCTTTGTGGTGTTGTGGGATGGAAAAGATCACACGCCATCGACCCAAAAGAAGAAGTGGTTGGCGATAATCCTCCTTATATTTATGTGTGGTGGAACTCTCATTGGCGAACACCCGTATGTTAGGGATATGTTCCCGAATGTGAGGTTAGATATGTTCTTCTTTGCAGTTATAACGACCATTGTGATGTCGTGGGCACAGCTGTTCCCTGCCAAAAGATATACCAAATATATATCGTGGGATCTGTTAATCACCATCGCTTCGGCATTTGCGATAAGTCGTGCGATGCAAAATTCGGGAATCATAGATTTGATAGTCTCCCATATAATTGATTTGGCAGGTGGAGGAGATGTAAGTCCATATGTGTTGTTGGCAATTTTATATTTGGTGACAAACCTATTTACGGAGCTCATTACCAATAATGCCGCGGCGGCTTTGTCGTTTCCGATTGCGATCTCCATAACATCGCAATTGGGACTCAATCCAATGCCTTTTTTTGTGGCGATATGTATCGCATCGTCGGCTAGTTTTTGTACCCCTATAGGATACCAAACAAACCTTATTGTTCAAAATATCGGAAACTACAAGTACCTTGATTTTGTGAGGATTGGACTTCCGTTAAATATAATAACCTTTATATTATCAATAATATTAATACCTTTGATTTGGGGCTTTTAATCCCAAATTTTAATGAAGAAATAGTAAAAATGGCAGAAAATAATATCTACCCAATACACGATCGAATGTTGGGACGCAAAGACAAAGAGAGACTGCTCAATCAACACGCCATTGCGCTGTGGCTCACAGGGCTAAGCGGTTCGGGCAAAAGCACTATTGCGATAGCTTTGGAGAGGGAGTTGGAGCAACGCGGTTTTTTGTGTAGAATCTTGGATGGCGATAATATCCGAAGTGGTATTAATCGTAACTTGGGATTCACCGCCGAGGATAGAGCCGAGAATATCAGACGCATAGCGGAGGTAACCAAACTATTTGTCAATTCGGGAGTTATCACAATTTCGGCATTTATATCGCCCGAAGAGTCGATGCGCGAAATGGCATCCGAAATCATCGGAGTCGATGATTTTAAGGAGATCTATATCAGCACCCCAATCGAGGAGTGCGAACGACGTGATGTCAAAGGTCTCTACGCCAAAGCTCGCCGCGGAGAGATCAAAAATTTTACAGGTATAGACTCTCCATTCGAACCACCCGTGTCGCCAATGATCTCGATAGACACATCGAAATTATCGGTCGCAGAGTCTATGGAAAGGCTTTTAGCGATAATATTACCCCTAGTTGAGCTAAAATAAATGGGTATTAATGCTTATTGCTTAGCCAAAGTTATAGAGTATTTTTGTAGTAAAAATTTAATCGTATGAACCAAAGTGATATAAAGGAGCTAAATGCTCAGATGGAGCGTTTGACTCCAGAGGAGATTTTGAGCTATTTTGCAACTCAATTTAAGGGGGAGATAGCCCTCTCAAATTCGTTGAGTTTGGAGGATCAAGTGTTGACCGATATGATCTACAAGATCGACCCCGAGATGAGAATATTCACTCTCGACACAGGTCGCGTATTCCCCGAGGCTTATGATGTAATTGAGAGAACCAACAAAAAATACTCAAAGTCGATAGAGATATTCTTCCCTAACTTTGAGAGTGTCGAGACGATGGTTGCCGAAAATTCGATAAACCTATTCTATGAGAGTGTCGAGAAGCGAAAATTGTGTTGCAAGGTTCGCAAAATCGAACCTCTACGTCGCGCATTCAAGGGGTTGAAGGTGTGGATTTGCGGTTTGCGCCAAGAGCAATCTATCACTCGCTTTGGATTAAGTCCTGTGGAGTGGGACGAAGGAAATGGACTTATCAAAGTCTCACCCCTCTATAATTGGAGCTCAGCGAAGGTTCGCGAATATATAGATGCTCATGAGGTTCCATACAATACGCTGTGTGATAAAGGATTTCCAAGTATCGGATGCCAACCATGTACTCGTGCAGTTGAACCAGGCGAAGATGAGCGTAGTGGTCGTTGGTGGTGGGAATCTCCCGAATCTAAGGAGTGTGGATTGCATCGCAGACATTAATTGTGTGCTCAAACAAAGAAACTGAAAATAAACGATAAATAGAATAATATGTCAGAGAAATATAGCTTAAGTCACCTAAAGGAGTTAGAGACGGAGGCGATACACATAATCCGTGAAGTTGTCGCGGAGTTCGAAAACCCCGTAATGTTATATAGTATAGGTAAAGATTCATCTGTTATGGTGCGCCTTGCCGAAAAGGCATTTGCCCCAGGCAAGGTGCCATTCCCACTTATGCACATTGATAGTAAGTGGAAATTTAAGGAGATGATCGACTTTAGGGATGCTTACGCTAAGGATCACGGTTGGAATTTGATTGTGGAGTACAACAAAGAGGCTTTTGAGGCTGGAGTAGGACCTTTCACCCATGGTAGTAAGGTGCATACAGACCTCATGAAGACTGAGGCATTGTTAAAGTCGTTGGATAAATATCGTTTCGATGCAGCCTTCGGAGGTGCACGCCGCGATGAGGAGAAGAGTCGTGCTAAGGAGCGTATATTCTCGTTCCGCGATAAGTTCCACCAATGGGATCCTAAATCTCAACGCCCAGAGTTGTGGAGTATCTACAACGCGAAGGTTCATAAGGGCGAGAGTATCCGTGTGTTCCCTCTTAGCAACTGGACGGAGCTCGACATTTGGCAATATATCCGCATGGAGAATATTCCAATCGTGCCGTTGTACTACGCTAAGGAGCGTCCATGCGTAGAGGTAGAGGGCAACTTGATTATGGTGGATGATGATCGTATGCCACAAGATATGCGCGACAAGGCTGAGATGCGAATGGTAAGATTCAGAACTTTAGGTTGTTATCCTTTGACTGGAGCAGTCGAAAGCGAAGCAGACACAATCGAGAAGATCGTGGAGGAGATGATGACCGCAACCAAGAGCGAGCGCACAACCCGTGTTATTGACTTTGACCAAGAGGGTAGCATGGAGCAGAAGAAACGCGAAGGATACTTTTAAACAACTGAGAAATGGAGAACAAAAATATATCAATAGAGGAGTTTTTGCAACGCGACGAACAGAAGAATCTGTTGCGTCTTTTGACCGCAGGAAGTGTGGATGATGGAAAATCGACACTCATAGGTCGCCTACTCTTCGATAGTAAAAGATTATACGAAGATCAATTAGATGCCCTTGAGCGTGATAGTAAACGTGTGGGTAACGCAGGCGAGGGGATAGATTACTCGTTGTTGCTCGATGGACTCAAGGCGGAGAGAGAGCAAGGTATCACGATTGATGTTGCATATAGATATTTCTCGACAAATAGTCGTAAATTTATCATTGCCGATACCCCTGGACATGAGCAATATACTCGTAATATGATTACGGGAGGATCTACGGCGAACCTAGCAATTATTTTGGTAGATGCTCGTGCAGGAGTTATTACCCAAACCAAACGCCACTCATTTATCGTGTCGTTGTTGGGTATCAAACATGTGGTGTTGGCGGTGAATAAGATGGATTTGGTGGGTTATGACCAAAAGGTATATGATGCGATTGTATCGGATTATATGGAGTTTACCAAAGATCTTGGTATCGAGGATATTACACCTATTCCAATCTCGGCTCTTAATGGCGATAATGTCGTTGAGACATCGGATAATATGGCGTGGTACGAAGGTAAATCTATGCTTGAGCACTTGGAAACTGTTGAGGTGAGCAAGGATCGCAATATGGATAGCTTTAGATTCCCAGTTCAATATGTTTTGCGTCCAAATCTTGATTTTAGAGGTTTCTCGGGTCGCATATCGAGCGGTGTAGTTCGCAAAGGAGATAAGATTGTGGCACTACCATCGGGCAAGAGCTCTACGGTTAAGAGCATTGTGACATACGAAGGGGAGTTAGAGTATGCCTTTGCACCTCAGTCGGTTACAATTACGCTCAACGACGAGATTGATATTTCGAGAGGCGAGATGTTGGTTCACGCAGATGATGTTCCGATGGTATCGACATCAATAGAGAGCATGTTGGTGTGGATGGACGAAGAGCCAATGGATTGCAAGAAGAGATACTTCATAAAGCAAACGACAAACACCACACGTGCGACAATCGACACCATCAAATATAAGGTTAACATCAACACAATGGAGAGGTTAACCATGGGTAATGGCATCGAATCAGAGGAGGAGCTAATGTTCCAACTCAACCAAATTGGACGTGTGGAGTTGACAACAGCCAGAGAGCTTTTCTTTGACCCATATAGCCAAAACAAAGAGAGTGGAGCATTTATTTTGATCGACCCTATCACCCACAACACCTGCGCTGTAGGTATGATTATCGGAGAGGGTGATGGTACATCGCAAAGCCTTTCGGCAATTACTGTCAATATGACGGAGTTGGGTATCGGCTCGGAGCACTATGATGCAATCGGAAAAGTTGTTGCGGAACTTAATAAGAGCGGATTAGAGATAAATCTTATAAGGTAAAAAAATGGGATTAATAGATTTTAATAAACTTCCAGTCAACACCCTTATCGGTGCTGACTGGAAGACTTTTTGTAGAGTTACAAAAGGTAAAAATATCGAGAAGGGATATAAAACAAAATATATCCTTACGAAGTGTATATGTCGATTGCTGAGTTCATTCAAGGGAATTCAAGATGGTCGATATGACAAACAGTTGAAGGATTTGAAGTTGGAGCAACCGCCTGTCTTTATCCTCGGACATTGGCGTAGTGGAACCACGTTTATGCACAATGTATTGTCGCAAGATAAGAACTTCGGCTACAACACAACATACCAAACAGTGATGCCTCACCTTATGATGTGGGGGCAAGGAATGTTCAAAAAGACAACTAGTTGGGTGATGCCCGACAAACGCCCTACAGACAACATGGAGCTCAATGTGGATCAACCCCAAGAGGAGGAGTTCGCATTGTCTAATATGACGGAGCATTCGTACTATCACATTTGGTTCTTCCCTCAGCTAATGAACTATTATGCAGATAAATATCTGCTGTTCGATACCATAGGCGAAGAGGAACTTGCGGAGTTCGAAGAGGTATTTACGAAGCTCATAAAGATCTCGTTGTGGAACACGGGAGGTAAACAATTTTTGTCTAAAAACCCTCCACATACAGGGCGTGTAAAGGAGCTATTGAAGATGTTTCCCGACGCAAAGTTTATATATTTAATGCGTAATCCTTACACTGTGTTTGAGAGTACGCGTAGCTTCTTCACCAAGACGATTAAACCTCTTCAACTCCAAACTATTAGCGATGAGGAGATGGAGGAGAATATCCTTACAATTTATGAAAAACTATACCATAAATACGAAGAGGATAAGAAGTTGATTCCCGAAGGAAACCTCGTCGAGATCAAGTTTGAGGATTACGAAAAGGATGCTCTAGCTCAAACAGAACTTATATACAAAACTCTAGGACTCACCACATTTGAGAGTGCAAGAGCCGACATCGAAAAATATATATCGAAGAAGAAAGGTCATAAAAAGACAAAATATAACTTCCACGAACGCACAATAAAACTCGTGGAAGAGCGTTGGGGTTTTGCCCTAGAGCAATGGGGCTACAAATTGTAACGCTATAAATTATATAACAAAATAGATGAAGAGAGTATTTTTGATGATAAGAGTAACTCTAGTGGTGTTGATTGCACTCCAGAGCATAAATATATGCACAGCGCAATCAATCGAAGAGATGGTTCCGTTTGGAGATATGGAGAGGTGGCTTACTCGCGAAGTCGAGGAGAGCTCTATCATTGGAGGCGAAACAAAGACCCTTTATGAGATTGCCCCCACGCAAACTATCTCGGGGCGAGACCCATACTATAATATGGGCGGTTCGCCATGGGCGAGTTCCAATGTTATGGCACGCGTTGCTGGAATCACCAAGACGAATTGTAGCGTCTATCCAGCCGATGGGCACGATGGCAAGGCGGTGCACCTAAAGACTCAGATCGAGAAGGTGAAGGTGATCGGAATAATCAATATTTCGGTTCTCGCAGCTGGATCTGTATATCTAGGGAGTATGATCGAGCCGATCAAAGGTACGGCAAATCCACAAGCGATGCTTAACTCTGGAATCCCATTTACAAAGCGCCCCGAAGCTGTGAGATATGATTACAAAGTGAAACTTTCGGGCGACCCATACCGATTGCGCATAACAGGCTTTAGCCCCCAAAAACAGGTTCAAGGTGTAGATATGCCGACGATGGTGATGTTGCTCCAAAAGCGTTGGGAGGATGCCGATGGTACTCTTCACGCTAGTCGTGTAGGTACAGCGATTGTGAACTACACACAAGATAGCGAATGGGTGGAGGATGCAACCTATCCTATCATATATGGCGATGCGACAACTTCGCCTGACTTTATCCCCTCGATGATGGTTGGCTACGAGCAACGCTATGCACTAAATAGTCGTGGAGAGAATGTCCCTTTGATGGAGGAGAGTTGGGCGGATGGTGATGAGACACCGACGCACGTAATCCTTCAATTTGCATCGAGTCATGGTGGAGCATACATCGGTTCTCCTGGAAATCAGATGTGGGTTGACAATGTTCGATTTGTTTACTAGAAGTAGATGTTAATCATTCAATATTTTGGTGTTGTGAGTAGGATAATATGATGTAATGATATAATATTTTTTTATATCATTGTTTTATAGCCGTTTGCGTATTAGAGGTATGATATACGAAAGATTGGTTTGTGCATGGTTTATATTTAAATTTGCATAACCAACCTTTCGTATATTATACCTCTAAAATTATAAAACAATGAAAACAAAAAAAACTTCTATTCGTGGCTTTTGCCCTATGTGTGGCAATCTCTTGTTCGAACGATGATGACACAAACAACAACGAACAACAACAAGAGAGCGGTCAATCTTTCACCGCTGAAGAGTTCGCCACTCTCACCCCCGAAACTCTTCCCGATTACGATACATGGAGTGTCACGGGCGATGTAACAATGACTCAAACACAGTTCGAGACAATGATGTCTGGCATAGAAGAGGCATTGGGCGATCGCGAAATCACCCTTATCTTTGAAGATGAAACAAGCCTCGATTTTATGGTGCCATACACATTTTCGGATGGCATGCCAGTGACTCTATTGCTCGATAACTTTGTCTCGCTCTCGGCACCTAAGGTGACCTCTCTTGATGACTACACCTTCGCTTGTTGCTATTACATCAAGAGTTTTGATCTGCCCGAAGTGACCTCTATGGGTGAATTGGCATTCTACCGTTGCTACTCTTTGGTTTCATTCAATATGCCAAAGGTTAAAAATCTCAGCCACTTTGGATTTTTACAACCTGCGAGCCTCGTTATTGCGGAGTTCCCATCGGTGACATCTATCGAGGGAGAGTATATCTTTAGATATGCAACCAACCTAATAATCCTTAAGCTCACGAGTCCCGACGAGATCACAATAGAGAGTAGTTTGGCACTCTATCAATGCACCAATATCGCAAATTGCACACTCTACCTGCACCACAACAATAGCGTTTTGGCAACAAGCGACAAACTAAAGAACTTGTATGATGGATCTACATTCGGAAGAGTTATATATGTAAATGACGACGGCGATGTGACCGACGCAGATGGTAATGTTTTATAGTCTAATAATAATATCATCATAAATAAGTAAATAAAACAAACCATGAAAACTAATATATTTCTGTTGATGGCTATCGCCCTCATGACAATCTCATGCTCAAAAGATGATGGTAACTCAGGTGGTGGCGAGCAAAAAACCCCAACCATCTCTGCCGAAGAGTTCGCATCACTCACCCCCGAAACCCTCCCCGATTACGATACGTGGACTATCACGGGCGATGTTACAATCACCTCCGAGGAGTTGGGCACAATGATGTCGGAGATTGACGAAGCGTTGGGTGATCGTGAAATTTCGCTCGTCTTTGCAGATGAAACAGATCTCAGCTTCTTTGAATCTGATAAACCTTCATCGGGGTGGCCAATCACGAGATTGAACGATAATATTGTATCTATCTCTGCCGAGAATGTGACTATCCTAAATGACTGGGTATTTGCATGTTGTCATAGCGTCAAGAGTTTTGACCTCCCCAATTTGCAGAGCTCTCCCTCTAGCTCGTTTTACTACTGCTTGGGTATAACCTCGATGACTCTACCATCGCTCACATATCTCAAAGGCACATTCTTCCAATGTCGCAATTTGGAGTATGTCGACCTCCCTGTGGCGACATACATTGGACAATGGACATTCGCGTGGAATTACGCCTTGACGACCCTTAAGTTAACGAGTCCCGATATTATAACGTTCTATAGCTCGGCATTCGATAACTTTGCGAATATCGAAAATTGTACGCTCTATTTGCACTACAACAACAGCTATTTGGAGGATACAAGTGCGCTAATGAATACCCCTACGGATTCCGAAGAGCAGATCACCTTTCGAGAGATCATATATGTCAATAGCGATGGCGAGGTGACCGACAAAAATGGTAATGTTTTGTAGAATTTTGCAAATAAGGATTTTTTAGTCATGTTTTATCAATTTATTTTGTACATTAGATCTACCAAACCCACTAAAGAGAATATACTTTGAGAATCGTTACTTCACTCCTTGTGTTGCTGTGCCTTGCGGGGTGCAGCAACATCGGGAAACATAAACAAATATTAAATCAAGCCGAGGGCGTTATCGAATATCAAGCCGATAGCGCCTATAGCTTGTTATCTTCGCTCCGAATAGATGATATTAGGGGCAAAAAGAATCGAGCTCGCTATGCGCTATTATACTCCAAAGTGCTCGATAAGCAACAGAAAAAGATCACAAGCGACACCTTGATGAGTGTTGCTATGGATTATTATCAAGATCATGGATCGCCTTACCATCGAGCATCGGCATATTTATACTCCGCAAGAATCGATTACAATAGTAAAGATATACCCGAAGCGGTCAAGAAACTAACTTTCGCTCAAGAGATTGCCCCCCTAGATAGCCTCTACCTCAGAGGGTTAATATATGGGTCTATCGGAATGTGTTATAGCGAACAACTCAACCACGAGAAGGCTCTCGAAAACTATGAAGAGGAGTGTCGTATATTTAGTCAACTAGATATTAAACACAATGTTGCAAATTCGTTACATAACCAAGCATCGCATCAAGCGTCGTTGAGAAATTACGACAAAGCGGTAGATCTTTGTCGCCAATCGCGTGAGATATATCGTGAATTGGGTGATACGGCAAATGTGTTCAACAACGAATTGTCGATCTCTGGATATAATATCCGCAATATGCTAGGCAATGCACTGTTGGAGCGAAGGAGGCTCTTTGAATTGCGCGAACAATATTCAAACCTCCCCAAAACAAAGGAGGAGTATGATCTGTTGAGTGATCTATATTGGTCGGATATGCCCGACTCATCTGCTTTTTACCAAGTGTTGGCTCTTACGTTTTGCGACACAATGACCTTAAGGGATAAATCGTCATTCTATGTAAGATATTCACGAATTGCCGCGACAACAGAGAATTATAAAATCGCATATTGGCGATTAAAAAAAGCCAACTATTATCTCAACCTATTCTATGATGACAACCTAGAACATAGTGTCGTGGAGCTCGACGTAAAATATAGAAGCAAACTCTACAGAGCAAGGGCTGAACAGTTGAGGATGGAAAAGGATTTTGTAATTGCGATCTCTATCTCGTTGTTACTGCTCATAATAACTTTAATCTATCTAGTGGTTCGCCACTACAAAAACAGATTGCGCAAAGCAGACGAAGATTTGGGTATAGCTCAAGATCTAGCCCAAACTATCACAAACACTCAAAATGTGTTGAGTATTACGGCGAATGATCTTCAAGAATCGGAGCGTTTCGACAATATAAACTATATGATGTCTAAGCTCAACACCCTTATCGAAAAGATGCCGAGTTACGACAAGCAACCTCGAAAATTTATTGATGAGTTTGTTGTTGTGATGCGTAATCAAAATAAAAGTGGTGGTGTAAATACTCTATTTCACGAAATTATAGATCGCGATTATCCCGATGTTTTAGATGTGATAAGCCTAAAATATAAACTCAATAGTGTCGAAATAGAGGTGTTGTGTATGTTAGCACTTGGAGTCTCAAACAATGCAATACGTATTTTGATGGATCACACCAACAACCGAACAATATACAACTGCCGAAGCTCTATAAAATCGAAACTAAATATCAATGTCGACAGCAAAAGCATATTAGAGTGGCTAGATTCGCAACAAATCAGCGATCTCTAAATCGGAGTAAAACTGGATCAATCCGAAATAACAAATATAAAACGAGAGTTTCTATGTTTACTAACTTGTAAACATAGAAACTCTCGTTTTATATTGACTCTCGTCCGATTATATCAAACCGCGTCCGACCTTTCTGATTGCGCCCTCTTCGGTTAGCGATTGTGCCATTTTGTCGAGGATACCATTTATGAATAGGCTACTTCCAGGTGTTGAGTAGAACTTCGAAATTTCGATATACTCATCTAGAGAGACCTTGATCGGAATCTCGGGAAATGAAACAAGTTCTGTCATGGCGATAACCATAATTAGGTTATCCATAAAAACTATACGCTCCACATCCCAGTTGCTTGTAAACTTTTCGATGTATGTTTGGTTGCGATCAAAATTTATAAGTGATTTTTGGAGCAGGGTTCTCACAAAATCACGATCATCGTCATTTTTGAACTTCTTCATCACTTTGATGTCTGTGTGCGACGGACGAATAGACGAAAGCGTGCGCAAAACAAGTGGCAACACAAAGCTAAGATCTGCACTCCACATCAAAGATTGCTCCTCCAAAACATCATCCAATAATTCGCAATTCTGAACATCGGTCAAAAAGAATTGCTCCCACATGGCGATGTCCGCCTTAATCGAATTATCTCCAGAGCTCATATAAGCCTTGAAATATTCAGTTTCGATTAGTTGGTTATAGAGAGTCTTGATAAGCTCAGGAAACAGTCTCCAAGTGAGTTTACGAGCCGATGTATAGTCGTTGATAGAGTCTGCATTGTTGAGTAGCTCGATAAAAGGGCTATCAATGAGTTTGGTGTTGGGATTTAGATCTTCGTATGTTTTGATGTGCTTCTTGCGAGCCATCGCTTGACGCTCCTCCATATAGCTAGCTAACTCGGCGGGGAGTAGCATAAGTTGGAAATATAGGTCATAGGATTTATCAATGGTTGACATCATTGATTTCTCGGTTGCGATCAAATTATCTCCCTCGCTTTGGAGGTGAGCATAGAGGGCTTTCAAAACCTTAATTCTTAGTAAGCGTCTACTTAACATATTCAGAACTTTTTGCGGCGGCAAGTGTGAACCGCGATATATTAAAAAAATTATTTACATAAAAAAAGAGAGGTGATAAACACCTCTCTAATGTTGAGCTACAAGGATTCGAACCTTGAACGACTGAACCAAAATCAGCTGTGTTACCATTACACCATAGCTCAATCCGGTGCTCTAAAGCGATGCAAAGATAAGGACGTTTTTTGGTTTTTCCAAATATTTTGACGATAAATTTTATTATATTTTTTGACTTTTTTGCACTACTCTACGTTAACTACCTCTCTTTGAAGAGATTTAGGCAATGGTAAAGATAACCTAGAAAGTGAAAGAATTGTTGCCATAGCGGCAAAAGCTCCGCTTATATACAAAATATGGTTGGCATTCTGTTGTGGGATAAAATAGAATAACATCGCCACCAAAGATGCTCCGATAGTTTGACCCACCAATCGCGATGTTGCCATGATTCCACTCGCCGAACCGCTTCGATTGAGAGGCGACGAAGCGATGATAACACTATTGTTGGGGGGTTGAAATATTCCAAATCCTATTCCGCACAGTGCAAGTCGCCAAATTATATCTGCGCG
Source organism: Rikenellaceae bacterium (assembly GCA_047173645.1). Classification (GTDB taxonomy): domain Bacteria; phylum Bacteroidota; class Bacteroidia; order Bacteroidales; family Rikenellaceae; genus Alistipes. The sequence goes on from JBCQUZ010000029.1 coordinate 15,070, forward strand.
CGTGAAGTTATCGACCGAGATTGCCCCCAACGAAAAGAGCCCCACCGTGAGCAACGTTAACCCCACACCACCCATAACTCCAGCGTGTATCCTTTCGACCAAAAAACCAGCCACAGGGGCTGTGAATATATTTAGTGCAGGCCATGCCGCGATCAGCAACCCAGTCTCCACTGCACTACACCCCAACTGCACCTGCAAAAAGAATGGCAGAGCAACCATCGTAGACATATGTGCCACAAACGACAACACGGAAGTTGCAATAGACAACGAAAATATAGGAATCTTCAACAAATCAAATGGCATAATCGGAAATTCGCGCCTAAGTTGACTCTTCACAAAAAAGTATCCTACAAATGCAAATGCCACACCCAACAGCACAACAATTACATGCGAAACCCCATGCGACAGGGATGTCACCACAGCAAAGAATAACCCAAACGAAAGGGTATATAAAAGAGCATCTGACCAATTAAATGACAACTTCTTTTGAAGTACAGGATTTTGAGGTATATATCTATAACCCAAAGCAATAGCAACAACGCCAAGCGGAATATTCACCAAGAACAACCACGACCAATTGCTCGTAATTCCAAGTATTGCACCCGCAACAGTTGGACCCAAAGCTGCTGTTACCGACACCACTGTTGAGTTGATACCCAAACCACGCCCCAACATTTTGCGCGGATATATTATGCGAACAACCGATGTATTGATACTCATCACCGCACTTGCTCCCACACCTTGAATCACTCGAAAAAATATCAGCGATTCCAAATTCCACGATATTGCACACCCTACTGATGTTATCATAAAGAGAGCCAAACCAGCAAGATATATACGTTTATAGCCCCAATAGTCGCCCAACGCCGCAAATAGCAACAACGACACAACAATAGATATTTGGTAACTATTAACAATCCAAATAGACTCCGAAGGCGACACCCCTAAATCGGCTGCAATCGTGGGCAATGCCAAATTGGCAATCACACCATCCAACACACCCAACGACACCGCAAAGAGCGCAGCTAAGATAGCCCAAAATCTATCGGGCATAGCCACACCATCCCACTCGGGGGTGAGTTTTTGTTGTTGTGTCATGATTATAAGGTATAAGGGCTAAAAATTGTAGAAACTAAAAAACTAAAGATTACAACAAAAGCTAAAAGGTAGCTGGATCACGTGTTACGGCGTGTTTACTTGCTCCATTCTTTTCGATCTCAACAAGTTCAATATCGTAGCGTAGAGTTTCGAATGGGGCAATACCTAGAGTCTCGTCGCCTATATCGTCATATGCCAAATCGGATGGTATTAGAGCTGTAATTTTACCACCTTTGCCGATTAGTTTAAGCGCCTCCTTCATACCTGTGTGTAGATCAGATAATCCGCTTTTGTGACGCTCTTCGGTTTTATAGGTCGAAAATAGCTCTTCGCCTCCATCCATGCGCGATATGGTATAATCTATCTCCAACCAATCTCCATTGTTGCGAGGAATGAGACTCTCGTCGCCAATAACCACGACGTTGTATATAAATCCGTGACGAGACAGTGTATAATCACGTTCCGAAATTGCTAACTCCTTGAGGTATTGTCGCTCAAGAGATCGTTGCCTCTCTGGCTCAATATATAGTTTATAGCGAAGAAATGCTTCGCGTGCATTCTCTTCCGTAAAGAGGCTCTTTCCTGCTCCGTATTGAGCTATCGCTGTTCCCACAACACTAAGATCTATCATAGAATCTACCTCCAATAGGTTTTGCGCCATGCTGACCCCTATGATGTATGCGAGCGAGTCGCTTTGGCTTGTAAGAGGTGAATTTGGAGTCTCAAGTTTTTTACCCTTTTTATCACCCCCTCCACATGCAACCATTGCTAGTAACAATGCAGGAAGCACTATAAATTTAATATTTTTCGAAAACATATCTTAATTTTTTATTCTACTTTTTATTTTATCTGTTCGACATTATAGACATACCACACAATTTATAGAGGATTCTCGCCCCCACAATCGCATCTATCCTCTCGTTGGGCGAAGGGGTCACCTCCACCACATCAAAGCTGATGATTTGACGACCCGACTCCACAATCTTCTCCAATAAATAGACCGCCTCATTGAACGACATGCCCCCAGGAACTGGAGTTCCCGTGTGTGGACAACAATTCATCGAAAGACCATCAATATCGAAACTAACATATACCTTTTGAGGTAGAGCATCAACAATTCGTTGACATTGTGATGCCCAAGTTGCCCCTGTGAATCTTTCGCGCGAAAGAGCAAAATCGCTAAACATCTCTATTCGTGGCGACGACTCTGCCACTGCCAACTCTTCGTCACAAAAATCACGAACTCCAACCTCGACGATCTTCGTCACCTGCTCCACATCGCGCAATACATTGTGCATAATCGAGGCGTGCGAGAAATCAAAACCCTCATACGCAACTCTCAAATCACAATGGGCATCAATATGCAAAATTCCAAACTCTGTAAACACCTCGCCCACCGCCTTTATCAAACCATAAGGTGTCGAGTGATCTCCACCAACAAGCCCAACAATCTTGCCTTGTTGAAGTAGTTTCGATGTTTGGTCATATATCTTTTGGTTTAATCGTACGGAGCCATCATTTACACGTTTTAGTTTACGTGAGATCAAAAAATCACCAATAGCCCCCCCATCTTCGAGATGATCTATAATACGAACGGCATCTTTGCGCAAAGATTGTGAAAGCTCTTGAATTGAGTAATCTACCGCTGCTGTAGCGATACCTGCGCGCCATGCGTCGGGAGCCGAGGGGTCATATAGGTCGAGTTGAGTCGATGCCTCGATAATAGCATCGGGAGCAAAGGCAGTCCCTGCGCCATAAGATACCGTGACATCCCACGGTGCCGAAACAATAACAACTCGAGACTCCTCTACCGATGAGGGGAGTCCAAAATATGAGCCATTATCTACGCCCACGCCATTGGGATTAAAATCGTTGAGATTCATTGCAAAAATATATTTATAGTGCAAATGTACAAAAATAAATAGGAATAGATACCCTCGCAAAGATATTAATGGTATCTTTGCCCCGTTAAAATTCAAAATAGATACGACGTGAAGATAGTTATTGATAGTGCCATACCATACATTAAAGGAGTTTTTGAGCCCTTTGCACAAGTTACATATTGCTTAGGGAGCGAAATTACCCCCGAAATTGTGGTGGATGCAGATGCTATGATTATCCGCACACGCACCAAATGCAACAAAGAGATGCTCCGCGGATCGAGCGTTAGACATATCGCAACAGCAACAATCGGGTTCGATCATATCGACCTCGATTACTGTGCTCAACACAACATCACTGTCACCTCGGCGGCTGGATGCAATGCGCGTGCGGTGTTACATTGGGTAGGTACGGCTCTTGCACACCTTAGCCAACTCAAGGGGTGGCAACCTTGCGAAAAAACTATTGGAGTTGTAGGGGTTGGAAATGTCGGAAGCCTTATTAAGGAGTATGCCTTAGAGTGGGGATTTAGGGTTGTTTGTTGCGACCCTCCGCGCGCTTTGAGAGAAGGAGGAGGCGATTTTCTTTCGCTCGAGGAGGTTGCTAAAAGAGCAGATATTTTGACGCTACATACTCCACTCAATGATTCTACGTTTCACTTTATAGATAAAACGATTTTAGAGTTGTTGCCTTCGGGAGCTACGGTCATAAACACGTCGCGCGGAGAGGTGATCCCGACCGAAGATCTACTAGTTTCAGATGTAGATTATGCGCTCGATGTGTGGGAAGATGAACCCAACATCAACAGCAAATTGCTCCAAAGATCGCTCCTTTCGACCTATCACATTGCAGGTTACTCGAAACAAGGCAAAGCGAATGGATCAGCAATTGTGGTGCGAGATATTGCAAATCACTTCTCGTTGCCAATCAAAGATTGGTACCCCGATGTGGAGCAAATCACCCCTCGCAAAATCTCGTGGAGTGAACTCACAGCATCTATTTTAGATCATATGGATATTGTGAAAGAGAGCCAAACTCTAAAAAATCATCGCGAAGATTTTGAGTCATTGCGCAATAACTATAACTATCGAGATGAAAAATTCTAGATTAAAATTTTGGATAAGGAGTAGGAGTTACGCCAAAAATTATTAACTTCGCTAATTATTTACGATAAAAAATGGCAGAACACAAATTAAAGATAGGTATCACCCAAGGTGACACCAATGGAATCGGCTGGGAGTTGATTCTTAAGATATTTTCAGATAATCGTATCACAGAGCTTTGTACCCCGATAATTTATGGATCATTGAAGTGTGCAGAGTTCTACAAAAAGGGGCTCTCGAATGTAGATGCGATCAAATTTAATGTTATAACTTCGGCTCGCGACGCTCAAAAGGGGCGAGTGAATTTGGTCGAAGTGGGCGATGCAAACCTCGAAATCAAGGTCGGAGTGCCAACCGTGGCAGCAGGAACAGCTGCGGTCGATGCTCTATCAAAGGCTGTGGAGGAGCTTAAATCGGGTATCTTGGATGGTATTGTGACCGCTCCATTCAACAAGGAGACGGTTCAAGGCGAAGGGTTCCAACACACGGGACACACAGAGTATATGAATTCAACGTTCGAGGGCGAAGATATGATGATGATGTGTAGCGATCTACTTCGAGTGGGGCTCGTTACCAAACATGTGCCTTTGGCGAAGGTGAGCACTATGATTACCAAAGAGATGATCGTGGATGATTTGGTGCGCTTGCGTCAAACGCTGATTAAGGATTTTTCGATTGTGGAGCCACGCATTGGTGTCATGTCGCTTAATCCTCACTGTGGAGATGGCGGATTGTTGGGCGATGATGAGCAGAAGATTATCATTCCTGCAATTAAGGAGGCTTACGATCAAGGTGTTATGGCTTTTGGACCTTACGCTGCGGATGGTCTCTTTTCTAACGGAGGCTACAAGAAGTTCGACGCGATACTCGCAATGTATCACGACCAAGGATTGATCCCATTTAAGGCGCTTTCGCCCGAGGGGGTGAACTTTACGGCTGGACTTACGGCGGTGCGCACATCGCCAGATCATGGTGTGGCGTATGATATTGCGGGCAAGGATATGGCAGATCCATTATCTATGCGTTCGGCGCTATATATGGCGATTGATATTGTGGAGTCGCGTCGTAGATATGCCAAAATGTCGATGAATCCTTTGCAACGTGCTGAGCGCGAAAAGTCACATCGCGATATGTCGATCAAAGATATTCCGATGCCTAAAGAGGAGCAATAAAAGCAATGTAAAATCTTAACTCTCCAAAGTCGGAGATCTCATTTCGTCTCGTAATTGTGGAAGGGATCAACAACAGGAGGGTACAAAATTATAAAAACAAAAAGATGATTAAAGTAACTTTTCCCGATGGCTCGATTAGAGAATTCGAGGCGGGGACAACTGCATTTGGTGTTGCGGAGAGTATCAGCCCTCGTTTAGCTGCTGACTGCCTAGCTGCATCAATCAATGGTGAGACTGTAGATATGTCTTACCCAATCAATGAGGATAGCTCGATTAAGTTCTTCAAGTGGGACGACGAAGAGGGCAAACATGCCTTTTGGCACACCTCATCGCACCTTTTGGCGGAGGCTCTAACGGAGCTATATCCAGGTATTAAGTTCGGTATTGGCCCAGCTATCGAGAGTGGATTCTACTACGATGTAGACTCTACAGAGACGATCACAGAGTCGGATCTTGCGAAGATCGAGGCGAAGATGATCGAACTTGCTCGCAAGAAGGAGACCCTTACGCGCACCGAAGTTGCGAAGTGTGATGCTATGCAGACATTCACCGAAAAGGGCGAGATCTACAAAACAGAGCTTATCAGCGAATTAGAGGATGGAACCATCACATTCTATACAAATGGTTCATTCACAGATCTATGCCGTGGTCCTCATATCCCTCATACGGGTCATATTAAGGCTATTAAACTAACTTCGGTAGCGGGAGCTTACTGGCGCGGAAATGAGAAAAATAAGATGCTTACACGTATCTATGGAATCTCATTCCCCAAGAAGTCGATGTTGGATGAGTACCTAGCGATGATGGAGGAGGCGAAGAAGCGTGACCACCGTAAATTGGGTAAGGAGATGGAGTTGTTCGCATTCTCGCAACGCGTAGGTCAAGGTTTGCCATTGTGGTTGCCTAAGGGTGCGGCACTTCGCGATCGTTTGGAGGGATTCCTTCGTGGCGTGCAAAAGGAGTATGGTTATCAGCAAGTTATGACCCCCGTGATTGGTAACAAGGAGTTGTATGTTACATCGGGTCACTACGCAAAATATGGCAAGGATTCATTCCAACCAATTCACACACCCGACGAGAATGAGGAGTTCTTGTTGCGTCCGATGAATTGCCCTCACCACTGCGAGATATATAAGTTTAAGCCTCGTTCATACAAGGATCTTCCGATCCGCTTGGCGGAGTTTGGAAATGTATATCGTTACGAGATGACAGGTGAGTTGCATGGACTTACTCGTGTGCGTGGATTTACTCAAGATGATGCCCATATGTTTGTGCGTCCAGATCAATTGTTGAGTGAGTTTATGAATGTTATCGACATCGTTCTATACATCTTTAGAACTTTGAAGTTCGATAACTACACGGCACAAATTTCGTTGCGCGACCCCAATAACACCGAAAAGTATATCGGATCAGACGAAAACTGGGCTAAGGCAGAACAAGCGATCATCACCGCAGCTAAGGAGAAGGGTCTCAACACAACTGTAGAGTTGGGTGAGGCGGCATTCTATGGACCAAAGTTGGACTTTATGGTGAAGGATGCTATCGGTCGTAAGTGGCAATTGGGTACGATCCAAGTGGATTATAACCTGCCCGAAAGATTTGATCTAACATACAAAGGATCAGACGATAAGCTACACCGTCCAATTATGATTCACCGTGCGCCATTCGGTTCGATGGAGCGTTTTGTGGCGGTATTGTTGGAGCACACAGGAGGTAAATTCCCATTGTGGTTGTCACCAGATCAAGCTGTTGTATTGCCAATTTCGGAGAAGTATAACGACTATGCCGAGAGAGTTTCGAGATTCTTGAATCGCCGTGATGTTCGCACAACAGTGGATGATCGTAACGAGAAGATTGGTCGCAAGATCCGCGACAATGAGTTGAAGCGCATACCTTACTTGTTGATCGTCGGCGAGAAGGAGGAGGCTGATGGACTCGTTTCTGTTCGCGCACAAGGCGAGGGAGACAAGGGTCAAATGTCACGCCAAGAGTTCTGCGACTATATCAATGGCTTAGTAAAGGCTGATATTGACGCAAACAAACTCACTAAGGATGATGAATAATATTTTTGTCTATTGCTCTCCATATTAATGGGTAATAGATAAATAACATCTTAAAAAAACACCCACCAAATTGATATATTAACCAATTTGGTGGGTGTTTTCTTTATGCTCGTCTGCACTGAATATTTGACTTGATCCCTTATAACCTTTGCCCACTAAGCAGTGCTAGCATATCCTCACGAGATAGTTTGTGCGAGAGGTTGCTACCTTCGAGTAACGAATCGGCTAGGGATCGTTTGTTGCGGTGTAGTTCGATAATCTTCTCCTCGATAGTGTCTTGAGCTATAAGGCGATAGATCGTAACGGGGCGAGTTTGACCTATGCGGTGTGAGCGGTCGGATGCTTGATCCTCTATTGCTGGATTCCACCATGGGTCTAAGTGAATTACATAATCTGCAGCGGTGAGGTTGAGACCCACGCCACCAGCCTTTAGGCTTATTAGGAATAGAGGTGATTCACCTCGTTGAAAGCTCTGAACCAACTTTTCGCGCTCCTTGATTTGGGTCGAACCATCGAGGTATAAATATGGTATTCCCTTTGCGTCCAACGACTCTTTAATGAGTGAAAGGAACGATGTGAATTGACTAAAAACCAATGCTCTGTGGCGGTTTTCGATAAGCTCCGTTGTGAGCTCCACAAAGCGTGAAACTTTAGCTGAACCAAGCTGCAATGAGCTATCTATGAGTGCAGGGTGACACGCTGCTTGCCTAAGTTTTGTGATCTCGGCAAGGCTCTGAATTGGGTTCAGTTCGCCACTCTCCATACTCTTCAACGCCTTGATACGGATATTTTCGTATAATGCTCGCTCGGTGTCGCTTAGCTCTATGCGGTGAATAATCTCCGTTTTAGTTGGCAACTCTTCGAGCACTTCGCTCTTGGTACGACGGAGCATAAAGGGTTGTAATATTCGCTTTAACTCGCGTTGACGAGCCTTATCACCATTTTGTTCGATGGGGGTGATGAACTTTTGGGTGAAGTGGTCGAAACTACCCAGAAGTCCAGGGTTAGTGAAGTTAAATAGGTTCCAAATCTCGCCCAAGTGGTTTTGAATAGGTGTACCTGTGAGCACCAATCTAAACTCTCCCATGAGGTTCATCGCAACCTTTGAACTCTTAGTATCTCTATTTTTGATATTGTGCGCCTCATCCAGTAGAATCACATTCCACTCCTTGGCAGTTATTATTTCGGCAACTCGATTCAACAATCCATAGGTTGTAATTACCACATCGAATGGCTCGGCACTTTGTACAATCGATTCACGCTCAGCGATATTGTCATGCAAGACTCGACACCTTAATGAAGGTGAAAATCTCTGCAACTCGCTCTGCCAATTGTGCACAACCGATGCGGGGGCAACAATAAGTGACGCACCACGCTCCGCGCGATTTAGAAGTACGGCAATCGACTGCACAGTCTTGCCCAGACCCATATCGTCCGCCAAACAGGCACCTGCACCCCATCCCGCAAGGCGAGACATCCATTTATAGCCATCAACTTGATATTCACGAAGTTCAGCCTGCAAAGTCGATGGGATTGTAACCTCACAATTATCTGCCTCGATAATGCTTTTTTGGAGCTTTTCAAACTCGGCATCCTTCTTTATCTTTACTCCATCGCCCTCCATTGAGGTGACTATCCCACTGCTAAACTTAGATAGTTGCATCCCCTTTTTGCTTTGCGAAAGAGAGACATCGAGGGCATTTAGTTGACGACGCAGTGATTCCGAAAGGGCTATAAATTCACCCTTTGTAAGCTCCACAAAACGCCCTTTACTTGCTCTATTGCGTTCGAGCAACTCGGCAAGGGTTATCTGCAAAGATTTGTCTACCTTTACATCTCCATTCACCTCGAACCACCCTGCACGTGATCGCAGTGAGAGGTTGAGTTTGTCGAAATCTACCGCTCCACGGATCTTGAGCTTTGCCCCCTTAGGCCACTCTATGCGTGCGATTTTATCCGCCTCTTGGAACCGTTCGATGAGAGGGAGTGAATCATATATATCCTCTATGAGTAGGCTATTTTCATGTGCGGATTCACCCATGACCTCCTCTATGATTTTGTGGATTGTCGCTAGGTTCTTCTTCTCCGCTTTGAGGTTACGTTCAACAACTACACTCTCGCCTGTGTATTGCGCAATGAAACTCTCTTGCCCCTCGCCGACTCTACAATATTGGTCAAAATCTTCGATTGGTTTAGAGAGGAGTTCTACCTTTAGTCCATCTGATATAGGGAGTAGTTGCACAGTAATTCGAGCACTTCCCTTTATGGTTTTTAAATTCTCATTTTTGGCTACAATATCGGAGTGCACCGTGATAACTGGCGCGGTGTCGACAAGTAGTTGCGCGAGCAACTCTTTGGCTGAGGTTGGGAATATTGATTGCTTTTTGAATAGATCTAATATGCGACGTTGGAGCGAAGTAACGGTGATTACTCGATACAATACATCGCTCTCCTTTGTAACGAGCGTATTGCTCGAGCCACTCAAATCATCGACATTGGAGCTTACCTTAAAGCCCCCTTTTTGGCTCTCGACCTTGATATATGGTGAGTCGCCAACTATCGAGATCGAGACATCGGGATTGCTCCAGCAAAAGACCAAAGGGTGACCAACGAGTGCTTTATAAACTTTTGTGCCCGTGAGTGTATATGTACGACCGCTCCACGTATCGTAACACTTTACGCAAGTTGCAACCTCATTATCTATAGTGGTCATACCCTCACAGCCTTTGTTTTGTAGGGTGCTTAGTGCCACATTGCGACCTTTGCTCCACGTTGTCCCATTTTTGGATTTTTGGAGACGTGGAGTGAAGTTATCATAACTATCTAGCAGGTAGATTATGCGGCTATCGTTGGAGGTAGTTACTCTGCTAGCATCGCTTTTGATGTTGTTTGCCGCAAGCATATCACCTAGGTCGTTAAGGCTTTTTTGCCACGGCTCAATTTCGATATATCGCTCGAATATTGGGTCGAATCCGACCTTATCGCGAAGCTCTTCACGCTTTGCAATATACTTTGGGAGTGATGCCGAAGCCTCAGCTTGGAGCAAAAGAAACTCATCGTGATTAATCCACTCCTCGGCAGCTTCAACCACCTCAGAGGGTAGCTGTGCAACATTGTAGTGACGAATAACCATCACCGACAAAACTAAGTCGAGAGGTGAGATCCACTCCCACGCTTTAGAGATAAACTCTACATATTTGGTGCAATTGCGCTCGTTTAATATATCGAGGAAGATATGAGTTGCAATATGAATTTTGTTATCTATAGATTGTACAAATTTATCGACTTTTTGGAGTCTATTCATTGATGCTTGTTTGGCATCCTTGCTCAACGCCTTGACATATAGCAACGAATAGAGCTGATTTGTCATTATTTCACCCTTTACCCCCTCCAACTTAATTACTTTGCGCCACGCAGCGACCGCTTTAGTGTAATCTTTGGTATATTGAAAATATATCGCTTGGGTGGCGAAGTAGTGACGGGTGGTAGAAGCTGGCACAGTAGCTAAGTCGGCAATGCGTCCTGTGAGGATGTGCGAGAATAGCAGATAGGTGGCGTTAACCTCCGACTTTAACGATGATGGGTTGCTCAATATTACATCTACAACATTATGCTTATAGGTGGTAATATCCTCTATATTAAGCATTTTACATACCTCCAATTGTGCATCTTCGGCTATTACGATACCAACCTCATGATCGATATATTGCAATATTTTTGACCACTCATTATGAAAAGTAATACGATTCATAATGATAGGTAGCAGATAGTTTTGGTCTATGTCAAACCAATCATACGGCAAAAAACGGCAGTTGAATTTCCATTCCAGCAAAAAATCACGTAGCTCTGCTCTTGGAATCCCCCAATAATATTTATACGATTTGTATTGATTATATGTGCGACCAAAACGCTCCACATCATTGGGCGTTACCTCCCACAGCAAATCAAGATATTGCTCTGTGGGAAGCGCGTAGGTGATATTATGCCCACTGCCATATTCGAGTAACTCGCCACTTTTGACCATATCATCAAGGAGTACACCCTGTTCGGGCGATTTGGACATAATACACCTTATCACTTCACGACACTCAGAGCGACGCACTCGCTCCATTTTGTATGCCATATATAATTTTAGCTCTTGCTTTGCTTTTTCGATGGTGTTCATATCTTAATCTGCTTTGATTAGTATATCTATTTAGTTAGCGGAATAACACCTATCTGCGACTTAAACATCGCTAAGAGTTGGTTTACCTTGTCTAATCGCAGAGTCTGTTTGCCCTGCTCCACATCACGAACAAAGCGCAAACCAACTCCAGACTTATCTGATAGTTCGACTTGCGTTAAATTGAGTAGTTTACGCTGTTGTTTTACATATTCTGATAGTTCCATACTCTTAAGTTATTATACCTTTTCGGGTACAATATAATAAAAATTTATCAATTTTATACCCAATAGGGTATAAAATAATATTCAATACGTTTATTTATACCATATCGGGTATAAATAAGTTTAATGATTTACCTTTCGTGATATAATACTCCCCAAAATTTAGACTGGAATACCAAAGTTAAACCAGTCCTAAAGTGTCAACCTTAAAAAAACATTGAAAAAAATATATTAAGTAATCAACAGAAATTAATGCGATATTTTAACCCTACGCACTCCAGCACCTCGGCGACTCGTGTTTTTAGTCTCATAAAGTTCAGATAAGCATCGAATGGTAGCCATTGATATTTCA
>JBCQUZ010000139.1:0-4350 GCA_047173645.1 Rikenellaceae bacterium
GGGTCGTATTGATAGTGAGCTGGAATGTGTAATCTCGTTTCTTGCCACTCTTTGTGCGAAAGGTCTTGTCGATCTCGTTCATCATCTTCTGGATGTTCGTGATCGCTGGTGTAAGGTCTGCTTTAGCCTTCACCAGATTACCCACCGCCTCGGCAAACGACTGTACCTGTCGTGTACCCTGCGTAGCCTCTACGTTAATGGTATAATAGGATTAGGCGCATAGAGCGCACTATATTTTAAGGCTTATAGCTTGGTAATGTGACACATGAATATTTGAACTTATAGACAAACCGCATTAAGCCCAGTACTTTGCATCGTAAATAATGGCAAAATCAAGAATAGAGGGTGTTGTAACGAGTGCGCTCTATGCGCCTAATCCTAAAAAGTTTTTTACACCTCGTAGCCCTACCCCCTATTAAAATAAATTTAGTTGATCTCTTGGATGTCAAGAAGTTTTGCTTCGAACTCACGTTGATTATCCAAGTCATACTGGAATTTTGACTCGTAAGCCGCTGTAAATCGCTTGATTGCAGGTGTCTTGCTGGTCGCTTGATAGAGTTGATATGCCTCTTCGAGCAACGCCTCTTCGATTGGTTTATCGATTGAGGCATAAATGGTTCGCTTGCATGCGGTAATCGAATCAGCTGGGAATTTTGCAATTCGTTCTGCTAAATCGTCCACGAATTTTCCGATTTTGTCGCTATCAATAGCACGGTTCACAGTTCCGATTCTTGCAGCCTCATCAGCATCGAAATCTCTAGCACTGAGTATCACCTCCAAAGCTCGACCTAACCCGCATTGGCGAGCCATACGTGACGCACCACCACCGCAAGGGAGGATACCCATTCCAACCTCCATCTGCATAAATACAGCTTTGCCACGAGCAGCAAATCGCATATCACAAGCTAGTGCAAATTCGTGACCACCACCACGTGCGAATCCCTCAATTTTTGCAATTGTAGCTTGTGGGAGCAAGCTAATTCGTTGGCAGACCTTCTGCAAATATAGCAACTCTACTTTGTCACGAGGAACAGCCTTAGTAGACATATCCTTGAGGAATGCTATATCGAAGTGAGCGATGAAGAACTCTGGGACATTTGACTGAAATACAACGACTTTGATGTCACGATCACCTTCCAGTTGCTCTGCGATTTTCTCGAGATCTTCGAGCTGTGCGATACTCTGAATATTGATTGGTGGTTGGTTGAAAGTCACCGTTAGGATTGCCCCCTTAACCTCGGTTGCGAATGTAGAAAAATTTGAATAAGACATAATTTAAAGGTATTAAATTTTCGCCCCTTATGGAGCGTAACTCCTTACTTTCCAAAATTATGCCGAGACTATTGCCATCTGTCTATTTTTTCATCTTTACTCGTTTTTATTCCAGATTCCGAATGCGCGGAGGTTATAGATAAATTGCACCGAGAAGTAGCGACCTGTCGTAGAGTTTGATTTATTTTGAGTGTAGCTCGATGCTACCGAGCGACTTATGTTCATATTTTGATCGAGGATATCGTTTACCCCCACGATTATCTCGCCCCTATTGTCGCGCATTACTTTGTGTCCAACGAATGCGTTGCAGAGAACATACCTATCATTGTAGGTGTTTGTGAAGCCTAAAAATTGTTTATAGGTGATGTTAGTTGTGAGGGTGAAACCTCCAAGAAGTGTAAACTTCGCATAGGCGGAGGCTGTTTGATTGAAGTAGGTATTTTCGGTCGTAGCCTCGGCATAGGCGTTGGTTGATGAGCTATAATTTCCTCGCCACGAGATAGTAAAGTCTATATTTTCGGAGATATTAGAACCTACGCTCACACCCCCTTTATAGGTGATGGTCTCGGTGCTAACACTCTCGCCACCATCCACTACCCCCATCTCTATGACCTCTCCTCCATAGATACTCGGGGTCGATGTGTAGCTTAATCCTGCATTGAAATTAAGGTTACACTTGGCGAAGTCTATCGGCATACCATACGAGATGTTGGAGTCAAGTTTATAGTATGGATTATCTAGATTTTGATACCCCGTATATTGCTGTACATCATAATACATAGTTCCCGCTACATCTATTGGATCGGGATCTAAAACTATGTGAGTGCCAATGTATTGAGTGGTGAGTGTAGCGTTACAATTAAACATAAAGGTGTTGCCCTTAAGGCTATTTGTTCGGGTGTAGAATGCCCTTAGTTTATGGCTATAACTTGGCTCTAAGTCGCTATTTCCTGCCGTGACGTAGGAGGTGCTTGTGGTGTTATCGGTAAATCTCCAAATTGGTGGAGCTGTGGTGTTGCTGTTTAAGTAAAATTTCAGCGTGTTGCTAGAGTTGATTGTTACATTTGCCACCACTGAATAGGTCGCATTATTGTAGTTCTTGGTGGTGTTAACCTCATCGCGCGTAGAGTTACTCGCCTTGGTGCGCAGTGTGTTTACATCGAATATAGCATTTTGATAATATACTGAGGATGTGACACTACCCTTTTTGCCAACTCTGAATCTTAGCCCCACACCTGTACTATGAGTAGTGTAGCTACTTTGGGCAAAGGTTGTGGTTTTGGTCTCGTTCAAATCTGCCACTTCGTAGTCGCTTTCGGTGTCATAGGTTCGTTTATCGGAACTTTGAAAAACATTGCTCACCTTATATGAAAAATTGAGTCGAGTAACCTTGGAAAGGGGTTCCATGTAATTCACACCTCCCGATATGTTTCGTTTGAGGGTGGGGGTATTCTCGTAGGTATATGTTGTCTCGAAGCCATTGCTATTAGGGTCATTAGGCTCTGTAGATGTCTGGGCTTGTGAGTTGTAGTTGTTGAATGTAGTGTTGAAATTTAGGGACAAGGAGCGCCCCGACTTGCCTAGACGCAGACGATAGTTTCCTGCAACTCCGATGTTATATCCCCTCCAATATGAATCTTTACTACTGGCATACCTCTGCTCTCCATTTTCATCATATTTGGAGTTAGTGGTGTCGTATCTAGTTCCCGTGGTTGACCGTAAAGGTTCTGTTATCTGGTAGCTCAATGTGGGGCGAATCATCAGCGATTGGCGGTCGTTGATTTTGTAATCTATGCGCCCCGTGAGTCGATGATTGGTGTTGTAGGTACGAGTGTGGGCAGATTGGTGGAGTGAATCAACAGTTGTCGATGCTAGCTCATCGTACCATCTTGTTATCTGCTCCGTATTATCGGTTCGGGTTTGGTTAAAGAAGTAGCTACCTTGGAGTTTAACTCGCTCATTTTCGCCAAATTCGTTGGAGTAGTTGATACCTACAGCGTTTACATTAGCAACGCCTGGGAGAGCTTTGATCGTGAAATCACCCGTCGAACTACCCTCCTCTGTCGCACCCATAATATCTTCGAAGGTGAAGTTTTGTTGGTTTAGATTATTGATTATGCCAATAACAGATGTGCGGCTAGTTCCATTGAATAGATTAACGCTTCCACCGCCCATATACTTTACATTCGAGCCACCCTCCACAGGTGTCGCCTCGTAGCCTACACCTCCGAACACCTTGCCAAATATACCCTCTCGCATCGAAGGTTTTGTTACGATATTGAGTGTTTTGCTGCCGTTTCCATCATCCATACCTGTATATTCGGACTCATCGGAGAGTTTATTGAATAGCTCGATACGATCTACAACCTCTGCAGGTAGTGATTTGAGGGCTGTGGCGACATCGCTGCCAAAGAACTCGCGTCCATCAATATATATCTTTGTAATTGTTTCGCCTTGAGCTGTAACCGTTCCATCCTCGACCGTTATGCCGGGCATTTTTTGAAGTAGACCCTCCACATCGGCATCACCTGCAACTTTGTAGGAGCTGGCATTATAGAACAAACTATCGCCATTTTGTGAGGTACGCAAGGCTCTTATCTCCTTCACAACATCATCTATCTGCACCGAGGTGGGGATTAGTTGCACAGTGGGTAACTCCAACTCAAAGGCGTTGAGTGTGAAATCTATACTCTTAGTTTCGTACCCTATAAAACTAATCGAGAGAGAGTAGCTACCAAAGTCGATCTTCGAAATAGTAACCACACCATTGTCATCCGCCAAATAAAAAGCACTCGTGGTACTTCCCTGCCTAGTCAGCTCCACTACTGCACCCGACAACGTCAGATCACTCTGCTCGCTATCGACAATCGCAACAGTAAGTAGCCCCACATCTGCTTCGCGAGCTAGAGTGACACTGAATATAGCGCATAAAAATAGCGTGAGCAACGATGCCTTGAGTTTCATACGTAAATTAAATCATTATAAATAGCTATATTTCAGCTATTTTGTTAATATTCTTTGTGTTTTGACAAATTAAGAGTTAGCCCTTGTCTTGTGAACAATTGCACAGATGGTTAT
>JBCQUZ010000140.1:0-4293 GCA_047173645.1 Rikenellaceae bacterium
CAACCCACTCAGCCATAGCAATGCGTACTGCGTACTGCACGGTAAACAGTACGCTTCAGCCCTCACTAAGGAGTAGTTGTTTTCATTTTAAACTTTTTCGACAGAAATCATCTACTCTTTAGTAGAGGTAATTTAACAAACAATAATAACCGCCATTAGGCACAAAACAAAAACAACAATGTTCATAACAACAATCTACAACGAGCAGTTTAACGCTCAGACGGTAAAATTCAAGCTAACATCAACAGTTGTGTTGGTAAACCTAAGAGATGTAATCTCAGCAGCAGGAGACGATGCAAAGACTCTTCAAAACAGACCGCTGATGGATGTAGTCGCTGAGTATATCAAGGCTTCACACTACACTAAACGTGAGTTCGATTTTGACGCTAACAACTCAGGAGAGTTAGAGGTATGGATGACCTCTCATTGTGCTCTTGATTTCATAAAAAGAGTTTCAGACGTGCTATGCGAATGGTGCAATGCAAAGTGTAAGAAGTTCGAGAAAAAGCGACGTGATATTAGCAGGTCGATAAATAAGCGTAACCCAATGTGGTTCTACAAAGGGCTTCTCAAACCACGACGTGAGGATTATGTATATCAAGATGATGATGCTCCAGAGGGGTTGGTTCAGACCTTTAATTACAACTTTCGCCCAATCTCAATATGCGTAACAGATGATGAGGTGTTGGTTAATGCCAATCAAATTGTAGACCTACGCAAAAAGGATTGTTCAGAGTGGTTCGATTTAGAGTCCACCAAAGAGCTATCTCGTGCTTGTCAAGCTAAGGGGCACACCTTTTTGTGCTCTAACAACTATGATCGTAGCGAAAGGAGAATATCTCCAGTCTGGGTAAATATCGCAGTAGCTGAGGATTTATCAATGTGGCTAATGGGCAAACCAACTCTAAAACTATGGATGCAGAATCGAGCAGAGGAGCTATGTTTCTTTAACAAGAATGCCGACTACGAGAATATCTCTAAAGCCGATAAAGATGAGTTCTATATCAGCTCAAACTGTAAAATTGGGAGGGTGTAATATGGAAGATGTGAAAGTATTTAGCTACAACGACAACCCTATTCATTTTGTCACCAAGGACGCTGTGATTATGATTAACGCATCTCAGTTGGCAAGTGCATCTGGTAAGGTTCTTAGCAACTTTTTCGAGCTGCAATCCACCAAAGAGCTAATGGAGGTTATCGAGGCAAAAACGGGAAACTCACATACTCAGCAAATCACAACTGAGTTGGATGCCTCCCTGCCAAATGGTGATACGTGGGTTCATAAAAACTTAGCAATAGCACTCGCTCAGTGGATTAGTCCAGAGATGCACTATTGGTGCCTTGAGAGGTTAGGAGAGTTGCTTATTCACGGAGTAACGGCAAGCGACGAGATGATTGAGAGTATGAAAGCTGACCCAACATCTGCACAATCGGCTCTCAGTGAGATTGAGAGGTATCGAAAACGTGCACAGATGCTTGAAGAGTCTAACAAACAACTCCAGGCAAAGATCGAGTCAGATGCCCATAAGACCCAGTTCTATGACAATGTGCAGGATCTTAACGAGAAGTCTGCCAAGCGTAAGACCATTGTTATTAGCAAGATTGCGAGCCGCTTAAAGATGAAGGCTGATATGTTGAATAAACATCTAATCAACGAGAAGATTATTATTCGCATTGACAATGGCTTCGCTGTTCACCCTCAGTATGAAGATGCTGATATTGCCTATCCCCGAATGACATCGGGGTGGCAGAAAAACGAATACGGAGAGAAAGAATATGTTGAACATCAATATCTCACATACACTCAGGCGGGTGAGAAGTTGATATTAAAATCGCTTGAGAAAAAGAAAAAAACTATAAAAAAGAAGAAAAAAGATGAGTAACACAATCAATTTCAGAGACAACGGCTACCAAGGAGAAGTCCTTAACGATCTACTTACCTGCGCAGTACAAGGCAACGACACCTTTAACGAGCATCTAATTCACGTTAAGTCTGGTATCAAGAGCCATTACACACTTCCTTCACTTAAGTTAGGTGAAGTCATTCAGGATAACGTACCGACCCCAACATCTTCTCACGGATCAGCTGGTGAAGATGGTGAGAATCAGTACACAATTACAGAACGTAAACTTATACCAATGGACTTTATGGTCTACTTGGAGTTTAACCCACGAGACTACGAGAGATATTGGAAGTTTGCCCAGCCCGATGGCAACTTAGTGTTCCGTGAGCTTGATCCGCAGATTCAGAGCACTATGCTTCGCCTCCTGATGGAGAAGAAGAACGAGTACATTGGTAACGCTATCTGGACATCTGCCAAAGGTGGCGCAGAGAAGTCAGGTGTAGTAGCTCCAGAGGATTCCACAACGATTGGACTTGGCAAAGAGAAGTACTTCGATGGCTTTATGAAGCGCATTGTTGATAACATTAACACCACCGATGAGAAGGAGATTGCAGGTGGTCAGTGTATCGTTGCAGGAACATCTCTATTGACCGATGGAGCAGCTGTCGAGAAGGCTCTATACGAGATGTGGAAGAGGTGCCCGAAGCAGATTCGCAGGAGCAGCGACTTGACATTCGTTATCGGTTGGGATGCGTGGGATGCTTACGACCAATACATCACTGGTCAGCAGGTCAAGTATGTCGACAACTCGCAGATGAACCGCTATCGCTTTAAGGGGTGCAATGTCATTCCAATTGTCGGAGTGCCAGAGCATACAATCATCTTGGCTGAGTTTAGCACTGAGATGAACTCAAACTTCTGGGTAGGTGTGGATTATGCAAACGATACAGAGGTGCTAAGAGTCGATCGCCTACAAGCAAACTCGGAGCTATTCTTCTTCCAGATGCGAATGAAGATGGATGTAAATATCGTCCGCCCTGCCGAGATTGTTGTTCACACAGCCTATAAAGCTGTCGAGGAGTAGGGGTTGTTATTTTTCTGATTCATTGACCGAGGTGGTGTCTACATTGTGGGCGTCACCTCAACTTGTATAGTAGCCAATCTTACTTAGCCGTACAAACTTTCAACCGCATAGCGATAGATTCAAAATATTTTCATACATTTGTAGGAGTAACAAAAACTAAAAACAGAAAAATATAAGAAGAAAATAGAGTAATACATATATAATTTTGATTGTTTATCTCAACTGAAAATCACCACTTTTCTTAACGCAAACAATAAACAAGGCAGGAGTATTGCATCCTTTACGGATATGGTGCGCCCTGACTTGTTTGTTTGCGTGGGCGTTGTGGTGATGCCTCAGTTGAGAACTTGTCGGGGTCGCACCTCTTTTTTAAGTGCTCTCGGCAAGATTAACCACCTTGAACCTATGCACAGAATCACAAAAGAAAAGAGCATCGCCTTCACGGGCAACCGCACCCTAACATCTCCAGATGGCACACCTCAACACGAACTAAAAGCCATACTCTGCAACCGTTTGGAAGAGCTCTTAGAGGACGAATACCTCAACAACGGAATCACCACATTCATCTCAGGAATGGCAATCGGCTGGGATATGCTCTGCGCCACAGTGGTAGTCGAATTAAAGCGTAAACACCCCGAAATTCGCTTAGTAGCAGCCCTCCCATTCATCGAGCAAGCCGACAAATACTCCGAAGCCGACAAAGCACAATACCGCCACCTAATCGACAACGCAGACTTCACAATAGCCATAGGCGGCTACACCTACACCAACCAAGCCTACCACGACCGCAACGACTTCCTAATAGCCAACGCCACCAAACTAATAGCCTACCACAACGGCAAACCCCGCAGCGGCACCGCCTCAACAATCCGCAAAGCCACCGACCTGGGTATTGAGGTTCTGAATCTGTATGACTCGCTAAATTAGTACCTGAAAGCTATTTGCAGACAATATTGCAGATAGCTTTTTTATTTTGTCAAATATGATTTGGAGTATCTCATATTTTTTCATAACTTTATACCATATTTGTTTTATAAATAAACACCATAAGCCGTGAATAGAATAAAGGAAGTACTTGAAGAGAAGGGAATAAAGCAGACGTGGCTTGCTGAAAAACTTGGCAAAAGTTTCAGCATAGTAAATGCCTATGCCTGCAATCGTCGCCAACCAACCCTCGAAATACTTTTCGAGATAGCAAAAATATTGGGCGTAGATCCTAAGAAGTTAATTGATAGCAGTAAAGAGAAAAAATAGATATGGCAAGCTCTAAATTTTTCACCAATGATATAACCAATACTCTCTTTGATAAGTTCAAGGGGATTATTGAGGGTATGCACAACCTACACAGCTTTCACGCTGTTGTGG
>JBCQUZ010000030.1:0-26228 GCA_047173645.1 Rikenellaceae bacterium
ACCATCTGTGCAATTGTTCACAAGACAAGGGCTAACTCTTAATTTGTCAAAACACAAAGAATATTAACAAAATAGCTGAAATATAGCTATTTATAATGATTTAATTTACGTATGAAAAACATTATTTCGATGTCGCTCTTATCGGTGGCAATCATGATCTGCACAGTGGCTATCTCGTGTGCCAATAGTGGCGTGCGTACAATCTCGTCGGTGGCGGAGCTTGCCGAAGTGGCTGCATTGTCAAACACAAAAGTTAAAATGACCCCTGGAGTCTATCAAATGAAAGATTATTTAACTCCAAAGGTTATTCGCAACACCCAATTTGCCGACGCTATGAATCGCAAGGCGATGATCCTATTTAGCGGAAGTGGCAACACCTTCGATTTGGAGGGTGTCAATATCGAAATCGACACGGAGCTACTTGGCGCATTCGACGCATCAATAAACGAAATCCAAATCACAGGAGCCAACAACACAATCAAAGGACTCACAATCACCGACATTGGCAATAACCCTCCAACCACAAAGGGTGCACGTTCTTTTGTAATCACAGGCGACAACAACAAAATCGACGGTGTTACTCTCAATATGAGTGGATCGCACCCTCTAGGCTATGGAGATCTGCTTGGCAAGGGAAGTTCGAAGGTTACTCGTCTTAACAAACACAGCGGATTATTGGTTGAGGGTCTAGGCGACACAATTGTAAATTGTTCTATATATTCGAAATCATTAGGACACCTATTCTTTGTTCAGGGAGGTAGAGATGTCTATTTCGAAAATTGTTATGCCGAGGCAGTTGTTAGATCTACCGATGATATGTTGGCCGAAAAATCGGGCGTTGCATATGATATAAACTTCAAGTCGGTCTACAAAAATCGCGATGGCGAGAGTGTTATAACCCCTGGATATGTGAAATCGCTAAGCGAATGTGGTTTTAGAAATTATGGTACTGGAGGACCCGATAAAAATAAAACAGGTAAAGTGACTCTCGTTAATTGTCGTGCAAAGAATACACGTATTGGATTTGCATTTACTCGCATGGATGAGGATATGAATATCGAAAATTGCGAAGCTCAAGGGTGCGAAGTGAGCTACTACCTATCGGGTGTAGATGTTAAATCGAGCCGTGGAGATGCTCAATATGGTCCACTTCTCAATATGAGCACCCAATCCGACAAACCATGCAACATCGAATTAGAGTTGTTTCCAACAGTTTCTGATTATACGGTACACTGCTTAGCTGCAATTAGAGGCAACAACCACAAAATCAAAATCTCGAACTACAACAATCAATCTCGCACCAAGGAGCTTCCAATTTTAATCGGAACAAGTAGCCCAGCAGCAAATAATGGATTCTCACCAATGGGCAAAGCACCAGCCGTAGGGGTTGAACTCATCAACGCAACAGGAATGGCTGTCGAATTGAACAC
Organism: Rikenellaceae bacterium; assembly: GCA_047173645.1. Taxonomy (GTDB): domain Bacteria; phylum Bacteroidota; class Bacteroidia; order Bacteroidales; family Rikenellaceae; genus Alistipes. Next base: position 1,431 of record JBCQUZ010000030.1, read on the forward strand.
AACTACATCAAACTGCACCGTCACAAGCGATGGTAAAGTTACCGATAATGGAACAGACAATAAGGTGAAGTAATTTATTTATGATATGGAAAATACCATAACATAAACCATAAGACATAAAAATCATAGGGATAGATACTCTTCAATTTGAATCACTATCCCTATTTTTTTGTTATAAACGTTATGATAAACGTAACTCTTACATCAATTAATAATCCTCGCAAACTTTTGTTATATCCATAGTAAACCCATTGTCGGTGGGTTTAAATTTGCCTTTAGCTTCAAGAAAAACTATTAGCTTGTCGATAGTTAACCCCTTTGCAGAGCAGGTACAAAAAGTGGCGTCTGCGCCAAATTTTTCAGCTATTGCACATCTCAACAACTCAACCGTATAACTATTCCCCTCCATCATGTGGAGCACTTCGTGTGCATGTATATCTGCCATAAAACTTTATTTTAATTAAAAATTCGCTACAAAGATATAAAAGTGGGGGCGTTTTTTATTGGAAATTGCACAATTTTTGAAAAAAAATTTTTATCTTTGCAATCAACTCACGCAAAGAGTAGCAAATAAGTATAACTAAATTTAGGAGGACAAAGCTATAGCAGCACCAAAACCATTCCAGTCGAGACCTGCATTCTCGGGGAATAACACAGCACGCCCAAAGCCAGCAGGGCCAATGGGAGCAAATCGCGGTCGTAAACTACCCGAAAAGGAGAACCCACACCGCACCAATAACGAGATAAATGTGCCACAAGTACGCTTGGTAGGTGACAACATCGAAGAGTCTAAGGTAATGTCGACTCGCGACGCTATCAAACTAGCCGATGAGATGGAACTCGATTTAATCGAGATCTCGCCAAAGGCTGATCCTCCAGTGTGTCGTATTGCCGATTATTCTAAATTCCTTTATCAACAAAAGAAGAAGGCGAAGGAGTTGAAGGCAAACCAAACAAAAGTTGTACTAAAGGAAATCCGTTTTGGACCTCAAACCGATGACCACGATTATAACTTCAAACTTAAGCATGCCGAGAACTTTATCAAAGATGGAGCGAAGGTGAAGGCTTATGTATTCTTTAGAGGTCGTTCGATTGTATTTAAGGAGCAAGGCGAGATCTTGTTGTTACGTTTCGCGACCGACCTAGAGGAGATCGCGAAGGTAGAGGCTATGCCAAAACTAGAGGGTAAGAAGATGAATATGATCTTGGCTCCTAAGAATAAGAAATAAGATTCATTATATGAGACTATAACAATATCAAAAAATAGTATAATATTTTGATATTTAAACAATTACACATGTCATTTAAGTCTGAGAAACATTAACTCATCACTCTAACCGACATTATCAAGTCTCACCATTTAATTTAAAGAATAGCGAATTTTTCGCACAAATAATAACTTCTCGATTGGGAAACCAGTCGAGAAGTTTTTTAGTAATGTGGTCAAAAATGGTTGGTAAATTTTCAATACACTTAATTAACTTTGTTTAATATTAAACATCTTAAACTGTTTAATATTAAGATGTTATATCATTTCACTGGCAATCTTTATGTCTAAGAAAACCCATAAATTTAGAGGTTAATTGAAACTTGTTTCAATTAACCTCTAAATTTATGCTGTTAGTCAATTATTTGCAAGGATTTTACCAACCATCTTTGACCACATTGCCTATTTTTTTGTTATGGTAGGCTGATTCGTAAAATACAAAATATTGGATCAATCCGAAATTCCAGTGGAGAAAAATATTTTAAGCAAAAAGTTTAGTTAGTCTAAAAATAAAGAAAGGTATATCCCTCACCCCACGTAGTTGAGATCTGAAAACTTTGACCTTTGCATTAAAAGATTCCGCAGCAGCATTTGTTGCACGATTCACAAAGTAGTTGCATACGGAAGCATAATTGTTCTGCATAGTCCTAATTACCGAGTTGAAGTATTTGCTATTTAGCAACTCCACACGGTTGTACCATTGCGTAAGTTTTAGCAGAGCCACACCTCTAATATTCTTTTTAGGATTAGGCGCATAGAGCGCACTCGTTACAACACCCTCTATTCTTGATTTTGCCATTATTTACGATGCAAAGTACTGGGCTTAATGCGGTTTGTCTATAAGTTCAAATATTCATGTGTCACATTACCAAGCTATAAGCCTTAAAATATAGTGCGCTCTATGCGCCTAATCCTATAAAATTATTACTGTCCGATAAAAACCAAAGAGCGCAACAAATCAGTGTCGAGGATAATTCCTTGGCACTTTTTTGTTGCATGTTAAAATTCAAGCCCCCTAAATCGGGAATAGGCTGTTTTCGTATCGTTTTTTCTCTTTTTCAAGGAGGTTTAGCCACGACTTTTCAGGTTTTTCAAGCAGATCGTACAACGAGATGTAACTCATCAACTGTAAACGAATCAATGATACGATACCTGTATAGCTACACACACGCTTTACACCGCTCTTTATTATCGAAATAAGTAGGTTTGCAATCATTACAACCCACACTTGACTCTCGATAGCATTCACATTATCTCCTAAGAAGTATTTTAGTTGAAAATTCTGCTTTAAGTAGCGCAAAAAAATTATTGCGATATTTTTCGTATTTTCTTTGGATAATTGGCAAATATTTCGTATATTTACTTCATAATCAGAAGTTTATATGAGATACATTATACTTTCGGAAAACGAGAAGAAACAACTTGAAGTGTTGTACAAGGATAGTGATAGCTGGGTTATTCGTCGTCGTTGTCAAGCATTATTATTATCTAACAATGGTCATTCATTGGCAGAGGTTGCCAAGCTGTTAAATATTCATTGGAATACAGTTTCACGGTTAATTGACAAGTGGGAATCTAATGATGCAGACAATAAATTATCTGTACTAAGCACTAATGCAGGTCAAGGGGCAAAATTGAAACTCAACCCCGTCATAGGCATCCTCCCTGGGCTGGTTGAAAAGCACGATAGAAACTTAAAACCAATACTCGAAATCCTTGAAAAGGAACACTCAATAAAAGTTTGCAAATTCACCTTGCAGAGTTTTTTAAAAGGTACTGGGCTATAACTGGAAACGCGTTAGATTGTCTTTGAAAGATAAACGAGATCAAGTTCAATTCAATAGCCAAAAGGCGGAATTAGAACAACTTACGCATTTGCACAGAATGGTGTATACAATAATCGAAAAAAGGGCCACCAAAATAATTGAAAAGTACACCACTATCGCGCCCTTTAGATATTTGCAAATAGGATTAGGCGCATAGAGCGCACTCGTTACAACACCCTCTATTCTTGATTTTGCCATTATTTACGATGCAAAGTACTGGGCTTAATGCGGTTTGTCTATAAGTTCAAATATTCATGTGTCACATTACCAAGCTATAAGCCTTAAAATATAGTGCGCTCTATGCGCCTAATCCTATAAACTCATTAAATCATCACAATCTTCAAACGCAAAATTACCAATATATGTAAGTTTTGGAATTGATAACGTTTGAAGCGCCCCACAACCTTCGAACGCATAAGAACCTACATATGTAACCTCTGGTATATAAACATCCTGTAAACTTGAACAGCCTTCAATACACCCTTGTCTGGCATAAGATCCAGAACCATCAGATATAGTGGTTGCATTAGGTAGTGATAGTGTTTTTAAGTTTGGTATGTTGTAAAATGCCATACCACCAACTGTTATTATAGATTCTGCCGTAATACTCCCTATTGAGGTACATGAATTAAAGGCTGAGCTCCCTATAGATAGAACTTTAGGTAGTTCTATTGAATCAAGTGAACCGAGTGAAGAGCAGGATTGAAATGCGTAACTTTCAATTGTCAAAACTTCAGAAAAGTCAAGAGATATTAAAGATGAGCAAGATTCAAAGGCATAAGTCTCAATATACGTTACCTTTGGTGTACTTAATGTTTTTAGACCTGTGCAATATCGAAATGCGTTTGATCCAATTCTTGTCGCACATGGTAGGCTCACCCTTGTAAGACATTTTTTTGTGTAAGAAGAAGATGTGTAAAATGCGTATTCAGGAACAGATTGAAGGTTGGTAAAGCCAATAGAAATCTCCCTGTCACTTTCTGATGATACTGTATTTAGTGCATCACGTAATCCTGCAAAATCATCACTATTAGGATATATGTAATATATATACCACTCATCTGTATCGGTAGGGTATGAAGTTGAACTATAGTCGCTTAGTCGCGTGTAAGCTACATCACTACCTGTCTCCTCGTCATCGGTTTCGCCCCAATCGTTGATTAGACCTATTAGAGTAACATCGTTGGTGGTAACATCCCAATTATAGATATATTGACGACCTGTACTAAACGACAACTCCTCAAGAGTAGTCCAAGTGTAGACCTCTCCACCAATGGTAAGTGTAGCAAATGTTGTGTTGGTAGCGATGGTTTGGGGTGCTATAATTGCTTGAAATCCGATAATGCTATTTGTTGCAGCATAGATAGTAGTGTTATCTCCTTTGCCTTCGAATGTTGAGTCGCTCAGATTACACTCGGCGTTATTCATTGCGCTAAAAGAGAGAACTGCGTCTGAAAAACTATTGTTAGAGATTATATTAACAACGATGTTTGACATACGGTGATAGAACGACAGTTCGGGTTGTCGATCTCGTTGCCGAAATTGAAGAAGTTAGTAGATCGCTTAATTCATAAGAATCATCAGATCTTTGGTCGGTCGCTATCTCGAAATCAAAATTGGTGATCGATCCCTCTTGAGCTGGGTAGACCGCCAAAAAAGAGAGCTCTTGGTCGTCGGTTTCATAGATAATAGGGTCTGAACTTGTAAACACCATACCATTATAGGTGTAGAGGGTATTGGCGTAGAGTGCCGTTGTGCCACTGTATGCGGCAACTGAGATTGCGTCACTATAATCGAATCCTGTGCTACTGACGCGTGTAGTTATTTCGCTTGTAAAAGTTACACTTCGTGAATCGGCTGAAGTGTTGATTGTCTCTGAATCCTTGGCGCAACTCCACAACAGTAGCGAACATAAGGATAGTGTTAGGTATTTCTTCATAGGTTTTTGTTTTGTGTGCTCTTGTCCTGAGCGTGTAAATAGTTATCATTGATACAAAAAAAACGTGGACAATACCTTTATTGTTTACGAGATTTTAGATTACCTACCTCCAAAAATAAAGCTAACGCTTTTATGTGATTTAGCTACTAAATAGGGATTAAAAATGTGCTAATTAAATTTTACCATAAGCATTTTATTTTTATATTACTCTTGCAAAGATATACATATATATTCTTATTTCCCAAAAAAACAAATCAAAAATTGAATAATATCATGTATGATCGTATAAAAGTCGGCATGGGAGATTATCCCACACCGACCGTTAAGTGTTTTTAGAAAATAATATATTAGAAGTTATATTGAACCATCATGCTTGCGCGGTTGGCTGAATTATCGAGGTTATTAGCATTTTTGCGCGATCCCCACAAATATTCACACGCTAGTTGCATACGAGGGGTGACTTTATAGAATAGGTTGCCAAAGATATATTGACCGCATTTATACTCCGTGTCGGAGTAGTAGCCTCCATTCTCGCTCTCGACATTGACGGTCGAATAACCCATTGATGACCAAACTCTCTTCGAGAAGTTGATTTGTGCCGCCGCTTGCCAAGCATACATTGGGGTAGCTTGGATCGACGACGATGCGTTGGGCTTTGGTGTGAAATCGAGACCTGAGCCTGTGAGATCTTGAATGTATTGAGTTATGCCTTCGCCATATACGCCATTAAACATAATCTTTGCCCATCGTACGATTGCTAGTTGACCGCTGAATTGAACTCCCCATCCAAATACAGATTCATTGTTGTCGGTTGAGTCGTTGTGAAGATACATATTGCGCACTACACCCGATGCACGAAGGTGGTGGTTGCGTGTCTCGCCGAAGCTATATTGCAAATAGACTGGGATGTCGGGTACGCGTTGTGGGATACTTGAGAATGAGTCGCCATAGGTGCCCCACACTTTGGGATACTCTAGGGCTATGGCTGCTGTGAAGCGGTCGTTTGCGCAGGTGTGCGAGTAGCGGATCAATGTTGCATAGTTGAAGTTGTAGGCGTTTGGACCTTGAAAATCAACAGTTATGGGGGCAGCTTTGGTGTCGCAGAATGTTGTTACGTCGCGACCAATTGTTAAACCCAAGAATGACATATAACCACGTCTCACGCGAGGTGTGTAGCTACTCGAAGAGCCTCCTCTAAAATCCATATCGGCAAAAATATCGACTTTACCCAAAGCGCGAGTGTTAAGTACACCACTGAAATATAGGCGCGAAGTCGACGCATCCATCAATAGTTGTTGCTTTGAGGCGTAGCTACCTGGGATTGGAATGTCGTATGTCACGAAGTCCAAATCATCGACTATACCATTGAAGTCGTAGCTGGTGCGGAGGTTGATAAATCCGCCCACTGAGAATGAGTATTTATTATCTTTTTGAGCGATCACTAGAATGGGAGGCATTGCCGATTGAAATCCTTGATCTTTGCATGTTACATGGTCATCTACCACACACTCCATTAGTTTGTCTTTGCGCTCTTTGCGTTCGCGAACGTGGCGTTTGAGCTCTTCGGGAGTCTCAAATTCGTAGATTTGATCTCCATCCGAATTTGTCATTACATAGATCGTTGCATCGCGATCTTTAGAGCGATATTGCGCCATTGCAGTTGAACCGATCAATAGCATCGCTACTAAAAGTTTAATTGTTTTCATAAATTGCTGTTTTTAATAATTGTGTTATATCTCTATTGTTTATCTGTTTCTTTTGGGGAATATTTGTGCAAGTTGTGTGCCAAATACATTTTTTATATTAACTTTGCAATAGTAGTTGAGGGCTGACCTTTGGCTACACCTATATAAATTGAAAATATAAAATTATGAGCGTAATACTCTCTGTTGCCACTTCGGCAGATGGATATATAGATGATATGACCCCCAACCGCCTTATGCTCTCGACACCCGAAGATTGGGAGGAGGTATATGCGCTTCGTGCTGAAGCAGATGCAATATTAATTGGAGCGGAGACTCTGCGTCGCGACAATCCAACACTGCGTGTCAAACGACAAGAATTAATGGATTGGAGAGAATCGAAAGGTCGTCCTGCGGAGCCTGCTCGCGTGATTGTTAGTAGTAATTCCGAAATATCGCCCTCTGCACGAATATTTAGCGAAGGGGAGGGTCGGATAATAATATTTTCGAATATAGAACGTCCCGAACTTACACGTGCCGAGGTTATTGTGTCGCCATATATTGATGCGGCATATATTGTGACGATACTCGAAAAGATGGGGATCATAGATATATATGTCGAGGGAGGAGCCAAGATCCACACCCTATTTATGGATCAAGGCGTAGTGGATAGGTTGCGTGTAGCGCGCAACAAAAAAGTTGTGGTGAATGACCCTTCGGCACCGAAGTTTTTGGCTCCTGATTGGATCCTAGACTCCCCTGGAGAGTGTGAAAATTTGGGTGGAATGGATGTGCAAACTTATCAAGTGAGCGATGAAGATGATCTTCGCGACGAAGAGTATATGGAGTTAGCCATAGCGGTTAGTCGCCATTCGGAGCCATCGCCAAGTTGTTATAGGGTTGGAGCTGTTATAGTTACCGAAAATGGCGAAATATTTGATGGTTATACCCTCGAAACATCGCCAACTCATCATGCCGAACAAGCTGCAATATTTAAGGCTAAGCAGTATGATGCTGATTTGCGAGGAGCTACGATATATTCGACGATGGAGCCTTGTTCGGAGCGAAAGAGTGAACCTGTGAGTTGTTCGCAACTAATTATCGAAAATGGATTTAGACGCGCGGTGTTTGCCATATATGAACCGAGCCATTTTGTAAATTGCGAGGGTGCCTATAATATGAGAAACTCTGGCATTGAGGTTAAATATATGCCAAAATATGCTAAAAGCGTACGTAAGATAAATGCACATGTTTTGGAATAGATCTGATAAAATTTAACAAAAAATAGATCCCATTTTGATTTAATAATTCCCATAAAAAACTCTTGACAAAAAAATCAAGAGTTTTTTTATTTCCTATTTTCAAAAAAAATAATATTTTTGTATTCGCAAACGTTATAAGAACAAAAAAATAATAAAATAAATATAATTTTTATGAGCGAAGTAATCAACATCAAAGAGTTGAATGAACTTATCGAGCGCGAAAGTATCTTTGTCGATACGTTGCGCAACGAAATGGGAAAAGTAATCGTTGGTCAAGCACACCTTGTCGACACACTTCTCATTGGTCTACTTTCGAATGGACATATATTGTTGGAGGGAGTTCCTGGACTCGCCAAAACTCTGGCAATCACAACCCTTGCTAAGGCGGTAGATGCCGACTTTTCGAGAATACAATTTACTCCTGACCTTTTGCCAGCCGACCTTTTGGGTACGTTGATCTATTCGCAAAAGAGTGAAGAGTTTATGGTGAAAAAGGGTCCCGTTTTTGCAAACTTCGTACTCGCCGACGAGATCAACCGCTCCCCAGCAAAGGTGCAATCGGCACTTTTGGAGGCTATGCAGGAGCGTCAAGTGACAATCGGCGACGAAACATATAAGTTGCCTCAACCATTCCTTGTGCTTGCAACCCAAAACCCATTGGAGCAAGAAGGTACATATCCTCTTCCCGAAGCGCAGGTTGACCGTTTTATGCTCAAAGCGAGGATTCACTATCCAAAGCGCCAAGAGGAGCGCGAGATTGTTCGCATGAATTTGGCAGGTGGAGGAATGCCCGAAGTAAATAAAGTTATCTCGCCCGATGATATTATCCGCGCTCGTAAAGTTGTGGAGTCGGTATATATGGATGAGAAGATCGAGAAATATATTGTTGATATTATCTTCGCAACTCGCGAACCAGGTGAATATGGATTGTCTAAACTCCAATCACTTATCACATATGGAGGATCACCACGTGCGAGTATCTCGCTTGCTAAAGCATCGAGAGCTTATGCCTTTATTCGTCGTAGAGGATATGTCATCCCCGAAGATGTTCGTGCCGTGTGCCACGATGTGTTGCGCCACCGTATTGGACTAAGCTACGAAGCAGAGGCAGAGAATATCACATCGGAAGAGATTATAACCGACATACTTAACAACGTCATAGTACCATAATAACCATGCAAGAGGCAGAGAACGACATCCTACGCCGAGTCCGCAAAATTGAGATCAAAACCCGAGGGCTCTCCAACGAAATATTTGCAGGCAAGTATCACTCTGCCTTCAGAGGTCGTGGTATGTCCTTTTCGGAGGTTCGGGAGTATCGCCCAGGCGATGATATTCGTGATATTGATTGGAATGTCACGGCACGTTCGCGCTCTCCGCATATCAAGATATATGAGGAGTCGCGCGAGCTAACAATGATGCTTATGGTCGATGTGAGCGGTTCGAGAATGTTTGGAACCACATCGAGATTAAAGAAGAGTGTGATTACCGAGATCGCTGCGGTGTTGGCTTTTTCGGCGGCACAGAACAACGATAAGGTGGGGTGTATACTATTTTCGGATAAGGTCGAAAAGTATATTCCACCCAAGAAGGGTAAAAGTCACATTTTGATGATTATAAGGGAGTTGATAAGTTTCAAACCATCTTCGCAAGGTACTTCGATGGGCGAAGCAGTGAGATTCCTAAGTAATGTAATCAAAAAGAGATGTACAACATTTATATTGTCGGACTTTATAGAACCTAGCAATAAAAAAGGGGATAAAGATCTAAACGATGCACTTAAAATTGCACGTAGTCGCCACGATTTAGTAGGTATAAGAATCTATGACCAACGCGAAACAGAGCTTCCCGATGTGGGGGTTGTGGAGTTGCGAGATGCAGAGAGTGGCGAAAAGGTGTGGGTAGATACATCGTCGAGAGCTGTAAGGGATCACTATTCTAATGCGTGGCAATCTCTTAGCGAAAAGATCGTGTCGACATTGAAACACAATAGAATCGACACGGCGACTATCTCGACCGATAGTGACTATGTTGTAGAACTGATAAAACTATTCAAACAGCGATGATCTCAAAAGAGTTAAAATTAATAGCTCTATGTGTAGTTTTGGCAATAAATGTCGCCTTTGCACAGAGCACCAAACCGATGATCGAAAGTCATATCACTCCCGAGAGTGTTATGATTGGCGATCCGTTTGTATTGTCCATAGAAATTGAGAGCGATGTAATGCAACAAGTCGCCTTCCCTGAGTTTGATTTCGATGGTCAATCGAAAATCGAGAAGGTGAATGAACCTGTTATCGACACAGTTAAGGTGGATGGTAGACGCATATTTTTGCGTCGCAACTATACGCTTCGATCTTTTGATGAGGGGCACTACAATCTAGGTCGACCATCGATACTATATACCGATAAAAATATAGTCGACACGTTGTATAGTGCAGATTCGTTGCGTATTACAATCACAACTTTTCTTATCGATTCAACAGCTTTAGCAAATGGAATTGTGGACATCAAACCTCAAAGGGATTTGCCATTTAAGTTTGCCGAAATATCGGGATATGTAAAGTGGGGAGTGTTGATTTTGTTGCTATTTATAGCTCTTGCATATGTGGTGCTTAGAGTCTTGGCTCACTATGGCAAAAATATCGGCGGCTTCTTTAAACCTGCGCCTCCTGTACCACCACACATCACAGCGATCAAGGATTTGGAGAAACTCCACAATAAGAAGTTGTGGCAAAGTAATAAACATAAACAATATTACTCAATGCTAACCGATATTTTGAGAACATATATATCGGGTAGATACTCAATTTCGGCGATGGAGATGACCACCGACGAGATTATCGAGGCTATCCGTGATCTCGAAATACCTAGTAAATGTGCTATGGATCTTCAAGCGTTGCTTCGCGATGCCGACCTTGTGAAGTTTGCAAAGATGTCATTCGAATCGGAGCAAAACGAGGGGTATTATATGAAGAGTTATAACTTTGTGGAGGAGACAAAGATAGTCGACGAGGAGAACACTGACGAAGATAATAGCGCAGAAAAAGAGAAGCAGAGTCAAGAACAAACAGAGGGGAGGGCATAACGATTATGAAAAAGCTATTATTTATACTCTTAGCATTTGTGGCGTTTAGTGCAACAGCCCAAAATTTGCCCGAAAGAGGTGAGGTGCGTCGTGGAAATCGCGATTTCGAGAGGGAGAACTACGAATCTGCAATAGAGAGTTACACCAAGGCATTGACCTACTCACCGAGCTCATTTGAGGCGAACTATAACCTTAGTAATGCACAGCACAAGTTGCAACAATTCGACAAGGCGGAGGAGTCTATGGCGAAGATTGCAGCAGATTCGTTGCTTGGAGATATGGATCGTGCCGACGCATACTACAATTTGGGAAATAGTCAATTCCACCAACAAAAATACAAGGAGGCTTTGGAGAGTTATAAATCGTCAATTCGATTAAACTCGGCTGATTCCACAGCGAAGTATAACTACGCACTCACTAAACTTTTGTTGGAGGCTCAGCCCGAAAGTGACGATCAAGAACAAGACGATCAAAACCAGGATGGTAACCAAGGTCAAGATGACCAAAATCAAGATGACCAGAATCAAGATCAGCAAGATCAAGATCAAAATCAAGATGAGCAGGATCAAGATAACCAAGATCAACAAAACGACCAAGGCGAGGATGACCAGGAGGGTGAACAAGAGCAAGAACCTCAACCCCAAGATGGAGAGATGTCGGAGCAAGAGCAACAACAGATATTAGATGCAATTCAAGCTCAAGAGGATAAAACCCAAGAGAAGCTCGACGGAGAGAAGGCGCGTGCGGTATTGATCCCTGGGGGTAAGAATTGGTAATATACAACTGGCAATATAAAGATTGTAATACATTAAGAAATAATAGATTATGCACTTTGCAAATCCATATCTACTTTGGCTACTATTAATCATAGTACCAATTGTGGCACACTACATATTCTGCACTTTGAGAGGAGGTGCTGTGATAAATATTTCGACTGTCGAGGGTGTGCGTCGTGCACCTCGAACATTCAGATATTGGCTTAGACACCTACCTATTATTTTGCGTGTTGTGGCTATTGCTCTTATGATTGTGGCAATTGCTCGACCTCAAACAATAGAGGAGAGTCGCACAAGTTCGTCGGAGGGAATCGACATTATGATGGCGATAGATGTGTCGGGATCAATGTTGGCTAGGGATTTTGAGCCTGATCGAATCACTGCCGCCAAAAGAGTTGCAAGCTCTTTTATATCGGATCGTTATGGCGACAGAATAGGACTAGCAGTCTTTGCAGGTGAGGCATTTACACAATCGCCTCTCACCACCGACCAGGGAACCCTTCAAACTCTTTTGGGGCGCATCCGAAGTGGTCTTATTGAGGATGGAACAGCCATAGGTGATGGATTAGCTACGGCACTTAACCGCCTGAGGGAGAGCGAAGCGAAGAGTAAAGTTATAATTTTGCTCACCGATGGAGTCAACAACCGCGGAGCAATCGCACCACTTACCGCTGCTAAAATTGCCAAAGATATGGGGGTTAAGGTCTACACTATTGGCATCGGAACCGAGGGTATGGCTCCATATCCGCGCGTTGATGCTTATGGCAAGATTGTAGATTATGTCAAAGCCAAAGTGGAGATAGACGAAAAGGTTCTTAGCACAATCGCCGAGGAGACTGGTGGCGAATATTTTAGAGCCACAGACAATCAAAAACTAGAGGCTATATATGACCAAATCAACACCCTCGAAAAGAGTAAGGTTGAGGTTACTGAACGCACGATATATCATGAAGAATATCTGATATGGGCGCTTGTTGCTATGGGATTATTGATCCTTGAATTTATAGTTAGTATGTTTATTCTTAAAAGATTACCATAATGTTTCGCTTTGCAAATCCACAATATCTATATCTAATCGCTATTTTGCCACTCATGTGGTTTATGTTTGTGATGGCATCGCACAATAGACGCAAACGCCTTACGAAGTTTGGTAATCCAGAGATTATGAAACTTCTTATGCCTGGGGTATCTCGCGGACGTGTGAGGTTTAAATTTATCCTTTTGCTAGGAGCGTTGCTCTTCTTATCTTTGGCTCTTGCCCGTCCACAATTTGGATCCAAATTGAGAGAAGAGAGGAGCAAAGGAGTCGAGATGATGTTGGTTGTCGATGTCTCGAACTCAATGCTTGTCGAGGATTTTGAACCAAATCGTTTGGAGCGAACCAAATATGCGATCAACAGATTGTTCGAAACTTTGGATCAAGATAGAGTCGGAGTGATCGCCTTTGCTGGAGATGCCGAAGTGCAATTGCCTATTACGTCGGATTATAGAATGGCTCAAGCATACACATCACGCCTTTCGCCTTCGACAGTTTCGGTTCAAGGAACAGACATCGGCAAGGCGATAGATTTAGCCCTGCTTTCCTATTCCGATAGAGAGAATACATCTCGCGTGATGATCCTTATTACAGATGGTGAGAACCACGATCAAAATGCAATATCTGCCACACAAAGAGCAAAAATTCAAGGTGTTAAGATCTACACCATCGGAATCGGAACCCCCGAAGGAGCACCTATTTCAATAGGTGGAGAGTTTATCAAAGATTCCGAAGGTGAAATCGTTGTGTCGAAACTCAACGAAGATATGTTGCGCGAGATTTCGACCGAGACCGAAGGTGCATATATTCGTGCATCGAACCAATCTTTTGGACTCACCGAGATAACCGACGAGATCAATAAGCTCGAACGAAGCGAACTTGCGACGATGCAATTCGAAGAGTTCAACGAGCAATATCAATGGATGTTGGCAATAGCTCTGTTGTTGCTTTTGTTGGAGGTGATAGTTCTAGGATACAAAAACCCTGCTCTCGAAAGATTCAATATTTTCAAGAGCAAGGTTGAGTAGTAAAAGTTAAGATTGAGTAGCAAAAGTAAAGGGTAGTAAATCATATATCTACCCTACAACTCCCCAAAATAGAGATCAAGAGATCGCGAGGGTTGAACTATATTGTGTTAAATTTTCCTACTCTTATATTTTTTTGTATCTTTGTCATAATTAATCAATCTAAGCAGATTAGAGCAAAGGCAGAATGTTACAAAAATTAGCTAAACAGAGCGCAATATATGGCATCAGTACGATTGTAGGTCGTCTGTTGGGGTATCTGCTTACCCCCTATTTTACTCGTATATTTGAACCCGAAGCGTATGGTATTATTACGGATGTTTATGCGATAATACCCTTTGCACTCGTGTTGCTGTCGATGGGTATGGAGTCTAGCTACTTCCGCTTTGCCACACGCGCAGAGCAAGAGAACCCAACACCCGAAGGGTTGAAGGGGGCGATGACAACTCTCTTTTCGACAACTTGGGCGCTCACGGTGGCTACGGCTGTTACATTCTGCTTTCTGGTTCAACTCTTTATCAAACCTGCTTGTGTGGCTATGGGCGAAGCGTATGTTGCAAACCCTGAATATCTCGAAATTGTAGCCTTTATAATCTTGTTCGATGTTGTGTCGATGATCCCCTTTGTGAGGCTTCGTCAAATGAATCGCGCAAAGAGTTATGTGATGTTTAAGTTGCTCAATATTGTGTTGCAGGTGGGACTAAGTATTGGGTTTGGTTTAGCGGGATTATATTCGACAGAGTTTGGAGTTGGATGGGCTTTGGTGGCAAACCTTATAGCTTCGGGAGTCACCTTTCTGATGTTGCTCACAACAATTTTTAAAGTTGAATTTAGGCTTAACAGCAAATTGATTGGAGCGCTGTTTATATATTCAATACCACTGCTATTGAGCGGAATAGCTGGTACTGCAACAGATTTTATCGATCGTCAGATGATAAAATATATAATCCCCATTGGGGCGATGGCTCAATTGGGAGTCTATGGAGCGGTGACAAAGATTGCGGTTGTTATGACTCTATTTACCCAAATGTATCGACTCGCTGCGGAGCCATTCTTTTTGTCTAATTTCAAAAAGAATGATTTTGTGGAGATGAACGCTGCGGCGATGAAATATTACATTATGGTCTCGGTATTGGTGTTCTTGGGAATCTCACTGTTCAGAGATCTATTTGCGCTGATTGTGGGGGCGGAATATCGCGAGGGTATCTATATTTTGCCCGTGGTTCTTGGAGCCAATGTCTGTATGGGTGTGTGGTTAAATCTATCGTTTTGGTACAAACGCGAGGAGCGAACGGCGTTTGCTCTATATATTACTTTAACTGGTTTGGCAGTTGCTGTTGTGGCTAATTTAATATTTGTACCTCGATGGGGATACTATGGCGCAGCATGGTCTCGTTTGATTGCAGAGGGGACGATGGTGGCAGTTAGTTACTATCTAAATTGTCGATTCTTTCCCACTCCCTATGACCTTAAGCGTATTGGGGAGTATATTTTGTTGGGTGTGGTGCTGTTTGGTTTGTCGGAGATGTTGTACCCTGCCATTGGAGGTGGTGTGTTAAATTATATTGTTAGTGTAGTGCTTTTGTCTATCTACTTGATCTATGCCATTTGGCGCGAGAAGATTGATGTTAGAGCGCTTTTGAATAGTGTTTTAAAGAGAGGATAATGAGATTTTCGGATATTATAGGTCATGGTGAACTTAAAGATCATCTACGTCAAAGTATTTTGTCGCAGAGGGTTAGCCATGCGCAACTATTTGCTGGGAGGGGTGGTTACGGAGCTCTTGCCTTGGCGGTGGCATATATCCAATATCTAAATTGTCCAAACCGCACGACGGAGGATTCTTGCGGTGAATGCCCTACATGTAGACAAATAGCGGAACTTTCACACCCTGATTTGCACTTTGTGATGCCTGTAAACAAGATGGGTAAAAAGAGTGGTGAGGTGGTTGTAAGTGATAACTTCATGGGACAAATGAGAGGGTTATTTTCGCGTTCGGGAGGATATATAACCCCCTCGATGTGGTTCGAAGAGTTGGATCTGGGCAAAACTTTGCAAGGGGTGATTTCGGCAAAGGAGGCGGATGAGATAATCCGCAAGCTATCCTTTAAGAGCTATGGTGCGGAGTATAAAGCGATGATTATTTGGTTGCCCGAGATGATGAATGAACAGGCGGCAAACAAGATACTCAAAATATTGGAGGAGCCATTGGGCAAAACGCTCTTTGTGCTGGTGTCGGAGAGGAGCGAGAAGTTACTCTCGACAATTATATCGCGCACCCAAAAGGTCGACATTCCGAGGGTCGATGTTGCAGATATGGAATCTTTTGCCGCTAAACATGGAGTTGCAGATCCTTCGCAACGACGCGCAATGGCACGCGTTGCATCGGGAGATATTGTGGAACTTAGAGCATTGATAAATGGAGTGGAGGAGTCGCAAAGACGCGACAACTTTGCAAATTTCACATCTCTTATGCGTCTGAGCTACAACAATAAACACCTAGAGCTGATGACTTGGGCAGAGGAGGTTGCTGCGATGCCTCGCGAACAACAACGCGCAATGTTGCAATATTGCCTGCATATGCTTCGCGAAGCGTATGTTATACATGCAGGAGTGGGCGAAATAAGTTACCTTTGGGGTGATGAGGCAGATTTTTGCAAGAAATTTGCACCCTTTATTGGTAACCAAAATATAGAGTTTCTGATCGGGCAAATTGAGCTAGCCATAGCTCAATTGTCGCAGAATGGAAACCCGACGATTATATTCACGCACTTTGCGTTGATTGTGAGCAAGCAGATAAATAAATTGTAGAAGGAGGGAGAGCATGGCAATAGATGTGGTGATACTCCTCGGAGGAAATTTAGGAGATGTTCGCGCGAATTTGGCACAATGTCGAGTTGAGTTGGGTGAAAGAGTGGGCAAAATAATCTCTATTTCGAAGGAGCTGGAGAGCGAAGCGTGGGGATTCTCTTCCGAAGAGAAGTTTGTAAATCAAGCGGTATTGATCTCAACAAAGCTATCGCCCGAAGATCTGCTTCGCGCAACACAGAGTATCGAACTAGATTTGGGACGCGATAGAGCCGATGAATTGAAGCAGAAGAAGATAAGTGGCGAGGTATATGCGTCGCGCGTGATAGATGTAGATATTATAACTTATGGGTCTCAAACTATTGAGCAAGAGGGGTTAATAATCCCTCATCCGAGGATGCACGAACGCGAATTTGTGTTGCGACCAATGGCAGAGGTGGCACCCTATTGGCGACATCCTCTATTAAACAAGATGACTGAAGAGTTGCTTAATGAATTGATTTTATGAAGAGAGTAATTTTATATATAGTTTTAGTGGTAACGCTATCGAGCTGTTTCAAAGATGAGGAGTATAGCACCAAGATGGTGGTACGCCCCTATGTTCAAGCAGTGTCGGGAGGAGACTTTGTGGGGTATGAAGATTGTGTAGCATATGCTTTTGATGCAGATACAGCGGAGTGGGAGGTTTTGTCGTGGATAGATGCTCGCAATGGAGTGTTGACCTCAAAGGAGGATCCATCGAAAACATTGGCTCCAATTGCTGTGGCGCAAAGTTACACCGAAGAGGGGCTCGAAGATACTATGCTCTCGATGCAGGTCAACGAGCAGAGTGTGATGGTTGTTGTTGCCCATACAACGACAGAGGATTATGGCTATAGATTGTATGACGTAGGTTTAAATCTCTCTACAACATATGTAACAGCTAGATTTAGAACATGGAAAGAGGGTGAATATACCGAAAGCTATTGGATATATTACTCTCTAGGTACAATTGAAGAGTCAACTGAGGAAGAGTCAATAGAAAATGAATCAACTGAAGATGAGTCAACCGAAGATGAATCAACTGAAAATGAGTCAACCGAAGGCGAATTAACAGAAGGTGAGGAGGAATCAACCGAAGAAGAGGACACAGAAGAGTAAAAGATAGTTATGACAACAAAGAACCATATATTAAAAGGATTAAACATAGCGGTTGTGCTACTCTTTGTGAGTGCATTTTTCATTCGCTGTGCATCTATCATGACCCCCGACGGAGGTCCATACGACACTCTTCCGCCAGTGATTGTAGAGATGACCCCCGATAATTTCACGACGAACTTCACCGATAAAAAGATATATATTGAATTTGATGAATTTGTGAAGCTCACGGATCAAAGCAAGGAGTTCTTCACTTCGCCCCAAATGAAAACCAAACCTCGCCTTTCGACTAGAGGTCGAGGTGTTGTGGTGACTTTGGGTGATTCCCTAGAACCTAATACAACCTATGCCTTGAATTTCGGAACGACAATCCGTGATAATAATGAGGGGAATCCACTATACTCAATGAGATATGTATTCTCGACAGGCGACAAAATAGATTCGATGGTAATGTCGGGATATGCTGAGGATAGTTTCTCGTCGGATTCGGTGAGTGGCACGATGGTCTATTTTTTCATTGCAGATTCTATTGAGCTAAATGCCGATTACGATTCGGTGATGTTTAACAACACTCCAGCGGTGATCGCACGCGCTGAGAGCAACGGTATATTTTTAGCACAAAACCTCAAACCTGTAGATTACTTAGTCTATGCGTATGAGGATCGCAATAATAACTTTATGTATGAACCCGAAACAGATCAAATAGCTTTTGTTGAGGGGGTATATAATCCTGCTAAGATGCCCGATTTTTCATTGTGGTTGGATTCATTGAGGGGGTATGTTGTTGCGGAGCCTCAGTTGCACTTCAAACTCTTTCAGGATGTGGCATTTAAGCGCCAAAACTTGCAAAGTTCAGAGCGTCCATCACGACACAAAGCGATGTTATATTTCAATGCGTCATACCCTCAAATCGAGCAGATTAAATTTGACTCTATAGCCGATGGCGATTTTATCGTTGAGCCTTTGACCAAAGGGCGCGATACGCTTGCTGTGTGGTTTAATGTCGATGCCGAGATGTTGCCCGATACTATCCGTGGAGAGATTACATATTTCAAACATGATTCGGTACGTAACCTTGTCGAATCTACAGATCCTCTGCGCCTAACATGGAGATTCATCGAATCCAAAGATCAAGAGAAGGAGCGCGAAAGATTGGAACGCGAGAAGGAGAAAGCTGAATCTAATGGCGAAGAGTGGGAAGCTCCAAAGGTAGAAAAAACATTTAAGATGACCCTAACATCGGCGGGTGGAATTGTTCCCGACGAGCCTTTGATTATTGATTTCGATTATCCATTGACGCATATCGACACATCGGCAATCACTATAACATATTTCAGCGTAGATAGTGTACAGTTGAAACAAAAGATTGATGTTGAGCGTGATAGTGTAAATATGAGAAGGTGGTATTTGAGATCGACATTCGATAAACTGGAGGGATTCTATCAATTGGTAATCCCCGATAGCACCTTTGCAAATGTCGCGCGCGAAGTGAATGATTCTTTGGGGGTGAAGTATAATCTCAAAAATCCCGAGGAGTTTGCAACTGTAAATGTTAAGTTTACAAAGCCTGTGGATGATGATGCTAGCTATATCATCCAACTGCTTCAAGGATCGACAGTTTTAAATACGACAACAATGTCTAAGAGCGGTAATTATACGGTTCGTTATATCCCTGCATCTGATATTTCGTTCCGTGTGATCCAAGATACAAATGGTGATGGAGAGCGAAGTTCTGGAAATTTGGTCGAGAGATTACACCCCGAACGAGTTGCGACATACCAAAAGGATGGCGAGACAGCGTTTGCTATGAAGGTGAATTGGGAGTTTGACTTTGATCTAAATGTCGAAGAGCTATTTATCGAAGAGAGTATGGAATCACTCGTCAAGCGTTTGGAGGCGGAGGAGATACAACGACTCAAAAAGTTAGCCAGCGAGGAGAAGAGCGGTGGCAACAACAGTAGAAACAACAATAGACGATAAAATGAAACGCATAGCCATAATCATAGCACTACTTATAACGCTGTTGCCACTGAGTCACGCCCAAGCTCAAGTTACATTGGGTGCGTCGGTGGGTACCTCAGCTAGTAGCTTTAGACCATATCCATATCAAGAGACACGAACCACGACGGGGTTATATACTGGAGGTGTGGGAGTTAGATACTATACGGCGCAACGATTTGTCGGTGCCATAGGTCTCGATGTCGAATTTATGGAGTGTGCTTACTCTTTTGCTCCATATGCTTCGTACACAGCTGAGGGGGAAGAGTACTCTTATTATACTCGCTATTATAATTCGATTATGATCCCATTCATGTGGCAACCATATTTCTATCTATTTGACAATAAGGTTCGTGTATTTATCGAAGCTGCAGCAACATTATCAATTAATTTAGCATCGACATATGTCAACGATGCGGCTCGCGAGTTTTTAGGTGCCGAGGATTGGGAGGGTGAGTATATCTATAAAACAGCTCGCGACAATAGAGTTTGTTATGGATTGATGGGTGGCGGAGGTATTGCATATCTGCATGGACGTTACGAATTTTTTGCGCGTGCAAGATATTACTTTGGATATTCAGATATTCTTAAGAATCGTAATAAATATTACACGAATAATAATGATGGTTCGGACAACCCATTCTACTATACCCCCACGCGTAGCCCTGTAGATAATATCTCGATTAGCATTGGTTTTAACTATAGATTGGGTAAGGGTGATGGATTTGATAGTTGGAATACTAAGGCTCTTCAGAAACTAGAGCGAACAACCGATTTTAACTATACGGGCAAAACAAATTCGAGAGGAGGCTCATCGTCACAATCTCAGAGATCAGTCCCAACAAGATAATAGGCTAGAGCTATATCCCATCCCCTATCTATCAAACAAAAAGATTTAATACATAGACAATAATAAACAGAAAATAATAACATGGAAGTAGAGTCAACAAGACAGCAAAAAATTGCAAAACAGATACAGCGAGACATCGCAGATATTTTTCAAAAGGAGTGCCGTGAACTATTCAAAGGTTTACTCCTTACGGTCACCGCAGTGAGAGTCTCTCCCGATTTTGGATATGCTAAAATATATGTGAGCGTATTCCCGTTTAATCGTAACGAAGAGGTTATAGCCCTTCTTAAACACAATAATTGGGCAATACGCAAATCGTTGGGTGCCAAGATTAAACACCAACTTAAGAGCGTTCCCGAAATCGATTTCTTTTTGGATGATTCGCTAGAGTATATCGAAAATATTGATAAAGCTATTAATCGCTAACAAATATTAATATACGATATATTTTTATATGTTTCTAATCGCACGACGATACCTTTTTTCGAAGAAATCTCACTCGGTGGTCAATATCATTGCGGGCGTGAGCTTGGTGTCGGTGGCGATACCTGTAGCGGCGATTATAATCCTGCTATCGGTATTTAATGGATTTGGTAACTTGGTCGAGGGGTTGAATGCTTCGGTAGATGCCGATCTTGTGATCTCGCCATCGAGGGGTCAATACTTTATGACCGAAAGGGTCGATACGACAGCTATTCGAAGAGTCGAAGGGGTTGAGAACTTCTCCCTAATGGCGAGCCAAACTTTGATGTTGGAGTATGGAGGGAGGCAAACAGTTGTTACACTGCGAGGGGTCGATGATTCATATGTGAATGTTGTTCCCATTGCAGATTATATGTATGCTGGAGATTTCGAAGTGCGCTTAGGAGATTTGGATCGTATAGTTTTGGGTAATGCCACAGCATCAAAACTTGGAGTGCGAAATCTTCGACAATCGGTCGTGGGGATATACTCGCTTAGGAGTTCTCGACTCTCATCATTCGCTCCGATGGTCGGTTTTGAGCAAGATAGCGCCAGAGTGTCGGGTGTGTATATGGTCGATATGGATAGCGAAGGTCGATATGCCTACACGTCGTTAAGATTGATGAATAGATTGATGGGAGGTGATGACGAGGATCAGTTTTCGAATATTTCGGATATTGCAATACGTGTCGCGCCCAACTATTCGACCAAAGAGGTGAAGTCGCAGGTAGAACAGATTGTCGGCGAAGAGTTTAGGGTGCAAAGTCGCGAGGAGTTGAACCCTCTGTTGTATGATATTATCCGCTACGAAAAATGGGGCATAATCTTTATTTCGTCGATGGTTATGTTGCTTGCATCATTCTCTTTGATTGGAATTGTGGCGATGTTGATTATCGAAAAACGAGATGATATGTTGACACTTAGGGCTATGGGTGCGACAAAATCGAGCGTTAGAGATATATTTTTTATGCAGGGGATGTTGATTAGTGGCATTGGAGCCTGCGTGGGATTGGTGGTTAGTGTTGGAGTGATTCTGATCCAACAAATTTGGGGTGTTGTGAAACTCCCCGCAAGTGGCTTTGTGGTGGATATATATCCTGTTGATTTGCAGATGTGGGATGTTGTCGGGGTGTTAGTAATGTCGATGGTGGTGGCTGCCATACTTAATTATATTGTTACTTTTGAGATGATTAAAAAATAATATGAAGAGATTTTTTTACCTATATATAATGCTCCCAATGGTGGCTTTTGTGGGATGCTCGCGCCACAAAATTATCCCCGATGGAGAGTTAGCACAAATATTTAGCGACGCTTTTTTGGTTAATGCTTATGTTCTCATAAATAACCCAAATCTTGATTCATTGAATGTGTATGAGCCAATTTTCGAGAAGTATGGTTACACCACCGAAGATGTTCAATACACCATCGGAAACTTTTCGAAACGTAAAAGTGCGCGCCTAGGCGATGTTGTCGAGAGGTCAATCGCAATTCTCGAAACAAAAGGTGGAGAGTTTGATCGCGAAGTTAAGATCATCGACGAAGTATCAACTATCGCACGTCGCCTACAAACACGCGAGCTTTTTTACAAAGATGAAATATTGATCGCATCGAAGAGAGATACTATCAAAGGGTGGATAACAATCCCCGATATTAAACCAGGGGACTATACCCTATCGTTTGACTATTTGATCGATTCGCTCGACGAAAATCATGGAACATATCGTACTCGTTCGTGGTTCGAAACGGGTGAAAAGGTGAGTAAATTGGATCAAGATAAACATGATGACATTACTAGCTATTTGCAACGAAACAAGGTGATGACCCATACTCGCAATTTTGAGGTAGAGCGCGAATATATGAATTTGTCGATAGAGCTTATCGATCTAATGAAAAAAGAGAAGCAACCTCATGTTAAATTACGAGATATTAGGGTTGTCTACACCCCAACGATAGAGATCTCCGAAAGAGCGACATTCGATAGTTTATTAAACTTTAAGATCTTTTCAGATGAGTTACTCATCACTCTCACACCGAAAGATAGCCTCTAATCTGATGGCGATGGGAGGGGAATTTATTCCTCGCCCACTAATCGAGATCGACAGCGATGGGACGATTATATCTGTTGAGCAATACGAAGATATAGATAGAATCCACTCCGCAGAGTTTTACTCTGGAATTATGACCGCAGGGTTTGTTAATACCCACGCTCATATGGAGTTGTCATACCTACGCGGAAAAATCACACCTCACAAAGGTTTTGCTGAGTTTGCACGCCAAATAGGCGAAGTGAGGGGTGAGGCGACTTTAGATGAACGACTTCGCGCCATCGAAAAAGAGGATCTCACACTTCGCACAGGGGGAGTTGTGGCGGTTGGAGATATTCTAAATGGCAATACATCAATGGATTGCAAATCAAAAAGTCCGATTAGGTATCGAAACTTCGGCGAGGTATTTGGTCTGAAAACCACATCTTTCGAGGATCTATTGTGGTGTGAGGATTATCCAAATAGCTCCATTACTCCACACTCGATATACTCTCTTAATGACCAGTTATTTAAGAACATAGCCTCTCGTAATATAGATCACCCTCTATCTATTCATTTTCAAGAATCGCCTGCCGAAGCGGAACTTTTTGAGCGTCGTGGTCGATTGTGGGAGTGGTATCAAACGATGGGGTTTGAGTGCGATTTTTTGCACTATGGATCACCTGCCGAAAGGATTATAAATAGTGTACCCCACGATAGAACAACTCTTTTGGTGCATAATTGTTGTGTCACACAGCGCGATATAGATACTATTATGAGGCACTTCACAGCGCCCGTATATTGGGTGTTGTGCCCTAAATCGAATGATTATATCTCTCGATTAACCCCTCCAGTGGAGCTCCTTCATGCCAATAATCTTAATATTTGTGTGGGGACAGATTCTCTCGCTTCAAATGATTCACTATCCATATTGGAGGAGATCGCAATGTTCCCCGAAGTACCTCTCGCACAGCGTATAGATTGGGCTACGCATCAAGGTGCTAAGGCTTTAGGTTTTAGTGATTTGGGCGAACTAAAAGTTGGTTATCGCCCAGGGATAAATATTATATCTGGTGTAGATTACCGCACTATGCAAATAACCTCTCAAACGAGAATTAGTTGTATATAGATCTAAAAAATGTAATTTTACATTGGGGATTAATGATATAATAAATCTATAAACACCTGTAGTTTAAACGATTGAGTTTTACATAAATGATATGTGAAAGTTTGGATTATACATGTTATATATTTAACTTTGTTGTATTGTATATTAAATCTTCATGCAAATGGTCAAATGGTGTTGATTCAGTTAGCTAAAGATTGAATATCAAGAAAATAAAATTACTGTAATATAAGCAACATAATCTACCATAACGCAATCTACCATGAGAACAATGACACAAATATTTTTTTTGACATTAACCTTTATTACACTATCGTCATTTACTCTAGTTCAAGGACAAGATATACTTCGTTCGCCTAAGGATATTACCAATTACTCAAGTTTCGCAAGTACCTCAAGCAGCTTTAGAATCGTAAGCGAGCAGCATATTTAGGTCGAATGATACAGTTGCAGATAATCGCTCGAATACCTCCTCGTCGATCAGTCCAAACG
>JBCQUZ010000141.1:0-4253 GCA_047173645.1 Rikenellaceae bacterium
ATCAAAGGTGGAGGTTACAATTTCATGAGTCTTTATATTTAGCCATTTACGGCGGCGGATATGCAGATAAACGGGCTTGCCACGTAAAGGAAAATCTTGCACCACAGCTTGTTCTGTGAAACCTTTGGAGTGATAACCAGTCTCAGATGGCGGATTGGATAACTCATCTAAAAATAGGTGGTAATCTTTGTCGCTCTTATGAACATCAACTAGTGCAAAATGATCTAATATTCCTTCGGGCAGAAGGATGCTTATGGGGTCTAAATTCTCTTTCATGGAACAATGTTAAAAAATATTTATTGTTTCTCTCCACTGGAATTTCGGATTGATCCTTAAAAAGTGATGAAAAAATTACAAAAAGAATATGTAAGCTATTGTAAATCAAAAAAAAATGCGTACCTTTGCAGTCCTATTGGGTGTATAGTGCCCATGGGTATAGAGAAATTTTATTAATTATAAAGGACAAATCGTTAAAATGCCAACTATTCAACAGTTAGTAAGAAACGGCCGAGTGCACGCAATCGAGAAGAGTAAATCTCCTGCACTCGCAGCATGTCCACAACGCCGTGGTGTTTGTACTCGTGTGTACACAACAACACCAAAGAAGCCAAACTCGGCTATGCGTAAAGTGGCACGTGTTAGATTGACAAACGGTAAGGAGGTGAATGCTTATATCCCAGGAGAGGGTCACAATTTGCAAGAGCACTCTATCGTATTAGTTCGTGGTGGTCGTGTTAAGGACCTTCCAGGAGTACGTTATCACTTGGTGCGCGGTGCACTCGACTCAGCAGGAGTTGATGGACGTCGCCAACGCCGCTCAAAGTATGGAACTAAGCGTCCAAAGCCAGGAGCAACACCAGCAGTAGCAGGTAAGAAGAAAAAGTAATTAAAAAACAATTTTAGTTTTTAGAAAAAGCAATGAGAAAAGCTAAGCCAAAAAAGCACATTCTACTTCCAGATCCTAAGTTTAGCGATGTCGAGGTTACTCGTTTCGTTAACAACTTGATGTTGGACGGTAAGAAGAGTATTGCCTACACAATTTTCTACGATTCGTTAGAGTTGGTAAGCAAGAAGATGAAGGATGCTGATAAATCTCCACTTGATGTTTGGAAACAAGCACTAGAGAATATCACACCCCAAGTCGAAGTTAAGTCTAAGCGTATCGGTGGTGCGACATTCCAAGTTCCAATGGAGGTTCGACCAGAGCGCAAGATTTCAATCTCTATGAAAAACCTTGTCCTTTACTCACGCAAGCGCGCTGGTAAATCAATGGCAGAAAAACTCTCAGCTGAGATCGTAGATGCCTACAACCAACAAGGTGCTTCGTTCAAGCGTAAAGAGGAGATGCACCGCATGGCGGAGGCAAATAAGGCTTTTGCGCACTTTAGATTTTAATATATAATATATAGGAGAAGAAAAAGATGGCAAGAGATCTTAAATATACTCGTAACTTCGGTATCATGGCTCACATTGATGCTGGTAAGACTACCACATCAGAGCGTATCCTTTTTTACACGGGTAAGACTCACAAAATCGGTGAGGTACACGATGGTGGAGCAACTATGGACTGGATGGTTCAAGAGCAAGAGCGTGGTATCACAATCACATCTGCTGCAACAACCGCATTCTGGGACTACAAGGGTAAGCAATACCAAATGAACCTTATCGACACCCCAGGACACGTTGACTTCACCGTAGAGGTGGAGCGTTCACTTCGTGTATTGGATGGTGCAGTGGCTACATTCTGTGCAGTAGGTGGTGTTGAGCCACAATCTGAGACAGTATGGCGTCAAGCAGATAAGTACAATGTACCACGTATGGGTTACGTCAACAAGATGGATCGTACAGGTGCAGATTTTTATAATGTTTGTAATCAAATCAAGGAGATCTTCGGTGCTAACGCACTTCCTGTAGTTCTTCCTATCGGTGCTGAGGACAAATTTGAGGGTCTTATCGACCTAGTTTACAACAACGCAATTTACTACTTCGACGACAAAACCATCCGCGATAACTTCGAGATCAAAGAGATCCCAGCAGAGATGGCAGAGGAGGCAGCAGAGTGGCGTGCAAAACTCATCGAGGAGGTAGCTTCTACTGATGATGCGATGATGGAGAAGTTCTTTGAGGATCCAGATTCAATCACAGCTGAGGAGTTGTTGGTTGCTATCCGCAAGGCTACTATCGATATGCAAATCGTTCCTATGTTGTGTGGATCATCTTTCCACAACAAGGGTGTTCAAAAGTTGTTGGACTACATCATGGCATTCCTTCCAAGTCCATTGGATTTGCCAGCTGTTGAGGGTACTAACCCTAAGACAGACGAGGCTGTTAGCCGCGAGGCATCATCTTCGGAGCCTTTCTGTGGTTTGGCATTTAAGATCGCAACTGACCCATTCGTAGGTCGTTTGGCTTTCGTACGTGTCTACTCAGGTAAGTTGGATGCAGGTTCTTATGTATTGAACTCAAGAAGCGGAAAGCGCGAGCGTATTAGCCGTATTTATCAAATGCACTCAAACAAGCAGAATCCAATGGAGGCTGTAGAGGCAGGAGACATCTGTGCAGCTGTAGGTTTCAAGGATATTCGCACGGGAGATACTTTGTGTGCTGAGAATGCACCAATCGCTCTAGAGCAAATGACATTCCCAGAGCCAGTTATCGGTCTTGCGATCGAGCCTAAGACTCAAAAGGATGTTGATAAGTTGGGTATCGCACTCGGCAAGCTATCTGAGGAGGATCCAACCTTCACTGTTCACACAGATGAGGATTCAGGTCAAACAGTAATTAGCGGAATGGGTGAGCTCCACTTGGATATCATCGTTGACCGTCTAAAGCGCGAGTTTGGTGTTGAGATCAACCAAGGTGCACCACAAGTTAACTACAAGGAGGCTCTTACTAAAACGGTTCAACACCGTGAGGTATTCAAGAAGCAAACTGGAGGTCGTGGTAAGTTCGCCGACATCATCTTCGAGATCGGTCCTGCAGACGAGGGTCAAACAGGTCTTGTATTTGTTGATGAGGTTAAGGGAGGTAACGTACCTAAGGAGTTTATCCCATCAGTACAAAAGGGATTCCAAACAGCTATGGCTAATGGAGCTTTGGCAGGTTATGTTATCGACTCAATGAAGGTCACTTTGAAGGATGGTTCATTCCACCCTGTCGATTCAGACCAATTGTCATTCGAGATCTGTGCTCGTAACGGATTCCGTGTCGCTGCACCTAAGGCAGGTTCAGTTATCATGGAGCCAATTATGAACGTAGAGGTTGTAACTCCAGAGGAGTCAATGGGAGACATCATTGGTGACTTGAACAAGCGTCGCGGTCAGATTTCAGGAATGGAGTCTAAGGGTACTGCTCGCGTGGTTAAGGCTAAGGTGCCACTTTCAGAGATGTTCGGATATGTGACTGTATTGCGTACAATTTCTTCGGGACGCGCTACATCATCTATGGAGTTCTCTCACTTCGACGAGGTTTCCGCTAACCTTGCTAAAGAGATTATCGAGAAGTCAAGCGGTAAAGTTAAGGGATTAGAATAGACAAACAATTATGAATCAAAAGATTAGAATAAAACTAAAGTCTTTCGACCACAACCTCGTTGACAAGTCGGCTGAGAAGATCGTTAAGACTGTGAAGAGTACTGGAGCTGTAGTTAGCGGTCCTGTGCCACTTCCAACAAAGAAGCAGATTTTTACTGTTAACCGTTCAACCTTCGTTAACAAGAAGGCTCGTGAGCAGTTCCAACTTTGCACTTTTAAGCGCATCCTTGATATTTACTCATCTACACCAAAGACTATTGATGCTTTGATGAAGCTAGAGTTGCCATCAGGAGTTGAGGTTGAGATCAAGATCTAATACAATCGAGGGGCAGGAGTGAAACCCTACCCCTCAACTAAAACGTTAGGAGTGGCTGCCTAACGAATATTCACAACCCGAAGGGGCGATGCTTTTTGGCTTACGAAGTTGACAAGGTTCACAATTGGACGGAGTTAATAAGGAGTCGAAAAACTTAAATTTCGAAAAACGGGAGTTTCGTTAACTCTGCAGATTCAGATTTAGGGGCAGAACCACTTCAAAACCCAGGATTACAGCAGATGATGCCGTCTGCCTCTGATCCCAAAATGTTCATTTATTAATAAAAGTAATTCGACAAAATGTCAGGACTTATTGGAAAAAAAATCGGAATGACTTCCGTTTACAGTGCCGAGGGTAAGAACATACCATGCACTGTCATTGAGGCTGGTCCATGTGTAGTTACG
>JBCQUZ010000142.1:0-4253 GCA_047173645.1 Rikenellaceae bacterium
GAGACTCATTGCCCTCATCTATGTTTGCAATCTCTAAATTGCCATCCACTAATCTTGCATAATTTTTCATTTTTTAAATCTCTATGTTATTTGGATTAATTGATAATGTCGAATATATATGGATGTAAAAACCTGTATCATTGTTACTCTCATCATCAGAACCGCCTAAATACCAATATTTATAAGATGTTGATTCACTTGCGTTTAATACGGTCACATATCGTTGCGAAGAGTCAACGGCTTGACAAGCAACCATCAATGTGCTTATATCACCCCAATAACCATAGTCAGTTACTCGTACAGTATATTTTCCTTCTCCTGTTCGTGTAACAGTAAATGTTCTTCCATCCACAGACGCTATAGTTTGAGAAGTAATAGCATCATTATCGACTAAGACAAGTCCAAGCGCCAATATTCTCATTGGTAAGCCATATCTATGATTTGGCTCAACGTTGGTTCTATTTAGTACGATCCATTTTCCCTGTGTAGAAGTGTGACCATAACCCAACAACTCAACAATTTCTCGTGAGATCATCAAATATGAATGAGAAGCATCTCGCTCATAGAATGTAATATTCGCTTGCCCAGCTAAATTATAGCGTCCTAATTGCACCCATCCCTCTGGCAGTGTTCCACTTTCATTGCGACCGTGGATAATGCGTAGTAGTCGACCATTGTTTTCAGTTCCTATCGGCAAGTTGCCCAGGATCTCCCCAGAACTTGAATAATAGATAACATTGTCTGTAAAATCAGTTGATGAAATACTTTCACCAGATGATAGATATTTGTATGGCTGAGTCAATGATCCAGTGATTTTGGCATCCTCAGCTGTAATACTGCCATCATCCTCAATCTTGACCTTTCCGCTACTTGTTTCAAGTTCTCTTACCACAAGGTTCTCAACGACTGCTTTTTCGGCAAACAGCAATCCTGTCGCAATACTCTCGTAAGATCCGCCAAAAGCAATCCAAACAGTAGATATTAAAGATGGGGTACTTCCAGAGAATGACCCTGCTGTGGTCTTAGTCATATAATATACACTATTATACTTAACAATATCTACTCTCGTAGAGTTGCCATAGTAGATAGTAAAATAATCGTACTCACCTCTGAAAATTTGGATTGGTCCTTGCGCTCCATCAGCACCATCAGCACCCTGTAATTGATATGGCGCACCCCACGAAGCGATACTACCATCTGTTATATTAGCTATTGAAGCCCAAAGAAGCCAACTTAAACTAATAGTTGGTTCGTAATCATTCTCATAACCCGTATCACTCGACACCAAATATGATGCTAATGAACTCCAATAGAATGCAGAACTAAAAGACTCCACCAATGATGAGGGCACATAAATGGCTAAATTCGTACTACTGGGTATAGAAGAACTACCCAACGTTGGTACACTTGTTACATTTAGTAGCTCCACTTTTATCAAACCTGATTGATAAAAGGCACCACTCGAAATTGTTGCTACATCACCATAGAATCTAACAGACTCTAAACCAGTGCAATATCTAAATGCGTAAGTACTAAGACTAACAACGCTCGGAGGGAAAATTACCTCGGTAAGCCCTTGTTGATAGAAGAACGCATAGCTGCCAATTGATGTAACGGTGTCTGGTATTTCGATCGAAGTCATACCATAGAATGATGTTGTTCCTTGAAATGCGTAAGAGGGAATAGTTGTGTTATCCACACCATCCTTAAACTTATAAAATTTGGTGTCTACTGTTGCAACGCTTGACGTATTTTTACCCTCGTAATCGCAAAATTCAAAATAACTTCCGAAAGTGTTATATGATGAGGATGATGGAGTCCACGAAGTACTAAATGAGATTGCATATACCAATACGGATGCACTATCCGTACTTGTCGACCATCCCTCTGGTGGGTATGCTGTTCCACTTGGAGTGCTCGGTTGTGATTTAGCCCTCTTATATATTTGATACACACCAACACCATCAGCACCAGTCTCTCCATACACTCCAATAATACGTTTTGATGTAGTTGTAGATGTATTATCCGTGTAGGTTATAACTTCATAATTCCACAAATATCTATCTGTAGATGTAGGAGTTTGCACAGAGGTAGTCCACCCACTTGCAGGAGCTGTTGTACTATCATTGATCGCATAATACTCCACAATGGTACTTATACCTTTACCAGCTGCTCCATCAGAGGCGTAATTTCCTATGATAGAGGGTGTGGTATTGCTATAGGTTCCATCGTCAAAGTATATACGCTCGTAATTCCAAAGATATGGCTTTGTTGAGCTTGCAGTCTGTACAGCAGTAGTCCACCCACTTGTACTGGTAGATACGCCACTTGATAAAGAGCTTGCAAGGTAGTAATTGGTGATCGAGTCTATGCCTCTACCATTTGTGCCGACCCCATCAACACCCTGCCTACTTACAGAATAAGCTGTTGTAGATACTCCATCCGAATAGGTCACAATGGTTCGAGTCCAAAGATATTCACCCTCGCCTACCTCTGGAATGGTTGAAGTCCACGTATCTGTTGGGGTCACTGTTCCGCTCGTATGACGATTGTACATTATCGAAGTGCTGACGATTGTTATGCTATCACCATCAACTGCGTACTTGCTCCACAACGCTGGTGTGCTAAATACAGACCAAACGCCATTTACTTTTGATCGCTTCGATGCCCACTCATATTGATATACAGAGGTTACACCCTGCATATCGTCAGTCCATTTACTTGGCACATAATCATCCGTTTGGCTTGTCGATGGAGTAGTAGGAGTGGTGCTTCCAGTGGTACGTGTGAAAATCCACTCATAATCTGTTCCATCTGACCCATCAACACCCCATCGAGTGACTGAGTAACTTGTGGTATCATCTCCAGTTGAGTAGTCTACAACTATACGAGTCCACAAATAATTACCTGCGGTCATTGTTGGCACTGTGCTACTCCAACCTGTTGTTGGGGCTGTAGTGCCACTCGTTGACTGTGCGTAGGTAACAGTGGTAGATTCTATTGTTACACTATCACCATCCTCTCCTTGTCGGCTTACTGAGTAGGTAGTTGTAGACACCCCATCCGAATAGGTCACAATGGTTCGAGTCCAAAGATATTCACCCTCGCCTACCTCTGGAATGGTTGAAGTCCACGTATCTGTTGGGGTCACTGTTCCGCTCGTATGACGATTGTACATTATCGAAGTGCTGACGATTGTTATGCTATCACCATCAATTCCCCAGCGAGCAACCGAATAACTCGTAGTATCGTCACCTGTGCTGTAGTCGATGATTGTTCTCGTCCATAGGTAATTACCAGAGGTCATTGCTGGTATAGACTCACTCCAACCATCTGTAGGTGGAGTTTCTCCACTTGTAGACTGGGCATAGGTTACTGTTGTTGAGAGGATAGCAACACTATCGCCACCACTTCCACCAGAAGCTGTCAAAGCCCAATAAGTTGTATTGGTCGGCAACACTCCTGTTGTGGCTGTCGCATTGATGTACTGATATGTCGATGTGATATTGTCTACTGTGTAGCTTACAGAATCACCTTGATAATACTTTACCAAGCTACTATATTCGCCTCGATATGTGCCAAGATAGCTCTCAGCTCCCGAAAGGCTCTGCACGATTGTTCCAATAATGCGAAGCTCTCCTGTGCCGTCAATATTATACTGCAACTTAGAGCCAAGTTTCAGAGCATTGTTGAGCATATCGAAAAAGCTCTGTCCGTCATTCGACACAACCTTATTCGTGCGAATTTGTCCCGGCAATATCTCCGTGTAACCATACATCTCAGCGAAAGACCTACCGCCCTCGCTCTCTGGGTTGAGAATGCCTACAAGGAAGTGATAATATCCATCGACCTCCTCCATTGCAATACCTGTGTCCGAAAGCAAGAATACATTGGCTGTGTTGGCTGTCTCTACTTTGGCACACTTCGCATAGAGGTAGTAACCCTCTGCGCTCTCTGTGAGTGCAGGTGAGGTGTACGATTGCACACTCCACTTTAGCTTATCTTCATCGGCTACCTCACTACTGATATACTCGATACCGAGTGTCTCGTGGCGCAGGGTATGTTCTGGCACAGTAAATATCTGTGTCGAGCTATCATAGGTAGCGTTCAATGCTATCTCCTCGCCCTCTTTATCAAGGAAAGCAAACTGCAAAGATTCATCTCCTGCTATCAACTGCATCGTCCATACGGTCAATGGATTGATAGATTCCGTGAAGTTAGTGAGCTTCGCATCGGTTAGCATCTCAATCGTA
>JBCQUZ010000143.1:0-4243 GCA_047173645.1 Rikenellaceae bacterium
TAAGTAGCGAGCGAACTTTGCTTTGCTCAGTGATGGGTCACTCGAAACCCGACAAACCATCTCTATGATCTTAACCTTTGGCTCTGGGTATTGACTCTTTGGGGTCATACGCATTATCACTTCATAGAGGGCTGGGATCTCATACTTCAACATAAACCCCAGCCGAGTCTCTTCAAATTTAAACTTCTTGAGCGTCCCCTTGGGTCGCCCGTCCTCTTTTCTTCGGTGCTTCGACTGGGGTGCCGCCTTGGTCGCTCGCACCCCCTTGTATCTTTTCGCTTTTGGCATCGGATTTCTCTGCTTTTGTGGGTTTAACAATCGGTTGAACTGCTGGTCTTAGAGCTGCTATGTTACGTCGGCTCTCTACGTCTCTGTTGATGTTTACTCTCTTTTTCATTTGTCTGTTTTTTATACGAAATATGTTATGTTTACCTGTACGTCTGAGTTGTACATTCCACTCTCATAGATTTGGATATATCGACTCCCTGCTGTGATTATAAGTGTTGAACCACGATTATATTTGGTGTCATCATCCCAGTTAGCGTATGTGGTTCGTGCACCATAGGGCGGTGGTTGAATTGTGTTTGGAATAGCCGCTACAACTCCTCCCGAATTAGTTCCTTCACGCCTTGCGGTATTGATTGTGCCCTGAATATTGACGATGTTTCCAATTTGACGAACATATATGCGACTACAATCAGTACCTGTTCCGTAGTTACTCATCATCTGCCAACCAGTATCTACTAATTTGAGTTGATAATCGTCCTTATATCCTGCTCCGATATGGTTACACGCTGCTTTCTGTGCTGTGGTGTCTGCCATCGTTAGGTCGGTGAGCTTACTATCTCTGCGCATATAGGTCGAGGCTGCATCTGTTACTGAGAGTGCATCAATCTTTCCACGAAGGGTTTTTTGCGCATCTGAGGCTGTAGATCCGCTGCTTACGAGATATGCAATATAATCTGAAAATAGTTCGCTCAACCTGCCATAGCGACTATCCATTTGTGTCTTGGTATAGAGGTCTATGTTCCCTACGATAGTTGCTTTGTCAGCTGTGCTATATCCAGTAAGTAGAAGTGGTGCATATTTTTTAAGCTCATTATTTACATCCGATACCAAAGCATAACCATTTACCATTGCGAACGATGTACCATAGCTATCGACGTATGCAAAGCTACCTTGTGAGATGCCCTCCAACTTTGTCTTTAGCTCCTCGGTGAAGATTGCACCTGAATAAGCACTATCACTACTTAGCTTACCTGCCAATAGGCTATCAATCTCTGAAGTTGAATAGACACTGATATTTTTACGTGCTGTTGCTTTATCTGGAAGATCTGATAGGTTAAGCGACATAGTGAGCTTCAAACTTCCTATGCCATACTCCTCAGCCTTGATTACATCTCGTACTGCTTTTTGTCGCTCCGCTTTGAGTGCTGAAGCCTCCTCAGCAGTCATACCGTTAATCTCCTCAGCAGTGAGTGCTACCAACTCTGCAAGGTTGTTTGTAATGCGTAGGTAACGAGCATCACCTTCAGTTTTAGCATAGACACTAAGATTTGTTCGAGCCGCTGCCTTATCCATCACATCAAGGAGGTTTTCATCAGCCGACAACTTCATCTTCAATGCCGAAGCAACATCAGCAGCGGTAACATATCCAGAGCCACCTGACTCAAGGTTACTCCCTGCAATGGCTTTCAGTTTCTCCATATACTCGGTGGTGAAATCCTCTGTCGAGAGTTGCTTTCCATCGACCTTATCCACCTTTGTTGCCATACCATCTGTGTAGGTGGTAGATGTGGTGAAAATTGAATATATATCGACTCCCTTAAGTTTGAAATCGCCCACGACATTGAGGTAGCCTTTCGGGGTGAGAATGATATTGCCTAAGTAGTTCTGAATCGAAAAATCGTGCGTTGTATTCGAGACGAAGCCTATCTCAGCAATAGTCTCATCGGCACTATCTTTCCATAGTGATGATGCTGTGAGAGCTACATCACTTTTCAAGTAACCTCGATTCTTTAGGATGTGATTTGGAGCTGTTGAACTAACGACAAATGTACCATCAATAGTTGCTGTTCTGTTCTCACCCTCGACCGTAAAGATTGGAATAGAACACTTCTTACCATCGTAAACATAGAAGTTACGGAACTTTGTCACGCCATTGCTATAACCAGTGTAGTTTATCGAGACTGCTCCTGTATTGTTATTATCTGTGCGGTTGGTAATATGGCTCTGATATAGATAGAGTGAGCTCACATACGCCTCAGTTGCTTGAAGTGTATTACAGATAAAACCGCTCTCATCCAATCGAGCTAACTCCGTGCTGCCACTCATAAATGAGAACGCCCCATTACTCCCCAATACTATCTCGCAAGCAAGCAATGTGCTGAGATAGAATCCCAGCGAGCCATCGCCACCATCGCTAACTTTAGCTTTGATACTGTTACCTGTGCTATCCTGCGCCACCAACTCCTTTGATGAGGTGATAGACTTCTCCGAGGTTACGTTTCCTGCAAAGGTAACATCCTTCTTTACACGCTGGCTTAAAGCAGGAGTATCGAGCAACAATGAATATCGTCCAAAGAACTTATCAATCAATCGTGGTGCATAATCGGCTGTAATCTCCACAAATGCAGGAGCTACACCTGTAACCTCATCAATGGTCTCTGGGATAGCGACACCACCTCGACAAAGGTAGCAGCTGCGACCTTTCTTGTTAGCCTCGTTCGCATAGACTACTGTTTCGGTGCTATTGCTCTCGTAGATGTAATATGGAAGTGCAACACTTGCTGCACCCTCAAAGTAGCGTACCTTGCCACCTAACCAGAGATAGCCAGCTGAGATTCCGCCATCGGTGTAGGTGCAGCCTGATATGATAAATGCCGAACACTCCGAGAAAATGACAGTCATAGAGAGTGCCAAATCTTGAAGGTTCAATATGTCGTCGGAGTAGGTGTATCTACCGCCTGTTTCTGCTATATACTCTTTCATCGTTTATACATTTTGGTTTGGTGATAGCTCTTCGCCATCAATTTTTATCAGGTATGTTTTCCCTGCAATCTTATATCTATTTACTTCGTATGAGAGCAGGTAGACAAACTCTTGGGTGGTGATAGTTATCGCTGGAACATTCACCTTGAAGCTCACTTTATTAATTAGAATCTCCTCAGCTGTGCTGTAGAACTCTCGTGGCTCTTCCAGCGTGTTGGAGGTTGTAATCTGTTCGCCCTCTCGCCATACTGTGAAAGGTTTGCCATCCAATGCGCTTTCGTGGTAGATGTCTACTCCTACTGGTGAGCTTTCAGTAATAAATATCTTCTCTGATTGGTCAGCAAAGT
This sequence comes from Rikenellaceae bacterium, assembly GCA_047173645.1. Lineage (GTDB taxonomy): Bacteria > Bacteroidota > Bacteroidia > Bacteroidales > Rikenellaceae > Alistipes. The sequence continues at coordinate 3,339 of JBCQUZ010000143.1, forward strand.
ATTTCTGAAACTTGTAGTTCAAATACCACTCGAAGTACAAGACCTGAGAAGTCATACTCGCCTCAATCTGTTTGAGCTTTGCGAAGGTGACAAATTGGTCGTTGAGAGATTTAAGTGGATATGCTAAACTCTGAAGCAACAAGATATATCTACGACCTGCGAGATAGTATGGCACAAGTTGATTTATCAATCTATCTGTTGGTAGTTTATATCTCATCGCTTTGAGGGGAGTCTCAATAACTCCTTTAATTTGATTTGTGTCATATTGTTAGTTATATTTTTCATTATTAAAAGTAGCTTGTAGTGGCTCTACCAGTTTCTTTTGATAATGGAAAAGATGACTGATAAGATGCGCATAAGCATTTATAGGAGTTATTGAGACTCCCCTCCATCCACTATTAGTTTGATTGCCTCACGAAAGTTTGCTACATCAGCCTCTTGCCCCGATCCGCTCGACTGCTTCAAATAGCCCGATTCTGTATGTGTCATACGAGCTACAAGTTTCTCGGTTGTGATGTAACCATCGCCATCATACGGAGCGATAAATACTCCCTGCTGAGGGGTTGCAGTGGTGTCGATATAGACATCTGTAACGTGTTCAGCACTACGAATAGCGGCCACCACATCCGACACATATATCGCTGAATCAAAGGTGATAGATTGCATATAGAGGTTAAGTTGCTCCTCGATAAGGTCGTACACCTCTGACTCCACAATTGCTCCATCGTAGTAGACTGAGAGCCTTGGAATCAACACATCGCCCTCATTGCTCGTAACCTCAATTCGTGTTCCTGCAAACTTGATTTTATTGATGTAGGATTGAATCAAAACCAACTCCTCACTATCAATAGCGTGCAGGTCGCCTACATCGCCAGTTGCAACTTTTAGGATTAGCTTATTATCCA
>JBCQUZ010000144.1:0-4216 GCA_047173645.1 Rikenellaceae bacterium
TCGTTTCTTGAAAGAGCTGAATCAAAAGAAGCCTAAAACGATGGCAGAACTAAGTCGCATCTGGTACAACGGAGCAGATGGTAGCCATGAACACTACCATAGTAGCCGATACAGATGCCTTTATGCACAGTAATGTATTATGCTGAGTAACTGGCTGGAACCGCCAAGGATTCACATTATCTTCCCCAAATACTACGCATAATCCAGTATAGTAAACCTATGGGCACTACGCTGTGCCTAATTTACTATACTGGAGGAAATGCAAATGAAATCAGAGCTACGCACAATGACAATCGCCCAAATAACTTCAGCGGCAGCAACTCAACTTATTAACAATGGCTACAGTGAAAACTATCGAGCTACAATCACAGGCATTTACAACAAATTTTCAAAGTATTGCCTTGCCAAGGGCGAACTCACCTATTCCACAGCATTGGGACAACAGTTTTTTACTGAATGCTATCCCAGCAGCCGTGTTCGTGAGGATAGACGAAATGTTGTGGATCGTGCAATGCAGATATTGGCTGATATTTTTGAATTCGGAACGCTTGTCATTCGCAGGCGGCAGGAACGTCAATTCCCCAAACAATTTTCAGAAGACTGTGCTGCATATTTGAAAAAACTACAGCTCAATGGGTGTAGCAAAAATACCATCAAGAGTAAAACTCATTCGCTTTACAACTTAACTGAGTTTCTGAGCGGTATAGGAGTCATGGCATCATCAGAATTGACTCTCATGCACATGAACGAATACATTAAATCTGTGCTTTGCAATTACTGCCAAAGTTCGGCGGCCACTCGCTTGAGAGATGCAAAGGGTTTTCTTGAGTTTTTATTTCTTGACGGCAGAATTGGGACGGATATTGCAATTAAATTAATCAAACTTCCGACGAAAATAGCCCCTGTATTTCTTCCATCATCGTTTAACCCAGAGGATATCAAACAATTACTTGCCACCATAGACAGAAGTAGTCCCACTGGAAAACGTGCCTATGCAGTCATTCTCCTTGTGGCTAAAACAGGGTTACGGCTGAGTGATATGCAAAATCTTCAATTTCACAATCTGGATTGGGAGCAGAATACAATACGAATTACCCAAGTCAAAACAAAAGAACCTCTCGTGTTGCCATTGCTTCCTGATGTAGGGTGGGCTCTGATTGATTACATCCAACACGGCAGACCAGTTAGCAAATCACCCTATATCTTTTTGCAAGAGCGAGCACCTTTTAGCCCACTGCAAAATTTTGACAATATTTTAGTGAAACATCTTCGCCTAGCTGGAATTTCAACGCAATACGTTCGCCACCACGGACTTCACGCTTTGCGGCATGGTCTAGCAACAACACTTCTAGCACAAGAGACTCCAATTCATGTCATACAGAGCGTTTTGGGTCATGTAAATATAGAATCTACACAAAAATATACTGCTGTGGATATTGGTCAGCTTAGAATGTGCGCATTGGAGGTGCCAAATCCATGAAATCAGGACTGCTAAAATTACATTGTCAAAGTCCTCTTGCAAGTTATGCAGTGGAGTATATTGAACAAAAACGAGCGTTGGGTGCAAAATGCTGTGGCGAAGTAGAGCTACTCAATATGTTTGATGATTTTTGCATGGAACATAATCTTGATCAGCCCTTGTTGCCACAGACGCTATTCGATTTATGGTGTGAAAAACGTCCCCACGAAAATGGGACAACACATCGTATGCGAGTACAACAGATACGGCAATTTTCAAAGTTTTTGACCAATAACGGCATTGAGGCACCAACTGTATTTCTGCCATTGCCACAGATAGACAAAACATTTCTGCCTTATATTTTCACGCACGATGAAATCCAACGCTTGCTTACGGCTGTGGACAGAATTAAACCTTGCACCCATCATGGTCGAGAGTCCTTGGTTCATCTTGTCATGCCATTGCTGTTTAGAATATTGTATTGTTGTGGATTGCGGATTGGTGAAGCACTTAAAATTAAAACGGAGGATGTAGACTTCCATAGAGGAACACTTCGGTTGACAGAAACCAAGAATAATCGTGAACGCTTGGTGCCAATGTCTGCAACATTAACACAAATGTGCAGGGCATATTTCGCCAATCCGCTGGTTCAAAGTTATGGTAGTGCATATTTTTTCCCTGCCACAGATCGCTCCCATTATGCCACGTGTACCGCATATGAGTATTTTCGCAAAAGCCTATTTATTGCGCAAATCGGACACGGCGGTCGTGGCAAAGGTCCACGATTACACGATATTCGCCACACGATGGCTGTACACACATTGAGTCAATGGACTGCCGAGGGCAAAGATATTTATACTGCGCTGCCAATCCTTATGACATACCTTGGGCATAGCAGCATACGGTCAACGGAAAAATATTTGCGTCTGGTGCCAGAGTCATATGCACAGATTACAGTTCCTTTCGAGACGAACTTTGGAGATGTATTCCCGGAGGTGACCGATGAAAACCAATGATTTTTCATACTATTTAAGTCGCTATTTCACAACATACCTTGTTGGACAGCGTAATTTAAGTGCCAATACCGTTTCAGCATATCGGGATACATTTTCTAAATTTCTTCAGTTTTATCAGGAGCAGGGTGTTACACCTAATAAACTGCGCTTCACTCATATCACCAGAGATACTGTAGAACATTTCTTAACATGGCTGGAGGAGGATCAAGGGTGCGGTATTGCCACTCGCAATCATCGATTAGCAGGCATCAAGTCATTTTTCAAATATGTGCAAATTGTTTGCCCTGACCAGCTGTTGCTTTGCGGTGAAATTATCAATGGCATCCATAGCAAAAAGAGTCCAAAACCCGTCATCCAGTATCTTGATAAAAATGGAATTACGCTATTACTTGCACAGCCTAACCTGTCCACTATTTATGGCCGTAGAGATTTGGCGATTTTGGTGCTTCTGTATGATGCTGGAGCAAGAGTGCAAGAACTTTGTGATTTGACACAGCAGAATCTTCGATTAGATGGGTTGCCGACTGTCACATTGACAGGAAAAGGTAATAAATCACGATTTGTTCCCCTTTCTACGCAGACGGCTCAAATTTTGCGGAAATATACAAAAGAACAGCGCTTTAAACTTCCTAATCACATGGAGCAACCTCTCTTTGCAAATCGACAGGGCCGAAAACTTACACGTGGAGGAGTCTCTTGGATACTGGACAAGTACGTCAAAAAGGCCAATGAATCTACACCACTGGCACTTCCTACCACCCTAACGCCACATTGCTTGCGGCACTCCAAAGCCATGCACCTACTAGAATCTGGGAGCAATCTCATCTATATTCGTGATTTTTTAGGACACGAGGAAGTGAACACTACTCAAATTTATGCAAAGGCAAACCCTGAAGTTAAGCGTGCGGCCCTTGAAAAGGTATACCAGTCACCCGATATGCCACAATTGTCCAACTGGAACAACGACCCAATACTACTGAATTTTTTGAAATCGCTAGGCACATAATCTGATTATTATGCTGAGCAATCTATGGACAATCTCATTGATATTGAGAGGTTGCTAGGTTACTCAGCATAATACGTTACTGTGCATAAAACGCATTATGTTCAGCTGAACATAATTGCCTCAATTTACATTCTGTGTTTCAAAAAGGTACGATTGAATTTAGAGCATTTAACTCAGTGGAAAGCAGTAAAAAAGCGACCTTTCATGCAGGGAAAATAAAGGCATACATTCAGTTTTGTTTGGCAATGACAGCACAGGCTCACAATCAGACCTCAGCAAGTCCTATTCCAACTCGCTCCACAAATGAAAAATACACATTCCGTGTTTGGCTACTTCGCATGGGTATGATTGGCGATGAGTTCAAATCTGCAAGAGGACATCTGCTAGGTCACCTTGAGGGAAATATTGCGTGGAAAGATCCAATTCAAGCAGAAAGACAAAAGGAACGACTTCGTGCCAAACGAGAACTAGAAGTCACTGAACCATCCACTATGGAAGTGGGAATAGAACCAGAAGATACCCAGTTCGAGCAGGAGGAAACTCCTGCTTTTTCAATGTCAATGGGTATGTAAGGAGGCATAATGAAAGAAAAAGAATGCAAATCCAATGAAGGAAAATTATATATTGCCTATGGTAGCAATCTAAACATTGGGCAAATGAAATACCGATGTCCTACCGCAACGGTAGTTCACGTATCGGAAATCAAAGACTATGAGCTTGTATTCCGAGGATCAA
>JBCQUZ010000145.1:0-4203 GCA_047173645.1 Rikenellaceae bacterium
CTACCATTTAATACTTAATACACAGATAGACAGTCAAGAATTTGTATGCACAATTCTTGGCTATTTCTGTGTAAAGCTATGGTAGGCTGCGACTGATCTAACCAAGGGTGTGCGTACATTGTAACTTCTCAGCAAAGTACACCTATTGCATAAATAGCTATCAATCAACAATATCTGGTTGTTGCTAAAAAATATCTAAAAATAATAGTGTAAAAAGTTGTAGTAATACCTTAATTTGAGTAATTTTGGTATGCGAACATAGGAAAAATAATGTTCTAAACTGTTTAGAGAGCGAAATTTACCAGAATTTTCAACAATAATCACAATTAAACAGTCAGGAGTTGTATGCGCAACTCTCGACTATTTGTGATGAGTCTCTGGTAAAGCTCCGCCCTTTAGAAGTCGAGAGTCTGTGCATACATTTGATTAACCACACAAAAAGTATGCAATATGAAGCGTATTAAAGATTATCGACAAGAGCAGATTCACAATTGTCAACAGAAACAGATTCAAAATTCAAAGGCTTACCAACAGCGACAGCCAAGACATTATCAACATTCAATGAGTCGTCATCGCCACAAGACAAGGCGACAAAGTAACGACACCATCAGTTCTCAGCAAGATCTGCATAGGCAAAGGCAATCAATAAAACCAAAAACCACCAACAAGGAAACCCTAAATTTCCACATTGGCGATCTATACCTATTCCACCCAACAAACCCACACTGCCCCAGCACAAGCTCCCTATGGTGCATCTTCGACAAATTCCAAAACAACAGAATATACGCCGAGTCGGCAAGCCGTGACCTACTCACCTTTCGGCTATGGCTACCTCTGCCCACCCACTACCGCTACGCACGTCGTGCCACACGTAGAGAACTACAAGACTATATATTCAACTTAAGCTGGTTCGAGCGTTGCAAGGCGGTGAAATTTTGAAGATACCACAGGGTTCTATTCGGTCACATACGAATGTATGCTTCCTCACAGACCTCTGCGCCATCCTCAAAATTTCATCCACCTATCAACGCTCTTAAAATCGGAGCAAAACTTTTGTTTTGCAATGGTCTCCTATTTCGAGTTCTCCTCGCGACTCCCCACGCCCATCAACTCACGTGGCATCAAAGTGTGATACTCACTCGGACGTGCAGACTCCACCATTGGCAACACTTTAGTCATATACTCAAAAGGATTAACCCCACACTTTTTACAACACGCCACAATGGTATATATAATAGCCGTCCTCTCCGCCGAGGCATCATTACCACAGTAGAGATAGTTCTTCCTACCCAACGCAATGGGACGAATGGCATTCTCCACACCATTGTTATCTATTCTATATCGTCCATTGGTTATATATCGAGCCAGTCGAGGATAGATCCCCGAAGTATATACTATCGCTTTGCCTAATCTCGATTTGGGTAGTATCTCACCTATAATCTCTATCATCCAATCCTGCAACTTCCGAATTACGGGAAACGCTCTCTGCTCTCTAAGTTTCACCCTTTGCTCTGGCGATAGTCCCTTCTCGTCCGCCTCCCGCTCCACAGCATAAAGCTCACCGATCATCTCCAACGCCTTGTCTGCAAACTCAGGGTACTCATCTCGTGCCTCGAAGAACTTACGTCGTGCGTGAGCCCAGCAACCAAGCAGTGTAACACCCTTTGTATTCTCATAGATGTTATACGCTCCATAACCATCGCTCTGCAACGCTCCCTGATACTCGCTTAAGAACCCAGTCAACACACGTCGACTTCGAGAGCCTGCATCCCAATGAAATGCAGTGAGATCTAACAGTGGCGCATTCACCGCCCAGAGGTATCCCTGCACTGCTGCCCCAGCTCTGTCGGCTTTGAGAACAGGTAGCGTTGTCTCATCTACTTGAACATACTCCGATGAACGAATCTGCTCTACGATATAGTTATATAGGGGACGAAGTCTCTCCACTCCATGTTGCACCCAGTTTGTCATCGTAGATGATGCCACCTCGTAACCACCACGCTTAAAGATCTCACCTTGACGATTGAGTGGTAGGTGGTCTACATACTTCTGCGTGAGAACAGCTGAGATAAGTGATGCCCCAGCATTACTTTTCGGAAAAGCCATCTCGGGAAGCTCCGCTATGATTATACCACCATCGGGTGTAGCATACTTAGGGCGACATATCACTCGAACATATACTTCGGCAGGTTTAAACTCCATTACTTCTGTTATCTCCTCACCGATCCTCTTTGAGCCTTGAGGGATAACCTCTGGCTCTACAATCTCAGGTGTGGCACGTTCGAAGCTCTCGGGGATAGGTCTACGCACAGGGTGTATCTTCTCCTTAGGAGTAGAGTTAACTCTCTTTAGCTTAGGCTCCGACTTCTCCACCTTGGCTACCACCTGCTCTACGTTATCACCCTGCTCGATGTCGAGTTTGAGCTGTGATGGATCCTCTTTAATGTATCGCTCGCTCTTGCGACCGAAGAGCATATGACGAAGTTTTTGGAATTCCTGCTCTAAGTGGGCGTATTGTTCTAATAGATTATTTCGCTCGTTTTGCAGACGCAAAACCTCCTCCTTTAATCGCTGATTCTCGCCCTCTAAGCCCTTGTTTTTCATACCATAAAGATACGCAAAATATGTGAGTTATGCAACTTTTACCCCACCTTTTTTATCACTTTTTCGTATCTTTTTTTATGCTCGATTTGTAGTGCTGAGATACCCTCGACCATCATTACAAGCTCATGATAGGCAAGGGTGTAAGATTGTGTTTTCTCGTCGAATTTGGGCAAAGAGAACCGTCCCTGCTCAAGACGTTTATGATAGATAACAAGCCCTCCACGCTCCCAATGGAGAAGTTTGATGGTGGTACGAGTGGAGTTGATGAAGATATAGACATCACCCGAGAGTGGGTCGTGACCCATCACCGATCGCACAACGCCACAGAGCGAGTTAAACCCTTTGCGAAGATCTACACCTGAGGTGCAGAGGTAGTAACGGTCGCAGGAGCTTAGTGAGAACATCGTGAGTCGGTGGGGGTTGTGCTACTGTCTGTGTGAAGTAGCGCTTGCATTAGCTCGCCTATGTGGCGTGTTGTGATATTGGTGATCTCGGCTTTAACACCAGAGGGCAGATGGAGTGTGAGATGAGGGGTGATTGTCGTAGCTTGGGGGAACTCCTCCGATGACACAATAGCTATGGGAGAGATGATGGGGGCCGTGGATGATATTTTAGATGTGTGTTGATAATTGTTGGATGATGTGGATTTTGCTTTCTCTTTAGACTTATATGTGGGTCTATCTTTGTCTGTGGGGTTACTCGTGTTTTTAGATTCGCCGACACCCTCAGAGCGCCGCAACTTCCGATACTCACCAAGTGTCATTCCCAATCGCTCCTCCCGTAGCCAATTCCCAAAGGTCTTATCATTTATCCCCTGCGTGCGACAAAAACCAACTATACTCTCGCCACTCTCCCGAAACAACTCCAAATACCGACGACGCTCGGCTACACTCCGCTTTAACATAATCTTTTTGATGCAAAGATAAAGATTCAAATAACACAGCGCAAGATGTAGGTGGCGGAGGGGTTACGATATAGCCTTGTAAACTCTTCCTTGTTTTCAAACACCTCTACACCCCTCACATATTTTTTTCGGGAGGCAACAATATTCAAGTCTCTATCAATAAAGTATTGATGTTCGTATATGGGCTCGCCGTAAAAAGAGAATACAGCATAAAAAACATTATGTATTTCTCTGTGATATAGACTATCGCCTTTCACTTCTTCGCTCCTTAGCAAATCATAAAGATTCTCAAATAGCGAATAGTCATCATTTATCAATCTATGTATATCGAGTAAATAACCCGTGATTTCGCCAATCTTATTTTCTATAGTATTATTCATATATAACTCTTAGAAACTGTTTAAATTTCCCACTTATAATTGTTTAAGCATCAATGCAATAAATGCGAGATAAATCATACTTTCAGAAGCACAACAGGTGCGCTCATAATCCTTAGCCAATCGTCGAAAGCTCTCAAACCACGAAAAGCTACGCTCGATAACCCATCGCTTGGGTAATGGTTTGAACTCTAAGGCTTTGTCGCTTCTTAATGTGATCTCCATATCGTAGCCAATTTGTTCTTTGACATTACCCACAAGTTCACCTCGATATCCACCATCTGCATATATCTTACGCATTCGCTCAAATTTCCATCG
>JBCQUZ010000146.1:0-4192 GCA_047173645.1 Rikenellaceae bacterium
AAAGATATTGATTGTAATAACTTCCTGTGTCGGACACTAAATGATACAGTATACAATTAGAGATATGAGCCATTTTGTTTTGGAAATATCGGGCGCACTTGCCCTCTTCACTCGACCTGAATTTAAGGTGGAGCGAATGAGCTACGAGGTGATTACACCCTCGGCTTGTCGTGCGATATTTGAGGCGATATATTGGCGACCCACAATGCGATGGGTGATTAAGGAGATTGCGGTGTTGAACCCTATCTCTTTCGCCCATTTCAAGCGGTGCGAAACAGCGGCAGAGGCACATACAGGCAAAACTGAAATCATTGCCGATAGGTGTAGGCAGCTTCGTAGCTCGGTAGTGCTTCGTGATGCTAAATATAGAATTAAGGCGGAGCTTATCGCCTACGATGGAGCTGCCGAAAAACACTGTGCAATGTTTCGCCGCCGAGCACAGAAAGGGCAATGTTTTACCCAGCCATACTTAGGTTGCAGAGAGTTTGCTTGTGATTGGCGATTGGTTGCTGAGGGCGAGGAGCTGCAACCGCCAATAGACGAAACCAAAGATTTAGGAACGATGCTCTACGATATGGATTTCACTGATCAAAAAAAGGCTAAACCTATATTCTTTAATGCCAAAATGATAAACGGAGTAATAACGCTATGATAATAGAGTCGCTACATAACCACTATCTCAGCGAGGTCGCCAAAGGTAATCCACTCTATCCCCCACAAGGGATGGAGCTCAAGCGCATACACTTCGTGGTGGTCGTGTCGAGCGATGGTGTTTTGGTCGACATCGAGGAGCGTGAGGGCATGATGCAGGTTATTCGCTCACGTCAACGTGGTGGTAAAGATGCTTGCAACACTCCCAACTATATGTGGGACTCATTGGGCTACATTGTTAAAAAACCTTTTGCGGAGATGGTGCGTGAAGTATATGCAGCACACTCCGACAATCCAACTTTCCGAGCTGTGCGCAACTTCTACTATCGAGGAGTTGAACAGTTAGAGTCGCACCTACTTTGGAAGAAAATATCTTCAAAAAATGGTCATAACCTAACATTCCGACTATTAGGCGAAGATAAGACAGCAGCAGAGCAACAAGAGCTAATCAAACCACTAAGTAAGTCTGTTGCATTATCGCACCCAAAAATCTACATCAACGGAGCAGCAGGAACAGGGGCAAAATTAGTATCCTATGGCAGAAATTTAGGCTACGAATCTTACGGGTTAAAAGGTGGTGAAAATGGTTCAATTCCGACCGACGTAGCCGAAGGATATGCCTCAGCAATCACTGCCCTTAGGCAGATGAATGGCGTGGGGAACAAGGTCATCGGTGATGTGACATTTTTATACTTCGACAATGAGATTATCGTTTTAGCACCTAATGCAGCGAGGGTGTCTGTGAGGTTGCATCTTCGAGACTGCGACACCTCAAAGCTATCCGACAAAGAGCTTCTATCGCAGCTAATGATCCTCGCCCCTTATGGTGATATGAAACGTCTATCATCACAATTCATAGTCGATTTCGTAGAGGCATTTGTAACGGATAAGCCACTCCCAGCGCAGACGTTGAACCTATTGCTGAAATACAAGGGTTTCCACTCAACACACATAGAACTATTACGCAAATACCTAAAAATAAATGATATGGCACTAAACACTCAGAACACAAACACGGGCTACCTCTTGGGGCGTATGCTCGCCATCGTGGAGCGTGCGCAGACAGCCTCGCAACCTGGGATAAACTACACAATCAAGGATCAGACCTATGCCGCAATGTCAGTAACACCTGCTGCACTTTACAACAGAGTCTTCTCTTTGTCGGTCAATTACTTTAGAAGAATACCACGTCAAGGAACACAGGTATATCTCAAAAATCTACTATCAGAAGTTGCCGATAAAATCTCTATTGATGGCGTACCAATGCGCCTATCACTCGAAGACCAAGGGCGATTTGCACTCGGCTATCAGCACCAATTCCAATCATTCTACACTAAACGAGAGAGCGAAGATGAGCGAGATAATTAAAAATAGATATGAGTTTGTGTTGCTCTTTGATGTCAAAGATGGCAACCCCAATGGAGATCCCGACAACGATAATGCTCCACGCACAGATCCCCAAACGGGCGAGGGAATAGTTACAGATGTATGTCTAAAGCGCAAAGTGCGCAACTATGTTCAGATGGTATGTGGCAACGAGGCTGGCAAGCGAATATATGTCAAGGAGCGAGCAATCTTGAATAAGCTCATCGACGAAGCCTACGAACAGCCAGAGATGGAGGAGGTCGAGGGCTACGATAAAGTTCACCAAGCACGAGAGTGGATGTGTGCGCAGTATTGGGACATCAGAACTTTTGGCGCACTTATGACAAGTGGCAAGAACGCAGGTGCAGTTAGAGGCCCAGTGCAGATGACATTTGCTAGAAGTGTTGAGCCGATAATCCCAGTCGACAACTGTATTGTTCGCCAAGCGGTAGCCACAGAGAAAGAGTCTGAGAAGCAAAAGGGTGAGAACAGAACAATGGGTCGCAAATATACCATTCCCTACGCCTTATATGTTGGCTATGGTTACATCTCAGCCAATTTAGCTGCTCAAAGCAACTTCACAGAAGATGATTTAGAGCTGTTTTGGCAAGGTTTAGAAAATATGTTTGAAGATGATAGATCCTCTCTTCGTGGTCAAATGGCGGTGCGAAAGCTCATAATCTTTAAGCACAACAGCAAATTAGGCAATGCCCCTGCAAACAGATTATTTGACTTAGTAGAAGTTACACCAAAAGGCCTAATGAATGTCGCTCGCAACTTCAAGGATTACTGCGTAACAATAAACCGAGAGGCATTACCAAAAGGGGTAAAGCTAATCGAAAAGATATAGGTGTCACGTACCTTAAACGTGTGGATTGAAATAATTTTGGTTTTGAGGTTCCATTTAATCACAACCCACAGCTCCCTCTCACGGGAGGGAGCTATTTTTAGAAAATTGCGCATAAATATAAAAACAATAACAATGAAGAAGATGCTTAGGATTATGATTGAAGAACTCGATTACTATATCGAAACAGAGTGGAGGTATGAGGAGTTTCCAAAGGTGGATGATTTCATCTATATTTTACATTTTTGCAGTGATGATGATGTGAAATATTTTACCGACAGCCCCCTCCCTGAATATCTACATAGTGACTTTGATAACATACTGGAATTTGTTAAATATAACAGATGGCAAGTGGTCGAAAGGTCGTGGAATTTAGAGGATGGAATGACTATTAACTGCCGCAGGGTTGATCCGACTTTGTTGTAGTGTGTTACAAATCATTTGTTATCTAATATCTATTCCTTATTGTTGGACTTAATAGGATACAATTATAGCAAAGCAAGCAGTTATCATTTTGGTAATGATTCAGGCACAATCCATAATTTTAATATTGGATTGTGCCATTTTTTATTAACAATTTTCAAATATATGAATTTTAAACACTTAGTAGACACGCAGCTACTGCAAAGCAGTAGTCGTAGTAATTGCGCTCAAAAGAGCGGTATGTATGATGATTTTGCTTTCAAAGTGCTTCGGCTTTACAGCGAGGCGACAGACCATCGAGAGTTTGTCGCACAGTTAATATATGTAGAGATTGAGTTGTTAGAGGCACTACACCACCAGCCTGATAATCGCTATCTCGTTAAGGCGTCACGTTTAGTACAGAAGATACTTGGCAACATAGAATTTGAGCTTAAACATCAGACTTTAACGATAAAGGATAGGCAAAAAAAGGATCGTGATATTAGTACGACATATAAATGGACTGCCGATGATGTCCATTTTGTAGAGTTGGTTTACGGACTCATCGAAAGCAAAAGCATTGAGAATGAAACTGGGAAGATAAAGATCAACGAGTTCGCTGAACACTTGGGGGCATTCTTGGGTCTTGAACTAAGAGATAGTCACGACTCCTACTCTTCTATTAAGAAGCGGAAGAAAGATAACCGTGCATACTTTTTTAATGAGTTAGCTTATGCTCTAAACAAAAAGATGAATCACGAGGATGATTTACCTCCCCCGTCACGTCCCGTTGAGGAGTCGAGAACACTATTTGACGATATGTAATAGTTAGAGCAGAGGTTGTGTGCCTCTGCTCTTCTCGAAATGGTTACTACTCCTTTTTTGGTAGTAAGTGTGACAGATCGGGGTCGCCTGCTATGCGTTCAA
>JBCQUZ010000147.1:0-4165 GCA_047173645.1 Rikenellaceae bacterium
GCACCTTCTTGTAATCAATAAACTTCCTGATTCCCATCAGTGGTTCTGCATCTACACCTTGAATACGAGCAAAATAATATAATTCCTCTTTTGTTACCTCTTTTCTCATTTATATATATTATAGCATATTAATTTGCTTTGCCTATCTAAGAATGATATTCTAATGCTAAATAGGCAAGCAAATATAATACAAATTGTTCTATTATTACGCTTCTGCGAGCAATTCTATTGTGATTAGATCTCGGAGTTGAGATATATTCGTTATCCTTATAGGCTCGTTGCACGCACTTCCATACCATAAAAACACAAAGTATATTGAGTAGTCTTCGCCATCGGGCGTAGTAAATCCTCCAATAGTTGATGATCCAACTCTAATTCGATAGTAGCCACCAACAGGACAATACTCTGCGAGGTTTGGTATTCGGACCTTAAACTGCTTTGGCATTACAGCTTTCAGCTCTTCCAAGATAGGAATTACTACATCCTTTGTGTATGATGGAGCTGGCATATCAATACTTTTTCCTCGTCCCTCATTTGTGCTACAGCTCTCTTCAATGAGTTTCGAGTACCTCTGCGAATGTTCTACATACGCATCAATAAATGGTTGAATCTTCATTGCTCATTGTTTAAATATCTATATGTTCATCTGTGAAGTTATAGTCGTTAATCTCCAAGAATCTCTCCTCACCCAAATCAATAGGCTCTCTAACCAGAATTGTGCCAGCGTGATTCACCATAACGAAAGCCTCGACTGTTGCGAAATCTGTTCCTTCATCGCTATCTCGAATATGATAGGCTTTATACCCCTCTGGGATCTCATCTTGTTTGAGTCGGTCGCTTGTAAATAGAGCCTTGATTGTTTCGTTGATCTCTATTGTTTCAAATGTATGTGTCATAATTTTGTATTGTTAAGATTTGTAATTATTGGGCTTGAATCTGTTTGCCTGTAAGTTCACTATACCAGTTTAATACTGTAACGAGCCAGTCTATCTCTATTTCACAGAGAGCACCTACCTCTTCTTTGTTAGTAGCAACATTTAGAAGTTGACACTCTCCGCTGGGAAGGTAGTCGAGAAGTTTGTAGGCTGTGTAGACTGGAACACCTCTGCCTTGACTATCTTCTCCCTCCTCTTCAATATATACGGTGTGAGGTAGCCATCCCTCAGGACGGTCTGTGATTTTGTGGAACTCTGCAATAATCTCATTGTGGAGTTCATGTACTTTTTGTTGATAGGTCATTCTCTCTAATTTAAACGTTCATATATCTCTTTGATGTGCGCTCTTGCGACATCGGGGTGAATCATATTATCCATATACTTCTTTAGCTCCTCATCGGTCATTGTGTTGACTTTGTTTAGTAGCTCCACAACACCTGCATGGATATATATGGGGAAGAGCCAGTTCTCACGCATTAACTCTATTATGCGTTTATCTAATGTTTTGCATTTTGCCTCCTTTGCCATTGTTTTAATCTATAAAGTCCTTACATTCAACAACTATAAAATCTTCGCATCCTCGCTCAGTCAGTGCCTTTAGATCTGCTAATGAGTCGCAGTAATAGAAGGTGTTATCCTCCTCACTATCAGATATGAGGGCGATTGTGCAATCCTCAGTAGTATCATCGTCTAAATATTTTATGACACACATTGCGTGCAATGGCTCCCGTTGATTATCAGCTACAAACTCTGCAAAAAGTTTGTCGATTCTCTCTATTAGACTTAATTTGTCACCTGCCTGTCGGCTTACTGTCTCCGCTCTCATTGTAGTAGGTCTTTTAACATTTCAAGTGATACATTCTGGTTAAGGAGCTTGGCTTCTTTGGCGGTCTCTCGCTCAATAATAGCAACCATTGATTCAACACCACTTCGAGAGCTACGGAGCTTTGCGATATCGGCATTTCTCCACTTCACGCTATAGATAACACCGTTCGGAGTCTCAAAGAGCAGTGCCTTTTTACA
Source organism: Rikenellaceae bacterium (assembly GCA_047173645.1). Lineage (GTDB taxonomy): Bacteria > Bacteroidota > Bacteroidia > Bacteroidales > Rikenellaceae > Alistipes. Next base: position 1,959 of record JBCQUZ010000147.1, read on the forward strand.
TTGATTGGTGAGTTTGCGTTTTATCTTTGCGTTCACAAATTCCGCCACCATCAAGCCAATTACCAGCTCTAAGTCGAGGTCAAGCTCATACTCTCCATACTTATGTTTGGGTTGAGTCTTCAAATACTCTATGATCTCACCCTCCAACCCTCTGTGCTCTGGGTATGGGTCAATATCTGTTGGGCCACCTTGACCACGATTGCGACACGAGGCAAACTTCACCCCATTAACATATAGCTCGGCACTGAAACATTCGGTCTCCTCCGAGAGTGATTCTACGTGCTTGAACTGTTTTAGCTCTAAATTATATCTTCCTATCTTCATTGTTGTTATTCGTTAATTCCACAAATCTCTGTATCGACTATCTGAAAGTCGCCAGAGTTCTTAAATTCATAATCCATTTCGCTAATAATATTATCAATATCATCGGCAGTGATTTCGTTCACCTTCTCATTCTCTATGTCGAGTCGAACGGTTATATATACTGTGTTACTCGCCATCGTTATTCTCTTTAGGGTTAAGAATAGAATCTACACAGTCAAAAATCTCAGATAGCCAACCTGTATGGCTAAAAGCAAAATCACAGCACTCTATTTCGGTGGTCTCCTCAGCTGTGTATTCGCTACTTTCTACTATAAGGCTGAGATCATCGTCTGCAAGCACCACTTTGAGTACTATGCTATCGTGAATGTCACCATACCTATCGTGCCACATTACCGAGACTCCCAAACCATCTTCATCGGCTATCTCAACCTCTGTAAGATTGTGTGCCTTGATGGTTTTGATGATGTTCTCTTTTATCTCTTTGTTGAGGTCACAAAGGCGATTCCAGTATGTGTATGAATTTTTAGAGACCTCTACAAACACCTCGTCTGCTGCGTGGTCTTCAAGAACTCGTTTTAGGAAAGAGTGTATCTCGTGTTCGTCTCCATCAATCTGCAAGTCGAGTGACGATGTGAGACCGCCACCATAAGAACCTACGAGAAGTATATCGCCATCGAAGATGTTGATTTTGCGAAGAGCCCAGAAGTTTGAGTCCTCATCACAACTAAAATTTATCTCACCATTTACTGAGAGATTGTTTGCCATCACTGCCAACTCTTGTAGTGATGCTGGTTTTGTTATTTTATTCATTGTGTTTGTCTGTTGTTAGAAATATTATTGCTTCAAATCGTGCGGCAAGTACCTTGTCTCGTTGCTCGATAGAGGTAAGGATTGTTTCGTTGAGGTCTGATAGTTCGTGTGTCGGTTTGATGAATCCCTCTTCGACTAAATTCAGAAGGTCAGCGGTCAATACATCACATAGATAATCACCGTTAAAGTCGTAGACTGGATATATCTCACCATCGAACTGCTCAACTAAATCATCATCGTCCGTAAAGTAGCATAGGTACTTTGGCGGACAACTCTCTAACTCTTTTAACTGTGTGATGTAGTCGTCGCAACTCAAGCATCTACGTTTGCCATCTTCAACGCTCATATTACTGGCGTTACTAATAAGCCCCTCGATAAGGTAACTCACATACTCCGAACGCTCACACTCCTCAAACTCACCATAAGTCATTACCATATCATCAATGGTAATTTCTAAATCGTCAGACTCACGGTTGCCATAGCGATAAGCATTAACCTCTCGATGTACCTGCTCATCATCGGCAACCTCCTCTAAGCGTTTGTAACTTAGCTTGTAATGCCTATTGTTGTGAGTAGCTACACCATATCCATCGAATAGATATGTATCTATTTCAATCTCATTTATTTCTGGGAAGTTGGGGGTATTTGGTTCCATTTGCCAAAGAACCAATCCACCCATCTCATCTATCATTTTTGCATTTATCTCCATATATTAAGATTAGTGTTATTATTAAAAAAGGAGTGATTGCTCACCCCTGTAAATTCTCCTTGCACGTCCGATGTTTGCTCCAATATTTCCGCACACTTGATTCACTCTCTACAAAGATGCCATTGATATGTTCTCTATGTATTTCACCGCATATTAGACACTTAAAGTCTCGATATGCAGAGCTGCGATTTGTAGTTAGTGGCTCAATATTGCGGTGAACAATCTTTGTCAGAACATCAAGTCCCCATAGTTTCTCACTACTCATTATCCCTGCGTGTTACGTGCCTTTGGTAGCTGCCAACCTTTCAGCTCGGCTACTCGGCGATTAAACAACTCATATACTTTGGGGTCTTTGAACTCGAAG
>JBCQUZ010000148.1:0-4165 GCA_047173645.1 Rikenellaceae bacterium
GCAGAATTTGTGGAAATGTGTTGGCGTAAGTATCAAATGTTGAAAAAATAGTTATCTTTGCCTTGAATCGAGGTTATTCGACCTCGCAGGATGGTACATCTCTTGAAAAATTGGGTGTAAACTCGATTAGGGAAAAGAGAAAAAGATGACAACTGCTTTAGGCGTAAGAGTCTATTAGTGTAAACTGATTCAGGGTAACTGTCAAGCAGTTTAGTTGTAAGAGTAAGAATGTGTAAACACAATTAGTTAAACCAGTCCTGAAGTGTCAACCTTTTCTAGGGAAAGTTAACCCACAGTTGAAGAGTCGCAGAAACGGACACACGCAATCAATATTCGGCTCAATTTGCAGGAGCTTGTGATGTTGGAAAAGAGTGCAAAATCGGCAGGGATAAGCAACAGCGAATACGCTCGACAAGCCATCACAAATGGCAAAGTTGAGCCTCGTATTACACCCGAAAGGATGGTGCTAATCAGGCGGCTTTGTGGTATGGATAACAACATAAATCAGCTTGCTCGGCAGGCAAATACGGTGGGATACGTACTCGTGCATCGAGAGTGTTTGAGTCTCACGGATCAGATTGGGGAGATCATAAATGAGCTACGACTATGATGGCGAAGATCACAAAAGGCAAATCTTTTAGTGGGCTTGTGAAGTATGTGATGGACGACAAAAAGAGTGCAAATATGATCGACTCAAATGGTGTTCGAATTAGAGATTTGGCAGCGATGGCGCAAAGTTTCGAGATGCAGTCGGAGATGAATCGTAGGGTCACAAAACCAGTCGGACATATCTCGCTCGACTTCTCGCAGCAGGATTGGAAAAAGTTGGATGATGCTCTGATGGCGAAGATCGCACGTGAGTATATGATGAAGATGGGCATACTCGACACGCAATATATCGTCGGTCGCCACCACGACAAGATGCACCCTCATTGCCACATCATTTTCAATCGAGTGAATAACTATGGGCGGAGCATTAGCGACTCAAACGACCAATATCGATCCGAAAAGATTTGCAAGGAGCTGACTCGAAAGCACGGATTGTACTTTGCCGATGGCAAGGATAAAGTGAAGCGACAGCGATTGCGAGGCAAGGATAAGACGAAGTATAAAATCTATGATTCGCTCGTCAAGAATGTGCCATTATCGAAGTCTTGGGCGGAGCTTGAAGATAGGTTGCGAAGAGATGGAATTGAGGTTGGCTACAAAACCAAAGGTTCTACATCACAGGTCGAGGGTGTAAGGTTTATGGCTGACAACACTACTTTCAATGGCTCAAAAGTAGATCGGCAGTTTAGCTACTCGAAGATTGATTTTGCGCTACGACAGAATCAGCGAGAGGAGCAACGAGAGTCACAGCAGTCTTTTGTTCCTCAATGGAATATTGAGCAGTCGAAGCCCCAAGAGCAGAGCGAGAATCTATTAGGCGGAGCATTGGGACTCCTTGACTTCACAGACAATCCAATCATCGACACGGAGGAAGAGGCATTCCGCAGGTCGATGCAGAAAAAGAGAAAGCCTCAAAGAAGAATTAAATTTTAACCTTTAAAACCAAAGTAATATGAACGAGAGTTTATTGAGAGACCTCCACGAAACAGAGATGGAGGGACTAACAGAGCTAAAAACAGCCATCAAAGAGTTGGCTGAGAAACCTACGGCATCGCCCACTGATGTTGCGAAAGTACAGATGATGCTCAGCAATATCAAGCTACCAGAGCAGGATTATTCGGAGTTGAAGCAGTATATTTACAATACCATAATGGCGACAGCTTCTAATACGAACACGCAGATTGCAGGGGTTGATAAGCTTGTGCGCAGTTATAACAGCAATCTGGTCGGCATTTATAATTCGATAGATAAGCGACTTGCAGAGTTGGCGGAGCAGCAACAGCAGGACAAGAAACCACAAGTGCATATCCATAAATTTGACTTCTCATCGTGGAAAATTCTTGCAGTATTTATCACCTTAGGAGTGATCGCATTCGGTGTAACTTGCTATGCTCTAAAGCAGCAGGACGAGATCGAGGGGTTGCGAGCTAATGATCTGAAATATCGTTATATCAAGATGATCGGCGATATCGATGATCGGTTAGTCTATGACCTCGAAGAGCTACTATACAAAGATAAAAGCGGCAAAGTTCTCAAAGAGATGAAGAAACAGATCGAAGATTACGAGCGAGCCATCGAGCTGAAAATCAGAGCCGAGGAGCAGGCAAGGCTAAATCAAGCGGAGTCCGCAAAGCTCGACAAACAGATCAAGGAGCTTCAGAAGAAGTAACGCAATGGGGGTTTCGAAAATGTAACCCCTCCCCCTTTGTTCGCAAAGGTATCACAACAAATCCAACCATTCAAGAGTATATAAACTGCCTACGGCAGCTCTTGAGTGGTTGGATTTCTTGTTAAATGCTGGTCGCTACCAAATGTGAATGGGTTGGTGTGGACGATAATAATTAACTGTTGCCACACCTTAAACAAACAGTCTATTAGCTCTTTAGTTTCAAAATTTGAGCTAAGAAGATTATTTGTCGCTAATTTTTATTACTTTTGTAGGAGTCGCTACCACAAATAAGATAATGGCTAAACACATAAAGGATAACTATTATGAAATTCGGATTTAGAAAACCATCTTTTAAGAAGAGTCTTGCTGCAGCTACGAGAGGTGCTATTACTAGGTCTATTCGAAAGGCTATCATACCTGGGTATGGGCAAAAAGGTATGGGAATAGCAAGTCCCAAAAAATATTTGTACAATAGGCTTTATAGTATGACAACTGTTGACACAGTAGGCTTGCTTTTGGGTAAACATTCTAATACTGGTCAAGGTCGTTCTTCGAGAACAAATACCATAAGAGACACACAACAGTCTTATAAACCAAAGCAGAAAGCACTTGATATACGAAACGAGGGATTAAGGCAATATGATATTATCTCTAAATTCATAATCAGATGTAGCGAGTCATCTTTGAATCCAGAGGCAATAAAGAAGATTCACGGACGAGCTAATCGGTATATTAACAAAGGTGTTTTATGTGGAGAGGATTTATATCAATTTGCAGAATCTGATTTGAGGAAGTTAATGGAAACGGCAGCAACTGTAAGTACTGTGAATGAGTGTAAAATTGCCATATCAATAATAAGTCAACTTCGGGAGGGGGTTAATTTTGATGATATTATTTCTAATGTGAAAAAATCTTACACTGAATTAGCTCAAGCTGCACCGACACCTTTTGCAAAAAATAGACAAGCAATCCCAGAGGAATTATTGAATAACCCAAATGGAGAGCAAGAATCTTTGGCACAGCATAAAATATTAATGGATTTTTATTCTTTTACAGAAAACAAAAAATATGGTCTGTTTATCATTGAGGCTAAATTAAAGATGATAAATATGTGTAGTAAAAGACATCCTGACAGCATCAATTTATTCGATTTTGTAAAATTTAAATTAAGCGAACAGGCAGAGTTGGTGAAAAGAGAACAAACAAAAGCACAATATCGTTTGGCGTATAATATTATTGATATGCTAGATCAAAGAGTGCCATTAGACGATATTTGTAAATATTTAGATGATATTGAAAGATCACAAAGGAGATGAAAATTAACAACGATAAGAATAGTAGCTGGGAGATAACAACAAATAGATTTGTTGCGTTTATAGATTTGATGGGATTTAAGGATATGTTAGAGACCAAATCTCATGACAAAATATATAAACTAATGAAAGATAATAGGCACTTGGAGTACCTACTTGTAAATGAATGTCAGAATAATTACTATTTAGGAAATAGAGAATTGAAGCAAATTCAATTCTCGGACTCCTTGATATTAGTTACGGCTGATGATTCTTGTTGTTCGTTTGTGAAGTTAATAAAATATATAAATGTCTTAGTTGCAAACCATGTGCGTAATTATGTTATGATAAGAGGTTATGTCTCACACGGATTGCTTACTTATGATGAAGATAAAAATATCCTATTTGGTGCACCATTCGTCGATGCTCATGAAGGGGAGTCTAAGGTTGCGCATATTGGAGTTGTTATAGATGAGTATAATACTTCCCCTACCTTAGACAGCATTCTCTTAATTAATAAGATATATCCCTCTCCTTGTGTCGGTTAATATTATTTTTATTTCACTGGTTTGTTACTCAATTGTTAAGCATTTAA
>JBCQUZ010000149.1:0-4153 GCA_047173645.1 Rikenellaceae bacterium
AATGAAAATTTAGTAGCAAAGCAACCGCAAGAAGAACGAAGAAGTTCAACATCTAACTCGTTCAGAAATAAGCAGTTTGCTGAGGTTTGCTAAATTGGAAAAGTGCAATGTGAAGCGAAATGTTGCGGTAGTTCCGTTACCAAGTCGTTAGCGGTGTAGTTACCTAAACGAGTGGTGCGGAATGAGGAATCTCAAATTTGAGCTAAGTTGGGTTTCTATTCGCTGATTGTCTGTATTTTGCGTAGTAATGATGTGCTTATATTATCGTTAATTTGTAACGTCAATATAAGTGTATGAAACAAGAGAAATTTAAGGTGTTGCTCTACCTCAAAAAGGGCACAATCAATAAGTCGGGACTTACTCCGATTATGGGTCGAATAACGGTCGGCAATTCGATGGCGCAGTTCAGTTGTAAGCTGTCGTGTAGCGAGAAGTTGTGGAACGCTCGTGAAAGCCGACTCAATGGCAAAAGTAAAATTGCGGTCGAAACCAACGCTAAATTGGATCGTCTGGTGCTATCTATCAATGAGGCATACGATGCTCTAATCGACCGCAAACTACCATTCACTGCCGAAGATGTCAAGAACTTCTTTCAAGGAGGTCTGGCAACGCAGATGACTCTGCTCGCTGCATTTGATGCCGACACCCAACGCCTCAGAGACCGTGCGGGTATTGATAGATCACCCAAGACCATCGCAAAATATATTATCGCTCGTAGATGCTTAGCGAACTTCATCAAGAAGAAACATAAGTGTTCTGATATGGCTTTCGGGCAACTTAATGAGCAATTTATTAGAGATTTTCAAGACTTTGCAGTATTAGAAGATGGTTATGCTGTGGAGACTGTGCGCCACTTTTTGGCACTTCTTCGAAAGGTATGTAAAATAGCATTTAGAGATGGACACTCCGAAAAATTATACTTCGCCCATTTCAAACTACCCAAGCAAAAAGTAAGTTCACCACGTGCGCTATCTTACGAGGAGTTCACACGATTGAGAGGCTTGGAGATACCGCCACAAAAGATACTGCACAATATTTCACGTGATATGTTCATCTTTTCGTGTTGGACTGGAGCAGCTTATGTAGATGCAGCAGCAATCACCAAAGACAACCTATCAAAAGATGAGAATGGAGCGTTGTGGTTGATATACAACCGAAGCAAAAACAGATCACTCAGCAGGGTTAAACTACTCCCTGAAGCGATAGAGATTATAGAGAAGTACAAGGATAAAAAGCGAGACACTATCTTCCCACTGGTCAAGTACCCAACTGTAGGCGTACATATGCGCAGCTTTCGCCATCTTATTGGTATGCAGCGACCTCTGTCGTACCATATGAGTCGGCACACGTTCAGCACCTTAATTACCTTGGAGCAGGGAGTACCCATCGAGACTGTTAGCAAAATGCTTGGACATAGCGACATAAGTACCACACAAATTTACGCTCGTGTGACTCCAAAAAAGCTATTTGACGATATGGATAAATATATTGAAGCAACCACAGATTTAGAGTTAGTATTATAATGAGAAGCACATTTAAAATCCTCTTCTACATAGATAAACGAAGAGTGAAATCAGATAACACCACCGCCATAATGTGTCGTATCACCATTGATGGCAAGATAAGTTCATTTTCAACTGCGTTGTATTGTGTGCCAGATGATTGGAGCGTTAAGGAGCAATCAACCTCTAATGCTGTAACAAACAATGCTCTTTCGAAGTTGAGAAATCAGATTGAGAATAACTACAATACGCTACTAAAGAACAATGGAGTAGTAAGTGCCGAGCTACTCAAAAATAGTGTCGTCTGCGACAACTCAGCACCTCAGACCTTACTGACCGCAGGTGAGCAGGAGCGAGAGCGTTTGCGCCTACGTTCCATTGAGATAAATTCCGCTTCCTCATATCGTCAATCGAAAGTGTCGCAGAAGTGCTTGCAACAATTCTTGCACTCTCGTGGGGTGGAGGATGTAAAGTTTTCGGATATAACTTATGAGTTTGGTGAGTCGTTTAAACTCTTTATGAAGCGAGATTTAGGGCATAAGCCAGGACACGTAAACAGTTGCTTGGTGTGGCTCAATAGGTTAATATATCTTGCCGTTGATATGGATATAATACGCTGTAATTCCATCGCAGATATGAAGTATGAGAGAAATCAAGCTCCGAAACTCACACATATTTCACGTGAGGAGCTGAAAAGAGTAATGGCTCGTCCATCATCACATCCAGTACAAGAGATGATACGTAGGGTCTTTATCTTCAGCTGCTTCACGGGACTTAGTTATGCGGATGTCTATAATTTGCAAATAGATAATATCGGTAAAACCTTTGAGGGGCGCACCTATATCCGCATTCAGCGAGTGAAAACAAAGGTCGAGGCATTTGTCCCTCTGCACCCAGTAGCGGAGAAGATTTTGAATCTATATAACACCACCGACCCAATGCAACCTGTGTTCCCACTTCCTGTGCGAGATATGATCTGGTATGACCTGCAAGAGATCGCTTTTATCTCCGAGATACCTAATCGCCTCTCGTACCATCAAGCGAGACACTCGTTCGGGACATTCACCCTCGATGCAGGTATTCCGATTGAGAGTATCAGCAAAATGATGGGGCACACAAATATACGAAGTACGCAGGTTTATGCCAAAGTGACCGATGATAAAATATCGGCTGATATGGATAGGCTGATGGAGCGTAGAAAATTGAATAACTAAAATTCAGAGATGATGAAAAGAGAGATAATTACAATTAGTGAAAATGGCATAGTGAATGTACCAAGTGGTAAGGTTATGATGTCAGAATATGAGATTGCGGAACTGTTGGGAGTGATGGTTCCGACTGTTCGGGGCAAGATTCAAACCCTGCTCAAATCTCGAATGTACGTTGAGAGTTGTGGCGGTATTGTTCGAGGGAATAGGATTGTGCCAGAGTATTTTGGATTGGAGGTGGTTATTGCTGTTGCCTTTCAAGTTGATAGTTATGAGGCTGATAGGTTTCGTAAATTTATACTCGGCAAACTCAGTGCATCTACTCAACTGCCTATTTATATTTCGATGAATGATGAAAATAAGGTGAGTATTTTTAGTTAATCGGCTCAATCATCTCTGTTGCAGTGGCAAGGAACGATTTTGCTACGGAGTAGTCAAGGCCAAGCCCCCTATTTTATATTTTGGGGGTTGAGCACAGCTCAAATCTTGCCTACACCTACGACAAAATCGAGGGGATGCCACCGCAACAGAGACGACCGAGCCGAAGATAAAGCATAGAAATAGCGACTGCATAGGTGAGAATTTTCACCTGTGCAGTCGCTATTTTAACGCCTAATGAGACTCCTCGCCTCAGAACAGCATAGCCATCAGCACGCAGCCACTCGGCACTCGTCCAACAACCGCTGAACAGCCGACTCCGCATAAATAACCTTGCCATCCAACTTGATATGCTCAATCTTGCGACTATTGCGCCACCCTTGAAGGGTTTTACGGCTTACCCTCAATCGCTTAGAGAGTTCATAATCTGTAATATACCTCTCGCCACCGAGAGGATGATCCACACTCTCAATCATCTTCTCAAATCCATTCAAGATGCTATCCATCTGCTGCATAAACATCACTACCTGCTCACTCTTACGTGTTACTACCTCGCTCATTTTTACTTAATCTTTTTGTCGTTAATAAATCTATTTACCTCTGCCACAGAGTAGTAGATCTTGCGATCCACCTGCGTGTATGCTAATACTCCATTGTCACGATAGCTCTGCAACGTGCGCTTCGATATGTTGAGCATACGGCATACATCTTCGTTGTCGAGCCACTGCGACAGGGTTTTGTCATTGCGCTTGTGGTATAGTTTCTCCACCCTTTGGGCGAACTCGCTGAGTCGTGCCATCATCATTTCAAAGGCACATTTTTCGATATTTATAATCTCCATTTTTTCGTCTTAAATCTTAAAAATTAAACTTACTCTTTCACTGCGCAGCGATGCAAATATATGGTGCTTTTCTTAGCTCTGCATTGCTAATTATTTTGTGTGGTCCAAATTGTACCGAATTGTTCCAAATTGTACCAAGCAACACCTCTTTGCTGTTATAACGAGTGCAAATATAGAGTGATTTTGGGGGATAAATACCGCCATTTCATAACTGCGTATATCTG